>NZ_JBNJQR010000003.1:0-476171 GCF_050113715.1 Brevibacillus ginsengisoli
GTAAGACCCCTCATAGACGATGAGGTTGATAGGTTCGGTGTGGAAGTGCGGCAACGCATGGAGCTGACGAATACTAATCGGTCGAGGACTTATCCACGTTTTAATCTCTTAGCATATCGAGTGTATCCAGTTTTGAAGGTACAAAGGTATCTTCTATATTCCTCAGTAGCTCAATGGTGGAGCAACCGGCTGTTAACCGGTAGGCTGGCGGTTCGAGTCCGTCCTGAGGAGCCATTTGCTCCTGTAGCTCAGTCGGTAGAGCGTTTCCATGGTAAGGAAGAGGTCGCAGGTTCGATTCCTGTCGGGAGCACCATAGGATTATTAAATGGCCCGTTGGTGAAGCGGTTTAACACAGCAGCCTTTCACGCTGTCATACAGGGGTTCGAATCCCCTACGGGTCACCATAAAATCTCGGAGGCTTAGCTCAGCTGGGAGAGCATCTGCCTTACAAGCAGAGGGTCGGCGGTTCGATCCCGTCAGCCTCCACCATTTATACTTATCTTTGGATTAAGGAAGGTCGACTAAATGCGCAACGTCCTGTTGCAACGTCGACAATCGAACATCCATGGTCGTCGCGGGATGGAGCAGCTCGGTAGCTCGTCGGGCTCATAACCCGAAGGTCGCAGGTTCAAATCCTGCTCCCGCAACCAAATTTACCTGCACTACGTCGAAAATAGCTTCGAAGTTCAGGTAAACGTATTAATCATGGAGCTGTGGTGAAGTTGGAGTTCACGCCGGTCTGTCACACCGGAGGTCGCGGGTTCGAGTCCCGTCAGCTCCGCCATTTTATCTAACAAGAGTTTCTTGAAAGATATAATTGGCACTATGAAAATTAACTGAAGTATGTTATACTATGAAAGTTGATATGCCGGTGTAGCTCAATTGGTAGAGCACCTGACTTGTAATCAGGGGGTTGTGGGTTCAAGTCCTATCGCCGGCACCACTATTTAGTGGGGAGATAGCGAAGTGGCTAAACGCGGCAGACTGTAAATCTGCTCCCTATGGGTTCGGCGGTTCGAATCCGTCTCTCCCCACCATTCATTAGATGGTATGAGCCATTAGCTCAGTTGGTAGAGCATCTGACTTTTAATCAGAGGGTCGAAGGTTCGAGTCCTTCATGGCTCACCATTTTCACTCATATCATCTGCGGTCATGGCGGAATTGGCAGACGCGCTAGATTCAGGTTCTAGTGGTGGCAACACCGTGGAGGTTCAAGTCCTCTTGACCGCACCAAATGCGGACGTAGCTCAATTGGTAGAGCGTCGCCTTGCCAAGGCGAAGGTCGCGGGTTCGAGACCCGTCGTCCGCTCCATAATATGTGCCCTTAGCTCAGCTGGATAGAGCGTTTGACTACGAATCAAAAGGTCGGGAGTTCGAATCTCTCAGGGCACGCCATCTTATCTTTCATAGTAAATGTCGGGAAGTAGCTCAGCTTGGTAGAGTACTTGGCTTGGGACCAAGGGGTCGCAGGTTCGAATCCTGTCTTCCCGACCATTCAATCACAAGTTGCCGGGGTGGCGGAATAGGCAGACGCAACAGACTTAAAATCTGTCGGGAGTTTCTCCCGTACCGGTTCAAGTCCGGTCCTCGGCACCAATCATGCGGGTGTAGTTCAATGGTAGAACTCCAGCCTTCCAAGCTGGTCGCGTGGGTTCGATTCCCATCACCCGCTCCATACAATAAACGAAGCAGACGGAATGTCTGCTTTTTTTTGTCCAATTTTTCCTTGCGTTAATTCTTTACATTGTGCCAAAACTAGAAACAAGACTCCAGATTACAGGAGGGCACAACATGCGCAAGACACAACTTGTAACAACGATAATCGTGATGGCAGGAATGCTATTGTTTAGTGGATGTGCAGATCGTTACGATCGGGCACCGCAGCAACCCCCAACATCAAAGACTTACTCGATCTACAAGAACCAGAAGCCTGGTGGATTTCGAATCACGCAAATGCACGGCGTAATCGATATGATTAGTGGCCTCATGCGATAAAGGATAGAAATGACAACTGTCGAATTCTGTAGAAAAGAAAACGTGGTAGAAACGTATGTTTTCGTGTAGAGTAAGGCTAAGATCGCTTGCCCAATGGTATTTGATCTCTTGCCTGACCTCTTGCTTATGAGCAAGAGGTTTTTTTAACGCGTAAGAAAATTTAATATCTTGGAGTATTAAGGTTTCTGGAATGCATAAAAAAAGATCGACCCTCGCGTCGATCCTTTTTTCGTTGGGCAAGTATTTCCACTAAATTTGAAGCCTAATCGATTATTCATACGTATGGGGCAAAACAATAATAAATTGAGTAGACATCGGATCTGATTCACAACGGATGCTTCCGTGATGTTTTTCAATAATATTTTTACAGATTGAAAGTCCAATCCCGGTACCGTTATCCTTTGTGGAAAAGAAAGGTTGAAACAGTTGAGCAGCAATTTCTTTAGGGATGGGTTCTCCGTTGTTTTGAACAACGATATGGACGCCGGCCTCGGTAGAATAACTAGAAATAATGATTTCTTTGTCATCGGTCGTACTTCGCATAGCATCCATGGCATTATTGAACAGGTTGACGAGAACTTGCTTCAACCCTTCCTGATAGCAATCAATTGTTCTGGATTCTATTTTACGTGTAAACATAATGTTTTCGGCAATCAAGCGCGGGGTAATCAGAATCTCCAGTTCATTTAGCAAATCGTGAAGATCGACTTTTTTGAATACTTCATCCAGTATTGGTTTTTTGGAGAAGCTTAAGAACCCGGTAATCTGGCGGTGTAAATTATCGAATTCATGCATGATGACCTGGATGTAGGATTCCAAATCTTTTTGGCCGACAATGGATTCGTTAATCAATTTGAGGAATCCCTCAATCGCGCACAGAGGATTACGTAATTCGTGAGCCATGCTGGCCGCTAATTTTCCCAGAATCGTGAGCTTGTCCTTGTGAAGATATGAGATAGTTTCTTCCTTTTGGGATAGCTCTTCATTCACCAGCTGTTCAAAGTGATAGATCGACAGATAGAGACTCTCATCCATCATTTCTCCGATGCGATGTTCAATATAATTAATTTCTTTGTACGTCAAATTCCACTCCATCATAGCTGGAGTGACTACTTTCCAAAAAACATTTCGATAAATTTGATGAGTTCTCAAAATCACCGATAGCGGCATTTCAACGGATCGAAACCAGTTTCCGTTTTCTAATGAAAGTGTATAAAGTTCTTCAGAGACATCTCTGATCAACGAGTTGGCAATAATTTGCGTTCTGCGATCAATAAAAGAACGAGGTACAGAGACATTCTCTAAATGCTGGTTGTTTGATTCCACCCATTTTTCGGCGATTAAAGGACGTAAGGTGAGAATTTTATTGGTGATCTCTTCAAGATTTATAACAATTGTGTCCATCATCAGCTTTTTTCACCCCATGTTTTATCGTAGGGAAGTATGGGGAAAATTTCAAGCAACTTTGCACCTAATTAATGGAAGATAAAACTTCATTTTCCGACAATATTTCTGAGTATTCGATCTTGAATCATGTATAGTGTCTAGTAAAATTGAGCAAATAAGCCTAAGTTTAAACTCTGACGGCTTGTCATGTTTCGTCCCAATCTCGCATAAAAGTAAGAAGTAAACTCGTGCGTGGAGGATGAAAATGGACGGCAACTACTGGATTGCCTTTTTTAACATTATCGTCATCGATCTGGTCTTGAGTGGAGATAATGCAGTGGTCATCGGTATGGCCTGTCGAGGATTGGCGCCAAAGGAACAGAAAGAAGCCGTCTTGTATGGGACTTTGGGAGCTGTTATCTTACGGGTAGGTCTGACTGCGATGGCTACCTGGATGCTTAACATTCCATTTCTCAAATTATTCGGTGGCCTGATGTTATTCTGGATTTCAATAAAAATTTTGACGCAACATGAATCCGACACCAGTGATGTTGCGTACGGCCGCAACCTTAGCCAAGCGATCAAGACCATCATCTTGGCGGATTTCATCATGAGCTTGGACAACGTGCTGGCGGTAGGCGGTGCTGCACACGGAGATGTCTGGCTTGTTTTGTTTGGGTTGGGATTAAGTATCCCTTTGCTGATGTGGGGAAGCTCCCTCGTTGCGAGACTGATCAACCGATTTCCTTTCATCATGTACGTTGGCTCCGCTATTCTAGCCTATACAGCAGCGGAAATGTGTGTGGAAGATCCGTATATAAGCCGCTTTATGTATGCGATGCCATTTTTTGAAATGGTCATACCGCTATTGGCGACCATGGCAGTCATCATGATCGGCAGGTTCATGAGGAAAGCGTAAAGATCTTAAGTAAGACAGCAAGACAGGAAGGAACGAATTTCCTTCTGTGTTGCTTTTTCTTTTTCTAGCGGAGTAAGATGCCTAGTTTCACTTTGATCGGGTAATAATAAAGGCAAAAAAGAAAGGAACCGATGCAATGAATACCGGTATTCTATCACTTTGGGGTATCTGGGATACGATTTACCAAAATTGTTCGCGCCTTCAATACATTGAGAAGGGGAAAAATATCTTTCGTGTCGTTACTCTCCACTACAGTGGGGAACCCCTCACGACCTCAAGCAAGCAAACCATTGAGTCCGGCCATCTTATTATCAAATTACATATACATAACTACCTATTTGCCAACCTGTGCAGAGGGATTAAGAACGATACTCGCATGATTTTGCTACTGCGTCGTCAAATTACAGAGTCCTTGCCGATGCTTGCCGCTTTTCTTGCTGCACACCCCCGAGCGGATGAGATCAAAGGGATCGTTGGCACGACTATGCTATACAAAGGAGTTGAACAACTGGGCTTCTCCATATCGGATGTCCCGATGACGTGGTTTTTTCGCTATAAGCGCTGGTATTTGCGATTGATGTTAAGAATTATTCATCCAGATGGAATAAAGCGTTTGAAGACATTTGATAAAAATATCCCGTTGAAACGAGTCTACATGTCAAAAGAAGAGCTATTGAATCGGTACCTTACTTCACAATAGACGGGGAATGAAAATAATGAAACGGAGAATTTTGATTTGCACGGAAGACTGGGCGGGGAGTGGTCACAGACTTGCCGCTTCCGCTCTCAAGCAAGCATTGGAGAAGCGAGCGTCTAACGGTTCAAGCATTGAAGTTCAAGTCATCAGTGGACTTCGAACGGTCAGTCCCCTGCTTCAGAAGCTCTCCTGCAAAGCGTATCGGACAAGCCTTCGCTATACGCCCGGGCTATGGGAAAAACTGTATCAGCAAGAAAAGAACTGGGGCAAAGCGATGAAGAAACCGCTAGGGAAGTGGCTCGGCAAACGTTTGCTAACGCGGGTGATTGAAGAGTTTGCTCCAGATACCGTAGTAGCCACACACGCGTACTGTCTGGCTGCCTTGTCGGAAGCGAAAAAGATGTCTTCCGTACCGTTTGTGTTGGGAAGTATGCCTACGGATTATTACGTGAACAGCTTCTGGGTTCATCCCGAGGTTGATTTTTATGTGGTTGCTCACGAGGAGCTGAGTTCTTCTTTGCAAGTTTACTATGGAATTCCTTCCGAGAAGATTTTTTCATATGGAATTCCGTTACGTCCGCCGTTTGCTGCAAATCATGGGAGGAATAAAAGCGTTTGGAAACAAGAGATCGGTCTGAAGCCAACCGTCTTCACTGTTCTGGTAACAGGAGGGGAAGATGGATATGGGGATTTCTTGCCGCTATTAGCAAGACTTCTGCAGTCAGGTCGGCCTCTTCAAATTGTGATCATTACTGGCAAGAATGCTTCCCTTTTCCAGATGCTCAGAGAGTTTGTACCAACGGATACCGCTCCGCATACGGTTCATATTTTGGGATATGTGGAGGAGATGTGGGCGTATATCGGGGCAGCTGATGCGGTCATTAGTAAGCCAGGAGGTTTAACTTGCTCGGAAGCGATGGCCATGGGAACGCCTCTAATTGTTTATCGCCCATTACCGGGACATGAACAACGCAACAGCAGGTTTCTTGAGCGTATCGGCGTCACTTCTGAAGCTTCTTCCCTTGATGATATTACCCGATTCATTAACCGTTGGCTGATCCGAAATGAGGAATGGAAGCATACTTGTTCACAGATTCAACAGCACGGAAAGCCCGATGCGGCTTTTGATATCGCTGATCATATCCTCAATAGAGTCTAGCTAAAATTACCATGAATGCTCCCTTAATTGTTTAGGCATATTAAATTTACAGACAAGAGGCATAGGTTGTTAGTGGCATTGAAGGTTGGGACAAGCTAATCTTGAATGCTACTAACAACTCAATAGTAGCAAAATATTCAAACAGAATTGGAGATGAAAGGTTATGGCAAATCAAGGCGGAAGTCGTAACAACCTTTTAGTTCCTCAAGCAAACCAGGCTCTCGATCAATTGAAATACGAGATTGCTTCTGAGTTTGGTGTACAACTTGGCGCAGATACTAGTTCTCGCCAAAACGGTTCGGTCGGAGGAGAAATTACCAAGCGTTTGGTTTCCTTCGCAGAACAACAATTGTCTGGACGCCACTAATTGAATACCTGGATGAAGAAAGAGTCCTCTGAAAGGGACTCTTTTGTATTAACATAATTCCCCTCCATTCTATCCATAATAAATTTAGGAAAGGCGGGGATTTTCTTGATTGCCCTACTGATGATTATGATCTTGATGCTTTTGATCGCCCTCATTTTTATAACTCGTGTGCGGTTACTGTTTTCTTACCAACGGATTCGAGAACAGGATCATTGTGTGATCGAAGTGACCGCTTGGTTTGGACTTATTCGCTATAAATATGAAGTACCCGTCATCAAGCTTTTATCCGGTAAGATAAAGCTACAACGAGAAGTAGAAACGAGCGCGAAAAATGCCGAACCTCCTTCCGATGATTTATTCATAACCGATGAAACGATTAAATATTGGACGGATCATTATGAAGAAATAATTGATCAAGTACATAATTTTTTTCCAACGTTACGTGATTTTCTCAAACACTTGCAATGCAAAGAAATTGCTTGGCATACAAAAGTGGGAATAGGGGATGCGGCAGCCACCGGGACTTTGACGGGAATCGTCTGGAGCGTGAAGAGCATGATCCTTGCGAGTTTGACCAGGTATGTGACCTTGCGTACGTTCCCACGCTTAAGCGTACAGCCTGAATGGAATGGAATCGGGGTACGGACAGAAGTGCGGTGCATTTTTACTGTTCGAGTTGGACATATCATTGTCGCGGGAATTCGTATTTTATTGAAGCTTCGAAAAGGACGCGAGCGGAAATGGAAAACGACTCCATCCAGAGCTTAAGAACGGCGAATTCACGCTAAAAGCAAAGCAAAACAAGGCACCTGCAAAAAAGCGGGGCCTTGTTTTGTTAATCGCCAAATGGTAACTTGCATGGTCAATCAGATTCGTTCCTCATCGATTTGAAAAATGACTTCCAGCAGACCTGGAAAAAGCGCATTCAGATCTTCCTTACGAAGAGAATAATGATGCTGTTTGCATTCAATTCGTACTTTAATGACTCCTGATTCACGTAGCACCTTTATGTGGTGGGATAAAGTGGACTTGGCAACATTCATTTCTAAAAAAGTAGAAGGGCATTGCTCACTATCCTGATACAAACTTCGAGCAATCCTCAGACGAGTAGGATCACTCAGAGCATGAAGGACACAGGTCAGCTTTATACAGTTAACGGTTGGTTGATAAGGTGTTCTCATAACCAAAATGTAGCATAGCGCTTGAAGAACATCAATGTGTAATACGATTTGAAATTCAGAAAAAATATTGTTGGAAAATAATACCGAGATATATTATGATAGTACTATATTTATCGAACTATCAAATTAAAAGGCAGTCGATAAGCATGTATTTAGTTTGAGGAGAAGAATTTATTGGAGGGTGATGGAATATGGGGAATCCTACTCAACAAGCAGTTGATTTTTTTCAAGTAATTCAGGAACGCCGATCTGTGAGACACTACGATCCTACGTGGAAAATTCCACAACAAGAGATGGAGGAAATGCTTGCTCAGGCGGTCTTGGCGCCTTCCAGTTCAAATCTTCAGCCGTGGCGGTTTCTTGTCATTGACGACCCAACGCTTAAGGAGAAGCTGTTGCCGATTGCGCGAAATCAACAGCAGGTTGTAGAAGCATCTGCAATCATCGCTGTATTGGGTGATTATGAAGGCTACAAAAAATCAGAACAAATTTACCAAAAGTCGGTGGAGAAAGGCTTCATGACCGAAGAAGTTAAACAGACGCTTGTTGGGAACATTACCAAATCGTATTCCAACAGAGACCCAGAAATCATCAAAGAAATTGCATTGGTTGATGGCGGGTTGGTATCGATGCAATTGATGCTGATCGCCAAAGCGAAAGGGTACGACACGGTACCAATGGGCGGCTATGATGAACAAGAATTTATAAAAGTTTTCCAAATTCCCAAAAGGTATGTCCCGATCATGTTGATTGCCATTGGTAAAGCGGTGGAACCCGGACATCCGACAACCCGTTTGTCTATTGATGAAGTGACTTTCTGGAATGAGATTTAACGGGTGTGTGATGGTACGAAATAATTTGCCACGAACCAATAATTCCCCTTTTAGTTGACGATTCATTAAAACGATTTCATAAGGGAATGATACTACCTATACTTCATGATTAGCTTACACGTTAAAGAGGAGGTATCATTCATGGCAGACCATCCCATTCAGGGCTTAATGAGAACGACAATGGAAAACCTTAAGCAAATGGTCGATGTTAATACAATTATTGGCGATCCTGTAGAAACTCCAGATGGAAGCGTCATTTTACCGATTTCCAAGGTAGGCTTTGGATTCGCAGCTGGGGGAAGCGAGTTCCAATATAACCATGAGCATCAAGTAAATCATGACGGTAACAGTCATCCGTTCGGCGGAGGTAGCGGGGGTGGGGTATCCATTACACCTGTAGCATTCCTCGTAGTCGGTAAACAAGGAATTCGCTCCATTCCGCTGGAGAACCAAACTCACCTGTACGACCGTATCCTTGACACTGTGCCGCAATTTGTGGATAAGATACAAGGAGTCATGTGCAAAAATAAAGGGCAGGATAACAACACAACCATTATTACAAAGGTGGAGGAAGACGATATCGAAACGATTATGAAGCGGAGCTAGGTCTATCCGAAGTAAAAAAAAGTGGTACCTGTCCAACATGACAAGGTACCACTTCCTATTTTACACCGGTTCCATTTCAAAAGGCTTGGTTCAGATACAACCCGGTTGCCGAGGCTTGTTGAATAAACAGATTGGGTAATAAATAATTGGTATACGGGTTTAGAGAAGGCAATGGATAGGCACCAACCAAAGGGGTTTGTTGAATACGTCTCGTTTCCTTAGACATGAGGGTTGCCACTCCATCAGGACCGCTTAAAGCTGACTGAATCTGTGCAAAATGGTCTTGGAGATTTTGCTCAAGTTTCTGATCATCAACATAAAGTCTGCCATCTGCTAGTTGGTCGACCCCAATGTCATTCAATCTCGATGAAATGCGCTGCGTACTTGAATTCCACGACTGAATGACACTTTTGGACAAAGGCTCCTGTTGGATGTAGGTGTTGAACTGATTGTATTGATGGATAAGAGATTTTACTTGTGAAACCAATTTGGAAGCATTCGCCGTCACTTCGAGGGTAACGGGTCCTGAAGTCACCTGATGAAAGAAAACCGTCACATCTTTAGCGTCCCCAACCGTTACGGTATTGGAGGAGGATGAATAGTTTTTGCCATTTACTTTGTACTGGGCGTCTTCAGCGGCTTGCGTAACCGTACCAATCCCAGATGCTTGCACACTGTTTCCTTCTACGTCGAAGATTGAGAAAGCGTGAGGCAGACCTGTTTCATTGCTGGATAGTTCCAACGTGCTGGTATTCTGTTCATGGTTTTGAATTACACGAGCTGTAAGGCTGCTTTCGCTCTGATTAATCGCCGATGCCATACGAGTGAGGGTTTCAAGGTTAGAATCGTGATTGGACGCCTCAAAAGAAATCGTATGCTCCTGACCGCCTACATTGAGGCGAAACGAATTCTTGCCAGTCTGCACAGATGAAGGAGCACTGGAGTTCAATGAGCTGCCGGTATTTTGCTGTTTACTGGCTAATTTGGCAACCTCTATGGAGTAAGATGCCATGGAAGCCTTAGGCTGTGCTGATCCGGTAAGCTCCTTTTTATTACTTGAGTTAGCCAAACGCATATTAATCAGGCTGTTCGGTTGTTCAGAATCAAAGGACCGGGTTTCTTTGGCCAATTGGTTTGCTTGCTCAATATACTGACTTAGCTTGGCCGAAGTATCCTGGGACCATTGCTGCTGCTTTGAATACAGGGATTGAAAGGAATGACTGGAAATCGGAATAATCGGTGCACGTAATGATGCCTGATACATCTGAAAATTATAGGAACGAAAGCGTTGGGAAGGTATTAGATAAGGAGAGATCGCGTTCATGTCTGCTCACTCCTAGAAAGAATATGATACCTCATTATACTTCTGGTCAGCTAAACCCTCAAGATCTTCCATGGATGAACCTGCCAGTAAAGAAAAAGCGCTCCGTCTAATCATGACGAAGCGCTTCTTTCCTTTTCCGTTATTCTAATTCCAGGAGCAAATCTCCCGCTTCAATGGTGTCTCCCGCTTTCACTTGAATGGCTTTTACCTTGGCGTCGTTCGGAGCTTGAAGGGTAGTTTCCATCTTCATGGCTTCGCTGACTAACAAGTGCTCACCTTTGCGAACCTTATCGCCCACTTCTACCAGTACCTTCAATACTTTTCCAGGCATGGAGGCGCCCAGCTGATACGGATTTTGCGGGTCTGCTTTAGGACGAAGGGATTCCAGGACCTGGGCGGACTGGTCACGGATGAGAATCTCACGTGGCTGACCGTTCAATTCGAAGTAAACGATCCGGTTGCCGTCTGGATGCAGATTGCCCAAACCTACCAGCTTGATAATCAAAGTTTTTCCGCGTTCGATGCTAACCGATGCTTCTTCGCCCGGACGCAAGCCATAAAAGAAAGTTGAGGTGTCCAGAACAGAGAGATCTCCATACTCTTTGATGTTTTGGTCATACTGCAAGAATACTTGCGGATACATAATGTAAGAAAGAACGTCACAAAAAGATGGAACGCGTCCGATTTTTACTTCCAGCTCCTTCTGTACCTTCTCAAAATCAATTGGCGCCAATAGCTCTCCCGGTCGAGTGGTGAAGTAATCGCGACCTTTCAGGATTACTTCTTGCAATTCTTTTGGGAATCCACCCGGTGGCTGGCCCAGATAGCCTTGGAAGAACTGGATTACTGAATCAGGAAAATCAATTCGCTGACCTTTGTCATAGATCGTTTCTTCGGTCAGGTTGTTTTGCACCATGAAGAGAGCCATGTCGCCTACAACCTTGGAAGAAGGGGTTACCTTGACAATATCTCCAAACATGTGATTCACAGTGGAGTACATGCTTTTCACTTCATCCCAGCGGCCTTCCAATCCCACGGCTTTGGCCTGCTGCTCGAGGTTCGTATATTGACCGCCTGGCATTTCATGAATGTAAACTTCTGTGTTACTTGCTTTCATTTCACTTTCGAAGCCTTGGTACAGCGGGCGAATATCCGCCCAATAATCGGACAGCTTGTTGAAAGCCTCCAGATTAAGACCTGTCTCATGTTCCGAGCGCTCCAATGCGGCAACAAGTCCATTCAAGCTTGGCTGAGAAGTCAGACCAGACATAGAGCTGACACACGCATCCACGATATCGACACCGGCTTCCACCGCTTTTAACAGCATTGCCCCTCCATTGCCAGAGGTGTCGTGCGTATGCAGATGAATCGGAATGCCAATCTCTTGTTTCAAGGCGCGAATCAATTCATAGGCGGCGTATGGCTTCAATAAGCCGGCCATGTCTTTGATCGCCAAGATTTGCGCTCCTGATTTTTCCAGTTCCTTGGCCAGCTTCACGTAGTAATCTAAGGTGTACTTAGTTTTGGAAGGATCGAGAATATCACCTGTATAGCAGATAGACGCTTCGGCGATCTTGCCAGTTTCACGAACCGCATCAATGGCGATTTGCATGCCAGGTAGCCAGTTCAAACTGTCAAAAATACGGAATACATCAATGCCATTTTTAGCCGATTCTTTGACAAACGCTTGAATCACGTTGTCAGGATAGTTGGTATACCCAACCGCATTGGCTCCGCGCAACAGCATTTGGAATAAGATGTTCGGGATTTTTTGACGAAGAATCTGGAGCCGTTCCCAAGGGGACTCCTTCAAGAAGCGCATGCTCGTATCGAACGTAGCTCCGCCCCACATCTCCAATGAAAAGAGGCCAGATGCCAGTTTACCTGTAGCCTCGGCAATAGCCACCAGATCATAGCTGCGAACACGTGTGGCGAACAGAGATTGATGCGCATCGCGGAAAGTGGTATCCGTGACTAAAACTTTTTGCTGGGATTGAATCCACTTAATGAGACCATCTGCACCATCACGTTCCAAAATTTGTTTCGTTCCGTCTGGATAAGGTTGGGAAACGGGGGTTTTAGGAATGCGCGGGAATTCAAAAATCGGTTTTTTCTCATTCTTCGCCATTCCCGGATGCCCGTTAACAATGGTGGTGCCAATATAATTAAGCAGCTTGGTACCGCGGTCTTGCGTACCAGGGAACACAAACAGCTCTGGTTTTGAATCGATAAAAGAGGTATCATACTGTCCGCTCAAAAAGTCAGGATGAGTGACTACGTTGGACAGGAATTGCAAATTGGTTTTTACACCGCGAATGCGGAACTCGCGAAGTGTACGGTGCATTTTGCTTGCCGCCTGTTCGAAGGATTTGGCGAAGGTGGAGATTTTCACCAGAAGGGAATCGTAGTAAGGCGTAATGATGGCTCCAGGATAACCGTTGCCGCCATCCAGACGAATCCCGAAACCGCCTCCGGATCGCCAAGCGAGAATTCTTCCAGTGTCAGGAGCAAAGGAGTTCTCAGGGTTTTCTGTGGTTACACGACATTGAATAGCGTAGCCGCTGGTTTGAATTTCTTCCTGAGAATGGATGCCGATTTCATCATCAGACAGAGTGTGTCCTTCGGCGATTCGAATTTGCGTTTGCACAATGTCGATACCTGTGATAAGTTCAGTGATGGTGTGTTCCACCTGGATGCGGGGGTTCACTTCAATAAAGTAGAATTTCTTTTCAGGTGTGAGCAAAAATTCTACGGTACCGGCATTGGCATAGCCAGCCTTTTGCATTAAACGAAGGGCTGACTGACAAATTTCTTCCCGCAGGTCATCACTTAACGTAACGCTAGGCGCTACTTCCACCACTTTTTGATGACGGCGCTGAATAGAGCAATCGCGCTCATAGAGATGAACGACATTACCGTGCTCGTCACCTAGTATTTGTACTTCAATATGTTTGGGCTGTTCGAGATAACGCTCCAAATAAACTTTGGCATTCCCAAAAGAGGAACGGGCTTCAGAACGGGCACGATCAAGGGCATCTTGTAATTCATCCTGGCTGCGAACAATCCGCATGCCGCGACCGCCGCCACCGGAGACGCCTTTGATAATGATCGGATAGCCGTACTCTTTTGCGAACAAGAGAGCTTCTTGCAGGGTTTCAATGGGTTCGGGTGTACCCGGAATAACAGGAATTCCTGCTTCAATAGCCATTTTGCGGGCTTCCACCTTGTCACCGAACTTCTCGATTAGCTCAGGAGATGGGCCGATAAATTTGATTCCTTCTTCTTGGCAGCGGCGGGCAAACTCTCCATTTTCCGATAAGAAGCCATAGCCTGGATGAATGGCATCGATGTCGTTTCTTTTAGCGATTTCAATGATGCTTTCAATGTCCAAATAGGCTTCGATTGGCCCTTTGCCAGCACCCACGAGGTAGGATTCGTCGGCTTTGAAGCGATGAATGGACACGTTGTCTTGCTCGGAATAGATTGCGACCGTACGAATTCCAAGCTCAGTAGCCGCCCGAAAAATACGGATGGCAATTTCGCCGCGGTTTGCTACAAGCAGACGGTTGATTTTTCTCTGTTTCACGATTTCTCCCCCTTGGCGCTCTCTATACAGAATCACAATTCATCTGTATAGAATAAATATACAAAAATTCAACTACATTGACACGACTTTTTGTCGAAGAATCTTTTCTGAAGGTAAACCGTTGATTCGAATTCGGATTGGCCTGGCTATACAATAGCATTATTTTGTTACAAAAATATGAAAACTTGTGTCTGCAATATATCGTTCATAGTATGAAAAAGATTGTTATACTTTATGCTAGTATTATGGGATGGTAGGGTTTGAAGGGAGATTATACATGAAGCTCATCTTGATTATGCTTGTCACCATGCTGATAAGCAGTATTGAAACGGTGTCTTACGCGGCTAGGTTATCCGGGGCGAAAACGAGGCGGGTTGGAGCCTCCACCTCAATATTTAATATACTCGTTGTTCTGTCACGATTTGCCGTGATGGTTCAGGGTCTACTGATTGCTTCGATTGTAGACCATGTGATCGCGATAAATTCGAAGATTATAGACCCGCTTATTCGTGAGCAAAACATACAGGATATGCTGGTTGATTTTAGAGTGATTCTGCTATCCATGTCGGTAGGAATAATTATTGGGATTCTGTTCACACCTTCCGTTGCTCGAATTATCGCGATCGGGACTTTAAAATTAGACAAGCACGGGACTGTTCCGCGCATTGTACTAAACGAGGGGTTATTTCGCACGATTAGCAAGCTTCCTTCACAGATCTGGCTGCCGTCTTTTCGCAGTAATTGGCGGGAGATCAAGCAATCGAAGCTGGCTTATACGTTTTTTACATTAAACGCGGCGATCTTTGCTTTTTATTCGATTGCCAGTTTGTCCTCCCTGTTCGCTGGCGCATTGATTCCCGATCACCGACTGACGGCCAATAGTATGGCTACGTTAATTAATGGGATTGGAACCGTGCTTCTCGTCATTTTCGTCGACCCGGTTAGCGCCAAATTATTGGATGATGTGGTATTGGAGAAGGAGCCAATGCGAGAGCTGAAAGCGGCGGTTTTTCAGTTGGGAGCAGGTCGATTATTCGGCACCTTGCTGGGACAACTTCTTTTATGGCCTTTTGGGTACTTCATCAAATATTTTGTCATCGTGTTCGAAAAAGTATTTTCATGAATATGCCAATCCCTCTTTGTCCACAATGATAGAAAAACAGGAGGGATGGCAAGATGGAGTTTGATCATACTGAGCCTGTCGCCATCTGGAAGCAGTTAATCCCCAAGAAACATTGGCTGTTTTACGAGGACCTGCCTGATGACGAGATGATATTTACCTATCGGAACCGAGTTTATTTTATAAACTTTGATGGGTCCGTTCTCTCCATCCCGAAGCCAGCCAGTCTGGATTTGCTGGATTTTGGGATGCTTCTGGATCGTTTGGCAATCTCGGACGAGGTCATCGATTTTGACGATGAGGGTATCTTTGATTATGGAAGCATACTGAAGCGAATGGGGTATGTAGTGCCTACCAGCCAAAAGCATGAAAAGCATACGTACTCCATTGAGCTAGTGAATACGATTGTCCCAAAGACGTTTACCTCGCGCTATGAGTTGAAGCAGGTAAGCTTTCTTTATGCGCTTTACCACGCGGTGATGAGATGCCATGAGCTGAACGCCAAATCCGACTGGGAGTTTGAGCATGAAGTGAAGCGAATTGAACAGCTTGAGACTCTTTATCGATCGGAAGTGTCCAATAGCGTGTAATCCTGTTGGAGTTTCTTCTATTTTTGTAGTGAAAAACATAGTAAGTTGATGTAAGATAGGTAAGGGATACATAACAATCACCAGGCAATATTGAGGAGGTTTTTTAAAATGACTGTTGAACGTCAAGGTGTTACTACCTTTAAAGGAAATCCTGTTACGCTTTTGGGTAACGAAGTTAAAGTAGGGGACAAGGCTCCTAACTTCAAAGTATTAGCTAACAACCTGACAGAGGTTACTTTGGATGATTCCAAAGGTACTGTGCGCATCATCTCTGTTGTTCCTTCCCTTGATACAGGCGTGTGCGACCAACAAACTCGTCGTTTCAACGAAGAAGCGGCTAAATTGGATGGAGTAACGATCCTTACTGTGTCTGTTGACCTTCCTTTTGCTCAAACTCGTTGGTGCGGAGCGGCTGGAATTGATAAAGTTCAAACAGTTTCTGACCACCGTGATCTTTCCTTCGGTTTGGCTTACGGCGTAGTCATCAAAGAATTGCGCTTGCTCGCTCGTTCCGTTTTCGTTGTAGACGCGAACGACAAAGTGGTGTACGCGGAATACGTGCCAGCTGTTGGTGAGCATCCAAACTACGAAGCAGCGATCGAAGCGGCTAAAGCAGCGAAGTAATTGGTTTAAACTGAAGAAACCGGCATCCATGGGTGTCGGTTTTTTTGTTTTGGTATTGTGTTTTTTGTTTGTTTTTTTGTTTTTTTTTGCTTCACCAGCGTAAGATAAGATTTCGTCCACTAGGAGCATCATTGGAAGTGATACCTAGCGTAAAGAACGGAGAAAGGGATAAGAGCCGTCATCCAACCCCGCAGGGGCGCGAAGCGTTTGGCGGCTCCCTTTCGGAGTGAGCGGAGCGGACTTCCTCAACATCATTGCGAACTTCCACAGAGCGCACTAGGGACGAAATCTTTTCCCCTCCGTAACTCCAATAAGGTATAACGAAGACATATTACTGGCAACACTATTACCACAATCGTTTGAAAAGGAGGGAGATTAAGATGTTTCCTAATCTAAGTGTTGAAGAATTTGAATTCTATCTTGGCGCGCTTTACGAAATTACGTATTTATTGAACGAAAACAAGTAATAAAAAATCTCACCCTTCCAACAAAATTGACGTGAATTCCTTTCGACTGAATATAGATGGTACTAAGTGGAAGGAGTGAGAATAAGAGTGGCCAAACGACTAGATCGCCTTGAGAAATTTCTGACAGGGAATCTACAGATCTCGGATAAGCAACTACCCCTTTCCAAAGAAGCCAGGGATATTTTGACTCGGCCAGTTCAATTACCTTCAGCAAGCAAGGCTGATAAATCAGATGGAAAAGGCAACGCCTGATCAACAAGATCAGTCGTTTTTTTTTATCGACATAAAAGAAAAGACTTCGTCCGCTCGTCGCTCATTTTAAGCGAAACCAAGCGGAGTGAACGAAGGAAGGAAAAGAGTCGGCATTCTTTACATCAGACTAAGAAACGAAGTGATTTTCTTGTCGATCCCTTCTGTAGTGAACGGAGCGGACAGTTGATACTACACGCAAGCTTAAACAGAGCATAAAGGAACGAAGCCTTTTCTCATCTTGAAAACCTCTTGGCTTCCCGGCTGATCAAGCTTGCTTCATTTTATTCGGAGCGGCTATACTGGGGAAAGCAAAAGTGCCCAAGTAAAGGAGTAACATCATGAGTGAAGAACTCTTGCGCATTACCGTCAAAGAGGAGGAAGCCGGACAGACAGTAAGAGACGTCCTGCAACAAAGTTACGGGGTATCCAGACGACTTCTCATCGCGGCGAAGCATACGGGTGAGATTCTGCTTAATTCTTCTCCTGTCTATGTTACAGCCCGTGTAGAAGCGGGCGATGTCATCACCGTCATCTTGCCAGAAGAGTCCTCAGAGTCACTGGAACCGGAAGAGATGCCGCTTGCCATCCGTTATGAAGACGATGATTTCATGTGCATCGCCAAGCCAGCCGGGCTCGTCGTTCATCCGACACGAACCCATTTAAGCGGGACGCTAGCTAATGGGGTGGTTGCTTACTGGCTCAATAGAGGAGAGAAGCGGAAATTCCGACCCGTTAATCGACTGGATAAGGATACCTCCGGGTTGCTTCTGGTTGCGAAGAATCAATGGGCTCACGAGCAATTCTCACGGATGCAACAAGAGAAAACCATGCGAAGAACCTACCAAGCCATAGTTCACGGGTTGCTTGTACTCAATGAGGGAACTGTCGATGCGCCAATCGGGTTGCGTGACGACTCGATCATCGAACGCCAGGTACGTGAAGATGGTCAAACGGCCCGGACACACTATCAGGTTCTGCTGAGAGGACGTGAGGCTAGCTTGGTCGAGCTACGGTTGGAAACTGGCAGAACGCATCAGATTCGCGTTCACATGAGTTATCTGGGACATCCGCTGTTGGGAGACGATCTCTACGGAGGCTCCAGGGAGCAGATCACCAGGCAGGCCCTGCACGCCGTCCGTTTACGGTTCATTCATCCGCGCACAAAAAAGCTGTGTGATTTCCAGGAACCTTTGCCACACGATATAGCTATCCTTGTTAAACAGCTCAAGGCGCTTGACCTGTAAGTCGGAGGGTTGAGCGTTTTTGGGGATAGGGCGTATTCCGTGCTGGCACAAAGAAAGCGTTTACGCTATGATAGGAAGTAGGAGGCTTAAGATGAGTCACTCACCTTTTCGTTACCAATCTTCCAATTACATCTTATCCACCGGATTTTCGCAATTGCCGAAGGGAACACCAATGTCTGACGTCCAAAAGGTATTTGCCTGTTCGTTAGTCATCGATCGGGATGAGGGACTCGTGGTCGACGCATCCTTTACCTTTTTAATGGGATTGAATGAGGAGTTCCTGCGTGGACTGGTGATCGGACACAAATTACCTGAAAATTGGAACGAAATGCAAAAGGAAATCCGCTTACGTTTTCTTACACCGACGCAAGGGGCCATCTTGCAGGCGATTCACTCCGCAATGGACCGTTATTTGGAAGCTGTTAAACAAGACACGGCTAATCAATAAAATCACATAAAGCATCGCTGGCTGTCTATGGGGAGTGGCTCCGTCAAAAGAACTGCTCTCAAATAGAGTAGACAACACCCAGTCTTTTGCTTATCGTCTTTTGAACATCCTCAAATTTGCAGACGGGATCCGTATGCCTAGATGGGTGTCAACTGGTGAAAAGCGGGACTGGGTTTTCTTATTTTTCAGTAGTTTTTAAAGGAGGGTGTCGAATGAAACTGATCAGCTATCAACCGCTTGCACATTCCCAACTGGAGTGGAGTACAGGGATATATACAGATCACGGCATCATTGATCTGGCTACATCATCTATCCGAGCTCCACAAAAGATGCAGCAGCTTCTTGAGGATTGGGAAAAATGGCAAATGGAATTGAATCTTCTTGCATTCGAAAAGGAACACCACATCGCTTTGGAGGAGGTTCGTTTGGGCCCACCACTGCCGCGTCCCGCCAGCTTCCGGGATTTCTACGCTTTTGAGACACACGTTCGAACCTGCAGGCAAAAGCGCGGGTTGGAGATGGTCCCCGAATGGTATCAGTTTCCTGTCTTCTATTTCTCCAATCCAGCCGTGATGACAGGAACCGGTCAGCGCATCATGAAGCCCAATTCGACACGAGAGCTGGATTATGAGCTGGAGGTCGCATGTATCCTTGGCAAAGGCGGAGTCAACATTCCGGTGGAAGAAGCGGATTCCTATATCGCAGGCTTCTGCATTTTGAATGATTGGAGCGCTCGGGACGTTCAGCGGGAGGAAGTCAAGGTTGGACTGGGACCCGCCAAAGGAAAAGATTTTGCCACCTCAATGGGGCCGTATCTCGTCACATCGGATGAGCTTGCCGATGTAAGGATTTCTGACGAGAAAGGGGATCGGTATGATTTGACGATGATAGCCCGAGTGAACGGCAGGGAGTATTCCCGCGGGAACCTTGCGGATATTACCTTTACTTTCGCGCAGATGATTGCGCGCGCATCCGAGGATTGTCCACTATATCCCGGCGATGTCATTGGATCAGGAACTGTGGGAAGCGGATGTATTCTGGAGCTTGGCGGCGAAGAGTACGGATGGCTTCAGCCTGGTGACGTCGTGGAATTGGAAGTAGAACGTCTAGGAGTGCTGTGCAATCGGATCAGCGAGTAATCAGTATATAAGGGGGAAATCAGATGGCCTTTTATCATCGAATGGGTGAACTTCCGCAAAAGCGGCACACGACCTTTTACAAACCTAACGGAGAGTTGTATCGTGAACAGGTGATGGGAACCAAAGGCTTTTCGGGTATTCAATCAATCCTCTATCACCACAATCCGCCAACACAGGTACGAGAAGCGCGTAAGTTTGCTCAGCTTGATCTGGAGTATGTGGAATCTGATGTGTTGAAGCATCGCCATTTTCTCACGTTTGATTTGCCAGCGGGCAAAGATCCTGTGATGGGACGACGTTATCTGATGGGGAATCAGGATGTGGTACTTGGCGTCTCGATTCCGACTGAACCCATGGAGTATTTTTATCGGAATGCGGACGGAGATGAGTTGTTGTTTGTCCATGAGGGTAAAGGGGAATTGCAGACGGTGTTTGGCACGCTTACGTATCGGGAAGGCGATTATCTGGTCATTCCGATCGGTACGACTTATCGAATTGTTCCTTCGTCTGAGAAGACCAGATTCTTGGTCATCGAATCAGAGAATGAAATCGTTTCGCCCAAGCGCTATCGCAACGAGTACGGACAGTTGTTGGAACATTCACCATTTTGTGAACGTGACATTCGACTGCCGGAACGATTGGATACGCATGCGGAAGCGGGAAATTACGAAGTTCGGGTGAAAAAGGGCAATACTTTATACAGCTACCAATTTGATTTCCATCCGCTAGACGTGGTGGGGTGGGACGGATATCTTTATCCCTATGCCTTGAGCATCCATGATTTTGAGCCAATAACTGGACGCATTCATCAGCCGCCTCCTGTCCATCAGACGTTTGACGGACGTAATTTTGTGATCTGTTCATTTGTCCCTCGCCTCTACGACTATCATCCGAACGCAATACCGGCTCCTTACTTCCACAGCAATGTAGAGAGTGATGAAGTCTTGTATTATGTGGCGGGGAATTTTATGAGTCGGAACGGAATCTATGAAGGATCCATCACCCTGCATCCAATGGGGATTCCGCACGGGCCGCATCCAGGTAAAATAGAAGCTAGTATCGGCAAAAAAGAGACACAAGAGCTGGCTGTCATGCTTGATACTTTCAATCCGCTGAAAATGACACGCAAGGCTCTGGAAATTGAAGATGGTAACTATATGTACAGTTGGTTGCCGAAAACGGAATAAGAAAGGGGCACCCCTATGGAAATTGAGATTGGCAAGATTGAACGACAAGACAAATACAAACTTTTAATCGGCTGTGTGGTTCCACGCCCAATCGCCTGGATTACTTCGTTGAACGAGAGCGGAGTGGTGAATGTTGCTCCTTTTAGCTATTTTAACGTCGCCTGCATCGATCCGATGATGATCTCTGTTTCGGTTGCGCGCAAGCCGAACCAGGTGATGAAGGATACAGCCCACAATATCGCGGCGACAGGAGAATTCGTCGTGAATATGGTGGACGCAAGCAATGTGGAAGCCGTTAATCAAAGCTCGGCAGACTATCCCGCAGGTGTCAGCGAAATGGAGGAGATCGGACTTACTCCGGTTTCCTCCCACATGGTGAAACCGCCGCGCCTGAAGGAATCACGGGTCCATTTCGAATGCCGTTTGCATCAAATTGTGACGTTGGGCGATCCCGCCGCCTCGGATTTGATCATCGGGGAAGTGGTTCATGTACATGTTGACGATGCGCTTTATTCACAAGGAAAGATTGATATTGTTCAATTTGCTCCTATTAGCCGACTGGCTGGACATACGTACGGAACTATCGGTGAAACCTTTGACATCCCGCGTCCGATCTACCAACCGAAACCGAACCAAAAGTAAGAGGCTAATCCAAGTCAGACCTAAGACGGAGGACAAATCCCCCTCAAGCCAGTTATGAGCAGACTTGATAATCGGTAGGATAAGAGTATCAAGATTAACGGATCAGAAAGGATTGATTATCATGTCTCGTTTGTACCGTTCAAGAACAGATAAAAAACTATTTGGCGTTTGCGGGGGACTAGCCCGAATCATGGATGTTGATTCAACCTTGGTAAGACTAGCTGTCGTTTTGTTGATTGTGTTCACAGGTATTCCGCTTCTCCTGTACTTCCTCATGGCCTTGATTATGCCGAAGGAACCGCTCTTCTATAGCTACACGGAGGACAAAGATCTGTTCAGCTCTGCCTCTACTGCCAATTATGGCGCATATGATCTGGATCGAGATATTGACCGGATCGAGAAGCAAGCGTTGCAAGCTGAAGTGGTGCGCCTGCGAGCAGAATTAGCCAAGCTTCGATAAAAAACGGAGCCTGGAGAAAAACGAGTCAGCGATTGCTTGCCGAGAAAAAATTTTCTGGAGACTGTCAATCAACGACCTCCCGCTGCATATCTTGTAAGGTGGAAGGAGCAATCCTACATAGGGAGGGAACGGCATTGTATTTGGGAGTTTTCGACATGAATCAACGTCTTGAGCAAACGCGTAAAGTTTTACGTGAAAAAAGGCATCTCAAACAATTACTCGAGGACGATATTCGAGAATTGGAGCGTGACGTTGAGGAATTGGAAGAAATGCTGCTTGTATCAAACCAAAAAGTTTTACGATAAACATGGGGAAAGCTTCTGTTCAAAGGAAACTCGGCAATTGTGTCGGGTGGCTGGGACGGGAGCTTTTCTGTCTGAGCTTGAGAATTGCGTAGCGGATGACGACATGTTAGGATGATACCATTGATTGGATGAAATGGAGGAATTCCAATGGATAAATTTCAAGAGTATCTCGCTCAATACGAACAACAAGTGGAACAAGATATTGATAAGCGTGTCGCGTTTATCCGTGAAGAAATTTTGGACAAAGGGCTCAAGGGTGCCGTCGTCGGGATTTCCGGCGGTATTGACAGTGCGGTAACCGCTGCGCTTTGTGTACGAGCATTGGGGAGAGAGCGCGTGATCGGCGTATGGCTTCCAGCGTACTCACTTGATGTTCATGCGGAAGATGCGAAAAGATTGGCGGATGCCATTGACTTGAATTTGGTTACTATCTCCGTGAATTCGGCTTATGACGCGATGACCGAAGAGATTGAGAAGGTCTTGCCCATTGATGATAAAACCAAAGGAAACACCAAAGCGCGCCTGCGGATGACCTCTCTGTACGCAGTAGCCAACCAAAAAGGCTACCTGGTAGTAGACACCTGCAACAAAAGTGAAATTTACGTCGGGTACATGACCAAGGGTGGGGATGGCCTAGCCGACATTAATCCGGTTGCCAGCTTGACCAAGCATGAGATCCGCATTATTGCCAAGCACTTGGGGGTTCCATCCACAATCTTGACAAAAGCCCCTTCCGCTGACTTGTGGGAAGGTCAAACAGACGAGCAAGAGATGGGCTTCACCTATGAAGATTTGGATCGTTTGCTGATCACAGGGGAGACCAGGGAGAGCGCTATGGAAAGAATTGAGTACCTGCATCGCATCTCTGAGCATAAGCGCCGCCCAATGCCGGAAATCTAGGAGAAGCGTGATGAAACAATTTTCTAATGTTACTGTTTTCACAAGCTGTCTTTGGCAAATCAATTCAACGATTGTGGAGAGACCGGATCGGATTTATGTGTTTGATCCTGCTTATTTTCCACATGAAATAGAACGGATTACTCAGTATGTGACTGAAATACAAAGAAACCGTCCGATCTCGTTAGTCTTTACTCATGGCGATTGGGATCATATCGTCGGATACCGAGAGTTTGCTGATGCTACGGTCATCGCTCATGAGGCGATTAACAAGGACGATCAATTGGCAGAACAAATTGCGAAAGCGAAGCAATTTGACGCAAGGTATTATGTGGATCGGGGGCATGAGCTGCTGATTCCTCAAGTGAACCAACAAATTACAGCTGACTGTACAGTCGAGAATCGTGATGGAGTAGTGTTCATTCCAACTCCGGGGCATACACATGACATGATGGCTACTTATTTTGTCCACGAGAAGGTGCTGGTAGCTGGTGATATGCTCTCAGATTTGGAGTTTCCCTTTATCTATCATGACAGCTCAGCCTACTTGAGCAGTCTGAAGAAACTGAAACAACTTCTTGAGACTAGGGAAATTGAGCTGTTGATTCCTGGGCATGGCCATTGCACGACGAATCTTTCCGAGATGATGAAAAGAATTGAACAAGATGTTGCCTACGTTGAGGCTGTCAGAGAGTTAGTATTTGGTCTTGTTGAGCAAGGGCATAGCAAGGAGCAAATTTGGCCGGAGTTTCAGACGCTGAGGTATAAAGGAGAGGAAATTGGACCAAGCTTGATGGGGCAGCATGAATCCAACCTCGATCAGTTGATCCTGGAAGCGAATCGCCAGTAAATTGCTGATGGGAATTGATTTCTTGCAAAACATTGATTCTGGTCTCGATTTCCTTCATAATAGAGTGTATGTGTTTAGATTGAATTATTGAAGTGTAAGAGGTGGATGTTAATGTCTACAACTGAATTGTTACTTGGAGCAAGCTTCGAAGGTCGCGTTTTGCGCACGTTGCAATCCTTTTTCCGTCGTTCTAACGATGTGTTATTGCGTGAAAGCTTATGGGCTACTGGTCTTGAAATGGATCAAGTAGATGTTGTTATGAGCATGCTGGATGATAACCACACTGTTAGTGAGATCATGGAAAGCCTTCGTCAAAAAGGTGTGTTTAACAAGTAAGGCGGTACCATCCGTTTGAACAATTGCCGCAGATAGACAAAAAACCGGTTTCTTCCATAAAAGGAGGAACCGGTTTTTTACGTTACACGTCTCCTTGTATCAAAGGACGGCGTTCACGTTTCTTACGATATAAAAACAGAATGGCATAAATCAGGAAGTAGCTGCCGATTGATACGAAAACTCCCATAATGGCGCTGCCTGTCAGATAAGCAAGGAGGTTTTCTTTTATCATGGTAATGAATCCTCGTGATTTCTCGATATGATCTTGTAGCGGTTGACCAATGAGCAAGTTACCGATATTGAAGTTTAAGAGCATAAACAAGGGAAGCGTGATTTTGCCAATCACAAAACCAATCAGGGATGCGGAGACACTGGAGCGGAATAACAGATTCATCGGATATAGCAAGATGAACGCCAAACCAAAAGTAGGCAGGGTGATGAACTCAACAAAAATCCCTACGGAGAATCCTCTGGCAATGATGGAAGGATCACCTTTCAAGCGGATCAGTTTGAGGTATTCATACTTTAATCTACGATAGATTGCTCTCCAATGGATATGTCTCCATTTGAATTTTTTTATAGTATCGATCCACACATTTCAAATCCCCTTGTTCAATTTAATAAGTATTTCCATTATACCCAAAAAGAAGGCATCAAGCCATTGGAAGATTAAAACAAAAGGGTTATGAATGTTGCTCTAGCCAACGGACCAGTCTGGGCCATACCTGTTTTTTAGCGTAAGTGCTAATCACCAGGCTTACATGACCTGTTTGCGCTGCCAGGCGTTCTACAGTCTGGCTGGATACCGCTGTAAGAACAGGATCTGCCTGAGCGGGTGTGACCAGTCTGTCATTTTCGGCGATGACCGCTATCAATGGAATTGTGATCTGGTTTAGTTGAATGGGTTGTTGCTCAAGTCTGTACGTTCCGTTCATCAGCTGATTTTCTTGATAGAAACAGCGGATCCATTCAATAAAAGCGGACTTCGGAAAATAAACGGATGCATGAATCCAGCTATCCAAGGCAAGCCATTTGCCAAAATAATCAGGATCTTCTCCATGAAGAATTAACTGCTTCAACGGTAAAAAGATGTTCTCATAAGGACGCATCAACATATTGCCCCAGGTAACCCACTCGCCTGGCACATTCCCTACAGAATGGGCCCACGCCTCTACATTCAGACGTTCGGAGGACAACCAACTGTCAATTACATCCGATTGCCCAAAATCAATAGGAGAAGCAAGCAACGCAAGGGTAGCAGGTTCAAATGTCCGTTCCAGATGTCGGGAAGCATAAGCGGTCCAGATTGCCGCCAAGGTGCCTCCCATGCAATATCCGAGCAGATGATAGGAAGAGTGGCCTTCCACAGTTTGCATGGCTCGGATGGCCCTGGGCAGATAATGGAGCAGAAGCGTTGAGATCCCGATACAAGAATCTTCAGGGCCAAAGCTTCCCCAATCTAATAAATAAACAGTAAACCCTTGCTGAATAAGAAAGGCGATAAAGCTTTCTTGCTCAGACAAATCGAGGATAGTGGGCTTGTTGATTAATCCGTACATGACAAAAAGCGGGATGGAATTAACTCCAGACCCGCTGGTGTAACGGTACAATCTGCTTTTGTTTTTTCGCCAAATCAACTCTCTTGGAGTAGGTCCCAACTGAGGCGATTCCGCAATCTCCAATCGTTTAATCGCTAGTTCGATTTTCGTCGAGAGGAGCGGTTCGCTGTTATTGACAGTCCTATGGTTGAAGCCTTCAGATTGAAAGGTCGTGAGGATTTGGCTGAGGCTTCGCAGATAGTTAATTTGCTGAATCCGATGGAGTGGTGTTGTTTTTGGCACGGCTTGTTTTCCTTGGTTTTGTTGTAGTTGTGGTGGTAGAGGCTTGGGCTGTCACACTGCCCTCTGTCATCGCGGTAAGCTTGTCTGACAGTGAAGTGAAGGCTTGCTGTAAAGCTGTGTAGTCTGATCGTAAGGAGGACAATTCATGCTCCAAGTAGACGATGCGCGCATCCTGTGAAGTTAATTGGGCAATGGAATCTTCCAGCTTCTCGATTCTTTCCTCCAAATAAATTACGGTCTCCGTTGTCTGTGCCAGTTCTTCGCGTGTAGGGAGATTGAGCGAATGCAACCATGTACTGCTCGTTTTGTTCAGCGAATCTTGTAAGTGAGCCGCTGATTGAAGATAGGTTTGAATCCAATCAGCAAACGCGTCTGTTTGAACCACGGGATTGGCTACTGCCGACCACTGCTTTTCCACCAAATCAAACATTGCTTGCTGCAAGGCAAAAATCGGTTGTTGCTCTGCCATCTTGATTCCTCCTCTTGGCATATCGGCCAACACATAATGGACTCGTTTGAATCAATTATCATCGTGAGAATCTTTAGCTGAGTTTGCATTGAGGGGCTTGCCTGTGTAAAGAGAGAAGAAGCTCTCCAGCATTCGGTTGTATTCTCCTAATGCGCTTGCCCATTGTTTCAAGAATTGTTCCCCGGCATCGGTAATTGAATAAAGTCTGCGTGCGGGGCCACCATCGGCTGCGTCCCAAGCAGAAGTGATGAATCCTTCCTTTTCCAGTTGGCGCAATGTCCGATATACGGTTCCCTGATCGACACTGGGAAAACCAAATAAGCTTAATTTTTGAATTAAATCGTATCCATGAGTCTCCCATGATCGTAACAGGAGAAGTAAATAAGGTGTCAACCAGCTTCTTATGGGTTTCACCATATCTTGGTCCATTGGAAACCCTCCTTCGCGAGGCGTAACTATTACTGTTTACTACCTATGTGTAATTTACACTTAAGAACGTAAAATGTCAATGCAATGCCTTACTTTGATTTCCGGTTATCATTTGGCATAATAATGGTAAAATGAGTAAGAAGAAATGGGTAATGAAATGTGGTGAAGGGCATTGCAAGAGATTGTTCAGCAATTTGGCGGCTTTATCGAGCAATATGGATACATTTCTCTGTATGTTTTGTTTTTTCTGGGGATCATCGGTGCCCCCATGCCTGAAGAGACACTGCTGGTCTTTTCCGGTTTTTTGGTTTTCAGAGGAAAGCTTCTGTACTTTCCTACTGTCCTCACTTGCTATTTGGGATCGATTAGCGCAATGACGGCTGCCTATTGGATTGGACGTTTATTGGGGTACCCGTTTATCGAGAAGTATGGAAAACGATTAGGTTTAGGCTATACGTTATACAAACGAACGGAAGAGTGGTTTAATCGAGTTGGGAAGTGGGCGCTGCCAATGGGATATTTCATCCCGGGAGTAAGACAGTACACCGCCTATTTTGCAGGGATTACCAAGCTGCCATTTCCGACATTTATGCTCTATACTTACACGGGTGGACTGTTTTGGAGCGTGCTGTTTGTGACGATTGGCTGGCAATTGGGGGAAAGTTGGCCCACTTTATTTGCTTTGATTTCGCGGAATCTGGCGATATTCTTTGGCGGTTTGCTCCTGTTAATTGTGGGCTTAACCTACGTGCGCAAATTATCGAGTGCCAAGCAAAAAAATTCAACTCTAACGATCAAAAATCCAAACGGGAGGGATTAACATGTCAGACAGTGTCCAACAAGGCGAGAAGCGCGACACACAGGAAGAGGCAACGAAGCAAACGGCGAATCTGCCAGCTATTTTGAAGAAAGAGCCGGTAGAATTGGTACCGATTGAGATACCGGAAGAGCATCAGCGGTTTTATGACAAGCTTCGTAAAAAAATCGAAGCATACATTCGGGAAAAGGGAGTCAAGGACAGTATTGCCCAATATATTCTCCTGGCGCCTGATTTGTTTGTTCTGTTGGCACGTCTTTTGGCGGACAAGCGTGTTCCCATGCAAGCCAAGACCATTGCCGGGATTGCCATTGCCTACTTTATCTCACCCATCGATTTTATCCCAGAGGCATTGTTGGGGCCGCTTGGTTTGACAGATGATGTCGTGCTCGCTGTTTATGCCTTACGCAAAATCCTGGTCGATGTAGACGAGTGGATTGTCCGAGAGCATTGGAACGGTCAGGATGATTTGTTGGAAGTGATTACTCGCGTGATTAAATCAGCGGACAATCTGATCGGAAAGAAGGTTCTGAACAAAATACAAGACGTGCTGTTTGGGAAGAAGCGCTAATTAACAGTGCAGACGCTTATAAAAAATACAGGTCACGAAGAAGTATGGGAAAAGGAAGCGGTTGAAAGATGAGATTTTTAAGTGATTACGCCGAGGGAGAGCGGTTGGTATCGTTTTGTCTCGTAAAAAACAGGGAGATTGGCGTCGCCAGTAATCAAAGCGAATATATGAATTTGGAACTGGGAGATTCTAGCGGCAGTATCACCGCGAAAATTTGGGATGTAAATGAAGAACTGAAATCTATGATTCAGGTGAAGTCGATTGTCAAGGTGGATGCTCAGGTGCAATCCTATCGAGGCAAAAAGCAGCTAATCATCTCGCGGATTCGGCCGGCTTCTTCTTCAGATGAGGTAGCAATTGAATCACTGGTACCAGCATCTTCTTACGCGTTGGATGAACTCTTGAGGAAACTTGAGGACGCGGTGGACGAGCTTAAGAGTCCCGTACTCCGAGCCGTCATTAACGAAATCTTGACGCGCGAGGAACTCAAAAGCCGATTGATCAGCTTTCCGGCAGGCGTGAAGATGCACCACAACTACTATTCCGGGTTGCTGGAGCATATCGTGTCATTACTCGAGGTAGCCAGACGACTGCTCCCTCTCTATCCCCATGTAGACCACGATGTGCTGTTGTCCACTTGCATCCTGCATGATATCGGTAAGCTGTATGAATTAACGGACCCATTCGCCCCGGATTATTCGACTCCCGGACAGTTAATCGGGCATTTGGTGATGGGAGTTGATTTGGTAAGTGACGCCTGCCGGGTGCTTGGAATCGAGAGTGACAATCCAGAAGTGTTGCACCTCAAGCATTGTATTCTCAGCCATCATGGGGACACGGAGTTTGGTTGGGGAAGTGCGGTTTCAGGGAAAACACCGACAGCCATCCTGTTTCACTACCTTGATCAGATCGACAGCAAGATGAATGCTACGGGACAGACGCTCTCTCAAGGCGAGGCGGCAGAGGAAGAGTGGACCTATTCACCAGCGCTCAAAAGAAAGATTTGGAGAGGTTATTAAACTTGTGGTAAAATAAATCCCTTCGTAGTAAACGAGTGAAGGTTATTCCTTTGCTGTTTACACGCTAGGGATTTTTTGCTCTCTATCTGCTAAAAAAATCTTATGGTTGTAGGATTTTTTTTATTTATGTAGAATATCTAGGTTATTCCGCCTCTACGGAAAAGTACTGGTTAGTTAAAGAAGGAGAATGTTCATGAAACGGCCAACCTATACGCCAGCAAGCTACATCAAGAAGGTTTTTCGGCTAGGGGAGCGTTCACTTCCAAAAGATGAAATCATCGATCGCTTAAACCAATGGCTTGAGCAAATAGGAGAACCAACTACGAGTGAACGTGTTTTGAATGAAACGTTATCGTTGCCGGAAAGTCCGGTACGCGTAGGTAGTTCGGAAGCTATCATTGAGCTTACATACCAACCACATCAACTTTTCGACCTCGCCTATCGATATGTACGTGAATCACACGCCCCTAAGTCAATGGAACAAATTTTGCGGGAAGTCCGCAGACAGACGACATTTTCTTGGAATCAGGCTGCCAGACTGCTTATTTTGGAAAAAGACCCTCGTTTTGTTCAATACGCTGGAGATTCCCGTTGGTATTTAGCGGAGTGGCAAGTAATGAACGATCAGGTATATACCTGGATGGTGAAGACAGCAATCGATCGTACGGCCTTGCGGAATGTCCCAATAATGGCTGAACAGGAACTGGGGCTTGCTTTTAAGGAGCATATTTTCGTGCCTGAACAAGATGACCGTTTTGTTGTTTCAGGAGAAAATCTCTACCTGAATGCGGACCTGAAGCAATCAGTCGAACAAGTGCAGGATCAAGAAAAGGATACGCTGATTGATCCCGAAACGATTTTTGAAGAAGTGCAGGTTGCAACAGTTGTCCACTCGGAAGTTGATGCCCTGCAAGAAATCGCTGCTGCAATGACGGTAGTTGAACTAGAAACAGAATCAATGACAACCAAGGAGGAATCCGATATGAATATGACTCAACAACAAGTAAATGCTTCTGTTAAACAGGAAGTATCTCAACATCTCCGTCAAGCATTGGCAATTTTGGAAGCGCGCAATCATCAAATGTCACAGGAAGTTATCAACCACTTCCAAGAAAGCAACATTCAAGCGATTGAAGTGCTGATGAAAGAGAAACATAAGAATGAACAAACAGTAGTTGGCTTGGGCCAAGTACTTGCCCAATTTGAACAACAATGACCACGCTAGAGATCTCTATCCAACTGGAGGAACGGTTCAATTTATTGCGTGAAGTTGTCCAGATGTATCGGTTACGCCTTGTTCAAATGGAGCAGGAGGTTGTTGAATTGTTTGCGACCAATCAGCTTCAAGCGATATCGACTTGCATTATGGAAAAGCAACGGATTGAACAACGAGTTCAAAAGCTGGAGGTTTTCATCGAGCATTGGGAACCTTTAGCGGATATGAAGATCGATTGAATGAATATGGAAAAAGGAAAAACTTGAATAATACTTGTTAAATGCGGTATATATAGTGGGATGAATTGCCCCGCGCATACCGCGCTGGGATGAAAGGAGATTCAACCCCCATGTCAGTCGGTAGAAATGAACTTTGTCCGTGCGGAAGCGGAAAAAAATATAAAAAATGTTGCGGCATTGTTACTCCTATCACCCAATTGCAGGGCTCGAGGGAACAAAAATTGCGTCATGAGTACATGAATTGGATTGAGCGCTTTAATGGTTACATCTCTACGCAATTATCCAAGGAAGAGATGGATCAGGCCAGAGAACGGTTTTCTGACTCCACTGGTTTAACGATTGAAGAGACAAATAACGATTTGTGGGACGTTCATTTTCTGAACTGGTTCGTGTTTGATGTCAATCGAGGAAAATCCACCTTGATTCAAGACTTCGTCAAACAGTATGGCAAGCGCATGGATCGAACGGTACAGCAAACCTTCCTTGAACTTTCTCTTGGGATCTATGAGATTGATGAAGTAGAAGAAGAAATAGTAAAAGCACATAATCTGCTGACCAAAGAAGAGCATCGAATTATTGGCGCAAATGTATTTGGCCCCGAGAACGGACAACTCATTATTGGACGACTATTGCCATTGGGTGTACGCGATCTGCTCTTCTCAGGTAGTTTGATTGTACAACCTGGTATTAAGCCTGCGCTTTTTGATTGGTTGAGTGGGCACAATCTGACCGTCGCAGATGGGCAGAAGACTGATCTTCGCGCGCATACACTCGATTTGTATGGTCTCATTTTGCAAAGCAAGCCAAGCAGAATGAATACCCAGCCGAAACTTCAGGATCGTCTGGTTCGTCGTGTTTATACCAATATAGAGACCGAGCAGTTGCGCAAGATTCTGGAGAAACAGCCGTCTTTTGAGATGAAGAAACGCAATGATTCGGAAGAGATTTGGGTATATTCGTCTCGCAAGGAAGAATTTCTGTTCCGCTCCTTGAATAACACATTGCTTGAGCTCCATGAAGTGTTAGGCGAGGTATTAATCGTGAATGGTCAAGTCTGGATAGAAGGATTTGAAGATCAGATTCAGGATGTTGAGGTTCTTCTTCAGCTCGAGAATCACGGGTCAGTCGAAGAGATTGCCAAGCTTACCTCGACAGGTTCCAAATTAGGCAGAGGAACGATCTTTATCACTAGCCAACCTACCCTTCCGAAGAAGGTCCTTCAATGGGCGGTGCAAACGTATTTTGCCGAGAAATGGTTAGTGAGTCCACATCCGGAAATCAAAAACCTGCCTCCATTGTTGGCTGCCGCCGCCAATGTTGCGGAGTTGCGTGACAGAGTGGAGCATCAGGTTGATAAAATGGAGGATGAGGCGCGATTAGGTGTTGGTGCTGCCCGCTTTATGCGAGTGGAGATGCTAAGACCGAGCCTAGCTCTTCCGGTTCAATCCGTTCATATTCAAAATCTGTTGAATCGTCCATTGGTACAAGGGTTGCCGGACAGCTCCTACACCGTTCAATCGAAGCAGCTTGATGATATCGCCTTGTTCGTTTCTGAAGTGACAGGTGGCAAATCGGACGCAACCATTAAGAAATACGACGAAGCGATGAATCTGTTCCGTTCATTTGTAAGAAGCGCATTTGGTCCGGAATTTACCTGGGACCAGTTAAGAAGAGAAGAGGTAGCTTATTTCCTTGTCCAGGATGTTACCGAGCGCAGTGATTCGTTAACCAAGACATTGGCTGCCAATCTGCTTTCTGTTCTTTCAGCGTTCTTCAAATGGGTGGATAAACAATATGCAACCAATCTGAGCAACAAGCTCCAACCGTTGTTAGGCGATATGAAGGAAGATTTGCCGGAAGCGTATAAATTATTGTCTACTCTGGCGAAAGAAGCTTCTCAAAACCTGCATGAGCGAACGCTCTCTCCACAAAACGTGGAAGAGACACACATGCTTGTACTAGCGAAGCAAGACCAACTTTTGCAAGTTAAGCTTGCGGATGGACAAACCATCGATCTCGCCATCGGTGAAGGGGTAGATTCAGTCCTGGATACAGATTGGATGCTTGCTGGTTTGATTGGTCAAGCGGAAGATGGCACCTGGCACTTATACAGCGCGCCTAAGGTATATCCTCCAGTGATCAGCACGCTTCTAGGAGTTTCCGTTTCCGTTCTAGTATAAAGAAAACGATATAGATCAGCGAAAGAAAGAGCAGCAGCCATACAGATGAGCTGGCCTGCTCTTTTTTTATTGAGCAAGAACTGGAGGGAAGAAAATCTTGAAGGATAGTGTACTGGATCAGATATGTGACCAATTTGGTTGCAAAGAGTCAGAAATCAAACTTCTCGGGGGTTATCACAACAATGTATGGGAGATCAATTGTGGTAGACCCATCGTGATCAAGCTCTTGGATCAATCACCCGGGATCATCGAGACGATTCGATCAGAAGTAGAATGGATGGAGTATTTACTTGAAAATGGTTTTCGGGTCGCTAAACCCGTACGGTTTAACGAAAAACATGAAGTGAAGGAAATCTCGGAACACCATATCTTGATTGCTTTTGAAAAGTTACCCGGGTTTCATGTCAGTGTTGAAAACAAGGAGTTGTGGAACAACGATTTATTTAACAAATGGGGACAGGTCATGGGGAAAATGCACTCCCTAGCCACAGCATATAAGCCAATCAACCAACGCCCGCAATGGTTTAAGCATCCATTATTCAATAAGGAGATTTGCTCATTAGAACCCGCGTTACTGAAAAGGTGGAAGAAGTATCAAGCGGGGTTCAGGCATCTTTCAGTATCTGAGGGCACTTTTGGGCTGATTCATGGGGATTTGCACCATCAAAACTTGCTGTATCAAGAAGGGGAAATATCCATTATTGATTTTGGCGACAGTGAATACCATTGGTTTGCTTACGACATAGCCATCGCCATTTATCATTCGGCGCAAACAATGAAAAAGGGAAAAGTGAGGATGGAATTCGCGAAACGTTTTTTCCATTCGTTTATGGACGGGTATTTTAAAGAAAATTCGAATATAGAAATCGTTTCGCAAATTGATCAATTTATTAACTACAGGCATCTTTTCTCATACGTGTATCATTGGGAATTTTCAGGTAACCATCCGTTCACTGAGTCACAGCGAAACTATCTTGAAGAGATGAGATTATCATTGCTCAATGAAGATTCGTATTTGGGGTTATCATTAGTTGAGTAACGGCTCTGTTGCAATCGATGCAACAGAGCCGTCTTTTTTTAGCTAGATAGAGTGAAGTCGTCTCGTTTATTTATGACCCTCGGTGAAAATTTGGAAGGTTACACCAAACTTGTCCGTAACAATTCCATAACCAGGGCTAAAGAAGGTTTCTTGCAAAGGCATCTTTACTTGTCCACCTGGCTGTAAGGCTTCAAAAATCTGTTTAGCCTGATTCGCATCATTCATAGTAATACAGATGGTCACTTGATCTCCGCTTTGGAGTGTTTGACCCGGGAACGTATCAGAAAACATGAGGTCCGATTCGCCGATTTTTAGCGAGGCGTGTGATACAAGATCTTTTGCTGCTTCTGGTAACGGAAAATCAGGGTTTGGCGGCATTTCACCGAAGCTTTGTTGGAACAAAACTTTGGCGCCTAATGCTTGCTCATAAAACTGAATTGCTTCCTTGGCATTTCCGTTCATCATTAAATAAGGGATCAAACGCAACGTCATGCAGAATCAGCTCCTTAGATTTCTTAATGGGTAGAAAGGCGACTAAATCTTTGAAAGATCACTACCATTATTCCCCACATACTGATTATAAAACAAAGAACGTATGTTTGTAAATTCGGAGATGGGAGCCTTGGCTACGTCATCAAATTCACAGAACCGTAATAATATCTGCCTATTTGGAGTTACAAATACCAAATGGGAAATTTGTATAATGATTCCATGTGAATTATCGTTTTAATCCAACCGATATTGGAGATACACATGCGATGAGGTGTGAATGATGGGGATATTTAGTCGATGGATAGAGAGTCTTGATTATGAAGTTACAATTTCGAAGGCTTGCACACGAAAAAAAAGTCCGCATTCCCGTTGTGATCAATGCCTTTCTGCCTGTTCCAAACAAGCTCTTTTACTACATGAAGGACAAGTAGCAATAGATCGCAACCTCTGTAATGATTGCGGCGAATGTCTGGTTTCTTGTCCAGTGCAGGCTATTAAAGGTATTTATCCGAAAAGAAATCGGATAGGAGAACACCTTGTTTATTCGGATGAGTACGTACCAACAGAGAAGGAATTGCTGGTTCACTATAAAAAAGGGATCAAGGCTATAACAACCGCTGGCAAACAATTGAATGAAAAGTGGAAAGACGTGTTAAGCAAGACGAATGAATCGCTGGAAAAGTTGGGGGAGACTCCTTTTCGTGTGGTCGAGAAGCAGCTGACGCAGGAAGAAGTCACGTATACACGCAGAGAGCTGTTTTTTTTCTGGAAAGAAGAAAGTCAATCACTGCTCAAAGAAATAATGCCCGCTCAATTTCGCTTTAATCAGGAAGACTTGAATCTGCTTCATCATTATCCAGATTTTCAATTTGCAAGTATTGAGGTCAATCAAGAGACATGCTCGATATGTGGAGCCTGCACATTTTTATGTCCAACCCATTGTATAAAGATTGAGGATGGAAAAATGTTGTTGCAACCTAGCCAATGTACCAAATGCAACCTTTGTGCAGAGATATGTCCCGAAAAGGCAATTTCTGTCACTCTAGGAATTTTGCCCAAAAAAGATACGATCCTGCTAACAGCAAAAAAAGTATGTGAGCAATGTGGATCGACTTTTGAAAGTTTGAGTCAGGACGGTATGACTTGTGTCTCATGTACAAAACGGGGAAGGTTCGGGTCAGTTCATGAACGTACAGGCGTGTAGGAGGGGAATGTCTTGACGAAGAGCTTTTCCAATGTTTGTCCAAGAGACTGTTTTGGATCTTGTCGTATCAGAACCGTAGTAAATCAAGGGAAAATTGTTGAACTAACAGGGTTCCCGAAGGATACATACACGCATGGAGCCCTATGTGCCAAAGGGTATGCCTATCATCATCTACAAGAATCTGCGGACAGGGTCCTATATCCCATGAAACAAACAGGTAGAGGATCAGGGAACTGGAAGAGACTTTCATGGGAGGAAGCGCTGGGAGAGATAGCTGATCGGTTAATAAAAATCAAAACAGAAGAGAAGACTCTTTTGCCAGTTTGTCTCAATAAGTATTTAGGAAATACCGGGGTTCTAAACGGAGCGGTTGAAGCATTCTTTCGCAGCATTGGTTATGTCACTTTCATGGTTGGAACCCCTTGTGATTCGGCTGGTATTGATGCTTTGATTTTAAGTTATGGGGCTAGTCGAAAGCCTCGTCCTGAAGACATGGTCAATTCCCGCCTTATCCTGATTTGGGGAGCGAACCCCGCATGGACAGCATCCCATCAGATGCGTTATGTCTATGAAGCCAGGGCACGCGGAGCCAAGATCGTGGTAATCGACCCACAGTACACAGCGACAGCAGCCCGAAGCGACTTGTATGTAGAGGTTAAGCCAGGTGGTGATGGCTATCTTGCGCTTGGGATGGCCAAGACAATTGTTCTTGAAGGGCTTACGGATGATACGTTTCTGAAAGAAGCAACTTTGGGATGGGAACCTTACCGAACGTATCTGTTAACAGTTGAATGGAAGGAAATTACAGAAGGATGCGGTCTCGAGGAGCAAGACATCCGCGAATTGGCTCGTCTTTACGCAGGGGTTAAGCCATCCACAATCTGGCTGGGAATCGGCGCCCAGCATCATCCTTCCGGTGGTCAGAATTTCCGGATCATTGATAGCTTGGCAGCTCTAACGGGAAATATCGGTATTTCAGGTGGGAATGTTCACTATGCGGTATCTGAAATAGCCCCGCAGGTGGGCAATTATTCTGGTATAACACCTCCCCCCGGTTCCAAGGGTTGGGTGAATCCAAGTGGAATAGAGGGACATCGACGTATCGGTACCGGGAGAAATAAGGAATTAGCAAGTTTGACTCCTCCCGTACGATTATTGTGGGTAAGTGGCCGAAACCCGATCGCTCAAGATCCTGAGAGTAAAAGCATACGCAAGGTTTTTCAACAGATTGAGACCATTGTGGTTACGGACCAGAGAATGACGGCAACCGCTGGACAAGCAGACTTTTTTCTGCCCGTATCGACATTTTTTGAATATGAGGATGTTGTGATCTCCAATTGGCATTATGGGGTCGCTATCAATCAGAAAGCGATGGAGCCAGCAGGGGAAAGCAGGACGGATTATTGGATTGTCCGTGAACTAGCCAGAATGCTGAACGAACGGTATCCGGGCTTCAGTACGTTTCCGACAGAGCTTGAACCACATGGCTGGCTAGATTTAGTATTGGAGCCTTACTACTCTGGGTGGGGGATTAAGCACTATCGAGAGCTTGCCATTCATCAGGTACAACTCGATTTTCCTGATGTTCCGTGGAAGGATCATCGCTTTTTAACTCCCTCTGGGAAATATGAATTTTATTCAGAACGGGCAAAGAGTCTAGGTGTTCCCGAAATCCCAATTCCCGCTCAGGTTCAGAAGTCGACATCAGCATATCCGTTGCAGCTATTGAGTGTGCGCAGTTATGCCAGTTTGAATTCTCAATTCCCACACTTATCTAAATTATTGACAGGAGAAGGGTCGAAGCTGCTCATTCATCCGCACACGGCATTAGCCAAGGGAATTGAGGAAGGGCGGGTAGCTTGCGTGTATAATGCACTGGGTGAAATTCGGCTGCCTGTCTTATACACGTATTCTGTACCCTATGATGTGCTAGTGGTATATGTGGGGATGACGAATGAGGAAAACAAAGTGGTGAACTCGTTGTTGGATTTTAGGGAAGCGGATTTGGGTACGTTGAGCAGTGGTGTTCCAGGTCTCTCCTTTCAGTCCTGCTATGTCAATATTACGAGGAGCGTAGGGCATGGCTGAAAAAACCTTTTTGTTTGACCCGAATAAGTGCCTAGGATGCCGTGCTTGTCAGATGTCCTGTGCAACGAACCGGAATTTGCCCAAGGGAGTATTTCTACGTAAGGTAAACGAGGTTGAACTTAAACTAAATGGTCAATGGACGAAATATTTTTTATCATCTGCCTGCCATCAATGCCAGAACCCAGAGTGTATGCGTCTGTGTCCAGAGCAAGCCATCCGCAAGCGACGGGACGGAATCGTGATCCTGGCAACCGATAAATGTACAAAATGTTCGGTGTGTTTGCATGGGTGCCCATTCGAGGCTCCGGTTCGTGATCAAGAGTCAGGACAGATTTATAAATGCGATTTTTGTTACGACAGATTGGATGAGGGAAAAGAAGCCTATTGTGTAGGGGCTTGTCCGGTCAACGCTCTGATGCTCATTGAGTTGCCTGACAACTTTAAAGAGAATCCAGAGTGGGTACGCAGGTTACCCAATGTTCCCAGAGTTCAATTAACCAGACCCTCCGTGCGGTACTATCCGTTAAGGGTTGGCCGTCAAATGCGGCGTAGCAAGGAAGGGTTGAAACAGGGGGGAAGCTATGAAAATGAGGACTGAGATCAGCATTCGACAAGAATGGCTGTCAGCGTTACTAAACAATCGGGATCTTCCTTACTATGCGCGCAAGGTGGCGAGTAGACTGGGCCGTGTCGTACTTATAGTGAGTGCTACCGGTCGAGTGTTAACGCTTCACGATTCAATGGGATCAGGAATTGAATTGGAGGAATTTTGCCCAACACTTCCAGAGTATCAGGATGCAAACAATTGGAATCTGTTAAATGGCGACAGGCTCCCAATTATTCGCGGGCAATGGTTTGATAGTAGTTCAGCGAGCGTGATAACGGAGTATTTAGCAGTTCCCCTGTCTTCAGGGAGTCATCTTGCCGGTTATCTCTATGTATTGGGTGAACCTGATCTAAGCGATGAAGATCAACAGTATCTGTGGGAATCGGCACTGACTGTCATGCTTGCGCTTGAAGAGAAGGGGCGGTTTCAGCAGGAGGAAGAACGCTACCAAACAGAGTTTTTACGGGATATCTTGTACAACAATTTTGATTCCAGGCGAGCCATCCTTCATAAGGCCAAGTTTTGGAATTGGGATCTTGGTGGAGCTTGGGCTTTAGTTGTAGCAGAGGGAACTGGTTTCGTTAGTGCGGAAAACCAACGAGAAGTGGAAATAAAACCATGGATTGATCATGCCGTTAGCATCGCTTGGAGAAGTAATGGAAATAAAATGAGAATCCCTCTTACAATTGTCCAAAATGGTCAAATTTTAATCCTAGTTCCATTGTTTGAATCAGATAAGCGTAAAAATACATTACTCATGAGCAAGTTCCTGGAGAAGCTGATGGAGTCTGCTAGGCAAAGTGGGGTTGGCGAACTGGAAGTAGGTGTGGGGACTTTTGCAGATTCGATTGATGGAGTATACAAAGTGTATCAGGAAGCGAAAATGGCTTTGGAATTAGGGAAAGCGTTCGCTTATCGTTTTCCGTGCTTTTTTGATGAAATCGGCGTGCTGAAGTTTGTATTTAGCCAACCAGCACAAGAACTTCAGGAGTTTGCCCAACGGGTTCTCGGTAAATTATCTGATTATGATCGAGAAACAGAAGCCGGCTTGCAAGATACGTTAATGGCGTATTTTAAAGCTCGTCTACAGATACCGGAGTGTGCGCGCGAACTGTTTATTCATGAGAACACGTTGCGCAACAGATTAAAAAAGATCGAGCAACTAACCAATCTGGATTTACATCGAGTCGATCATTTGTGCAATCTTTATATTGCCCTTGAAGTGCTGCGGCTGGGAGGGGAATCCATGTAATCAATCATAAGGAAAAGACCCAATGGAGTTTTCGACAACGAAGACTCCTTTTTCTTGTGATTTCTACATAGGTAAAAAGATATGCCATAAGCGAAATATCTTCCTCGTAATACTATTCATTCAAACAGGGAGGATATTTATGCTGAAGATGAAGCGTCGCCAGTTCTTAAAAGGTATGGCGGTAACTGCAGCTACAGTCGGACTAGGAATTCCTGGGGCTAAATTTCTGAAAGCCGGATCAGAACCAAACTCTCAGCTGACAGAAAAGGTTTTCCGTACAGGACATTCTAATAACTGCGATGGAGCTTGTGGTCATCTGGTCCACGTGGTTGGTGATCGTGCCACTTTTATTGAAAGTGCCGAATGGAAAACCAATATCGATGGATCAAGTTGTCCGGATTTTCATAAGCGGATCTGCTTGCGGGGTGTCTCTCAACTGCAAAACACGTACAGTCCCAATCGAATCAAGTATCCATATCGTCGGGTAGGTCCACGTGGTTCGGGTGAATGGGAGCGGATCAGTTGGGAGGAAGCGATTTCGACGATTGCGGAGAACCTGAAAAAAGTCCAGAAAAAATACGGAGAGAAGTCCGTCTGGATTGCCCCCTACACGGGTTCTTTGTCGCTTTTGGAAGGTGTGACTGGTGCAGGCTACCGTTTTGCCAGTGCGATTGGGGCCTCTGCCGGGGACTTCATTGGAGACAATCAGGGAGACAGCGCGTGTCCAGCCGGGTTCAACTACGTGTTGGTGGATACGGAGAATCCGGCTAATGGCGGCGGAATGTTTGATGGACATGAATTCTCTGATTATCTCAATTCCAAGGTGATTATTCTATGGGCGAATAATGTGGCGGAAACGGCTATTCCAGATTGGCGCACTGTATGCGAGGCCAGGAAAAACGGTACGAAGCTCATTGTAATCGATCCTCGCTATACTCCAACATCCGCAGCCGCTGACCTATGGGTGCCGATTCGGCCGGGAATGGACACAGCCCTAATTGATGGCATGATGAACTGGATCATTCAGAATAGACGCTACGATGAGGGATATGTACGTCAATATACGGTGGCGCCTTATCTCATTCATCCGGAAACGAAAAAATTTCTCAAGCACAAGGATATTGTAGCGGGTGGGGAAGACAAGTATCTTGTGGTGGATGAACAAGACGGCAAGATCAAGAAGTGTGACGATCCTACATTGGGTAAAGCGGCTTTGTTTGGGACCCATGCGGTTGGAACATGGAAGGCTAGGACTGCTATGCAAGTTCTAGCGGATACATTGTCCAAATACACGCCGGAGTATACGGCAAAGATTACGGAAGTAGACCCTGAAACGATCGTACAACTGGCTAAGCTTTATTCGGGTAACCATCCGGCTGCGATCAAGGTAGGATTCGGACTATCTCACTGGTACCGAGGGGACCTGACCTATCAAGCTTTGCTTACGATGTCGGCCCTGACGGGGAATATTGGGGTACACGGCGGAGGTGTCACGATTGTTAGCGGTGTGTTTACATCAACAGCCTATGATATTCCGCTCTGGTTCTTTCCTGATAACAAGCAGTTTACTTATTTGCCTCCGATGCAAGCCTGTGACGCGATGCTTGAGGATAAACCATATCCGGTTCGCGCCGCGTGGTTTATGGTGGATAATTACGCGCAGCAGATGTCCGATCGTAACAAAGTGTTAAAAGCTTTGGATAAGCTTGATTTCTTGGTTGTCTCTGATTATGTGCTTTCCGCCACAGCGGAGATGGCTGATATCGTCCTGCCAGCCTGTACCTATTTGGAGAAGACGGATTTGCTAGGCTCAAATAACCACTACCTCCAGTATATGCCCAAAATTATCGAGCCGTTATGGGAATCCAAGTCTAACCTTGATGCGATCCGAATGGTTGCTGAAAAAATGGGAGTGGGGCGATACTTTTCCAAGACACCAGACGAGTACATCAAGGAGATTCTGCACATTGGTGATCCTCACGCAAATCCGCTGGTTCGAGGTCTCACATGGGAGCAGCTGACGAGTGGGGCTTATCGTCTGAATACGGAGACTGTTCCGTATGTGCCATTCTTTAATAAACAATTCCCGACGAAATCTGGGAAGATCGAGTTTTATGTAGAGCGCTTGATTCCCTATGAACAAGAGGTTTGCGATTTCAAAGAACCTTGCGAAGCATCTCCCAACAATCCGCTGTTCAAGAAATACCCGCTGGTGTTTCTTAGCACGCACACACGCTTTAGAACTCACTCCCAATACAGTGATTTGCCGTGGTTAAAAGAGATCAATAACAACGGAGAGGGATTCCTCGAAATCAATCCACTGGATGCCGCCAAACGTGGGATTCAGAGCGGAGATGTTATACGAATCTTTAATGACCGGGGCGAGATGAAGGTGCGAGCGCGTTTGACAGAAGGGATCAAACCTGGGGTAACCAATTGCTATCAAGGCGGCTGGGTCACGAAGCAGGTCAAACACTACATTGAAGGACATCCCAATAACCTGACCCATCAAATTGCGAATCCCGCTCAGTCCATTGTCCCCAATTTTCAATCGAATGCGGCTTATTTTGACTGTTTAGTGGAAGTTGAGAAAGTGAAGGAGTGAATGAGGGATGAGTAAGCATTGGGGAATGGTAATTGATCAGAACCGCTGTATCGGCTGTTGGACCTGTGCGGTGAGCTGCAAATCCATTAACAATCAGCCATTGGGAATCTTTTGGAATCGGGTATTAACGACTCAGCAGAGTGAGTCCGAGTCAGCTGCTTCGCCAGCAACTGAAGCCATTGATGTACCACACGGGGTATTCCCGCATCTGGCATTGGCCTACCAGCCAACTTCGTGTCAGCATTGTAAAGACGCACCCTGTGAAAAAGTCTGTCCGGTATCCGCAACCTTCCGCAGAGAAGACGGGGTTGTGCTGGTGGATTATGAACGTTGCATCGGTTGTCGTTACTGTATGGCGGCTTGTCCGTACGGCGCGCGGGTTTTTAACTGGAAAAAACCGGAGTACACACCAGAAGCACCAGTGGGCTATGGCAAGGACTATCGCTCAGATGGTCGTCTGGTGTTTACGCCACAGCGTCCGATCGGAGTTACAGAGAAGTGCACATTCTGCGTGGAGAGGATCGATGAGGGCAAAAAGCCGATGTGTGTGGAACTCTGTCCGGCAGGAGCGCGTTTCTTTGGGGATCTAAATGATCCGCGAAGCGAAGTCAGCCAAATGGGTGGACATCAGTTGATGAGTGAATTAGGAACCCATCCGAGCGTTCGTTATATTCCGGTGGACAAACGGCCTAAGGTTTAAATGAGGGGAGGAGGTTAGATTTATGGAAGGCAATAAACGCGTAAATAAAGGATACGTCGCATGGCTGCTCATTCTCGGGGCCTTTTTGCTCATCGGAATTGCAGCTTGGGTGTATGAACTGATATTCGGTCTGGGTGTAACAGGTATGCGGGATGTAATCTCTTGGGGGCTCTACATTATTTCATTCACTTTTTTTGTCAAGCTGTCCGCGGGTGGGCTGATCGTGGCTTCCTCGGCAGAAGTATTTGGAGCGAAAGCATTACGGCCATTGGCGAAACTTGGCGTGCTCACAGCCGCCGTCTGTATTTCAGTCGCGGGGCTCTCCATCATTGCGGATTTAGGCAGGCCGGATCGTATCCTGAACCTTTTTATGCATGCGCATGTTACGTCACCGATGGTTTGGGACGTGACGATTGTTTCACTTTACTTCCTTTTGGCTGTAGTAGAACTTTGGCTGATGTCTGGAAAGAATCATAGCGTGGGGCGTGAGAGAACTCTAAAAACGTTAGCTGTGATCGGGTTGCCGGCGGCTTTTTCCTTGCATTCCATTACCGCCTTTATTTTCGGGTTACAGATATCCCGGCCATTCTGGAATACAGCGCTGATGCCTCCATTGTTTGTTGTATCGGCCATTGTTTCTGGGACGGCGTTGGTGGCGATTATCGTTTGGATTCTGGAGAAGATCAAAGCAGTAAAGCTAAGCGGAAAAACATGGAATACATTGTGTATTTTGATGGCGGTAAGCCTTGCGATTGATTTGTTTATGACGTTTTGCGACTACCTGACCACTTTATGGGATAAGGTACCAGATGATCTCAAGGTTTTGAGCACTTTATTACCTGGAGGACGGTATGAACCGCTGTTTTGGCTGGAGTGGGTGATTGGCGGAGCGATTCCTTTCATCATTTTGGTTGTTCCTAGCCTCAAGCGCAGAGTAGGACTGGTTGCGATTGCTGCTTTACTGATTCTTGTGGGTGTGTTCGCTTTTCAAACAGAGTTGGTGGTCGCTGGTATGGCCAATCCACTTATCCAGTTGCCGCCAGGAATATCTGTGGGGACCTTTACTTTGGGAGCATCGTCATTTGAACTAGTCGGGCAATATATGCCAACTTGGGTTGAGCTTGCGATCTTGATTGGTCTCCTCGCCTTAATCGCTATACTTACGATACTCGGATATCGTTTCCTTAACATTAAAGGCTCGATGAAGGACAGTGAGGAGTCTTGGAGTCAGTCGGTAAGGGGGGAAACCACTTGAAAAAAGAGGCTGCCAAACTTCTCAGTAACTGGTGGACTTCACCGGACCAAATGTTCATCGAGCATTGGTTAACTCCAGGCAGATGGGGGAGTGTTATTGAACTGTGGCACGAGCTTGATCTTCCGAAGATTCACTTGGTAATGAATCTGTATGTTGCTTTGACCGAGGAAAGCGATCAGATCAGACAAGAGTACGAACGCCTCTTTGTTGGACCGGGACGAGTTCCTTGTCCTCCGTATGAGGCGGTTTGGCAATTGGAACGACCAAGGCATGAAGAGGGAATGGTTACGGGAGAAGCTACTGATGCGGTGAGTAGACTCTACGCTTCGATGGGTCTTCATGCTCAGCCAGGGTGTCCAGAATTTCTAGATCACGTGGCTATAGAATTGGAGGCACTTGCGCATGCTTGGTCGGGTAGAGCAGGATTCATGGATGCCCATCATCTTTTGGAGAATCACCTGGCTAAATGGATTCCCTTGTTTTGTGAATCGGTAGTAGAAGATACCAAATTAGACTTTTACCGAATATTGGCGGTTTTGACGATGGAGTCCGTTCAGAGTTGGGCTGAACAAAGCCGACTAGAAGTTGAGGGATTATTCACTTAACCGAAAGTGTAGATGTGGAGATGAGGTGACCTTCACTCTAGGTGCTGTGAGGCCCGTGACCGACGATGGGCCTCACTCAAACGAAAAAAAGGGGGACTTTTCATGCCAAGGATTTCAATTCCGGGATTAATCTTGATTATTATTCTTGCATTGGTTTTATTTGGGCCCAAGAAATTGCCGGAGATTGGAAGAGCGTTCGGCCAAACTTTAAAGGAGTTCAAAAAAACGACCCGTGATCTAACAGCAGATGTGATGGATGATAAGCAGCCCTAAGGACTGAGCTAAAAGAAGTCGGTTGCTAGAGAGAGGTGTTGATCATAAGTAAGGATCAATTGATCGATCGTTTTGGGAGAATTCATGATTATTTGAGGATCTCCGTTACGGATCGTTGTAATTTACGATGTATCTATTGCAGACCAGAAGAATCGGCAAGTCCTTTCGATCACAAGGAAATTTTACGTTATGAAGAGATTGGGGAAATCGTAAAGGTTGCCGCAAAGCTAGGAGTGAAACGGATTCGATTGACGGGCGGTGAGCCACTTGTCCGACGTGACCTGGAAAAATTAATTAAATTGCTTTCCGACATACCAGGTATTGAAGATATTGCCCTTACAACAAATGGGATATTTTTGGCGGAGAAGGCAGCTGTGCTGAAGAAGGCGGGCTTATCACGTGTCAATATCAGTTTGGATTCTATGAAGCCAAACCGTTATCGACAGATGACCAGAGGAGGGGACATCCAGCGAGTTTTGGATGCAATAGACGCAAGTCTTGCATTAGGTCTCGCACCTGTAAAGTTAAATGTCGTGTTAATGAGAGGATTCAATGATGATGAAATTGAAGACTTTTTATTCATGACCCTTCAGCGGCCAGTCCATGTTCGATTTATTGAATATATGCCAATCGCAAGCGATGCTAATGAGTGGCGTACTCACTATCTGCCGTTAATTTCCGTATTGGAACGAGCGAGTAAATTCGGAAACCCAGCAATCATGACCGGCAATATGATAGGAAATGGACCAAGCGAAAATTACACATTGCCAAATGCGTTGGGAAGCTTTGGGCTTATTCATCCGGTAAGCAATCATTTTTGCGGAACATGTAATCGTCTCAGGTTGACTGCTGATGGGAATCTAAAATCCTGCCTATACTGGGGAGACGAACTTTACATACGACCTTTCACTCATCATCCTGAGGCCTTGAAACAGGTATTTTTAAAGGCACTGTCCACAAAACCTGAAGAGCATGGAATGAATCTCCATAGTGAGGAACAAAGCCATACTCCGACATGGCGCTGGATGTCCCAGATCGGGGGATGAGAAAGATGGCTAGACAAAAGAGCAGACGCCTAGAGATTAGGCCATCTGCTCTTTTCTAATCTTATCCCTGCAATGAAGCTCTTTCCCAACCGCGAATCGTACTATCCTTGGGCAAAAAGAATCCAAGTATACCGATGGACGGAAGAATGGTACAAATGGTCAGAACGAGAGGCAAACCGTAATGATCAGCGATAGTACCGAGGATGGAAGCCCCGATCCCTCCCATTCCAAAGGCAAGGCCAATAATCAAACCGGAGACTGTACCAATTCGCCCTGGTAGAAGCTCCTGTGCGTACACAACTGTGACCGAAAAGCTGGACAACAGGATTAATCCGTCGATAAACAACAAGGGATAAGCCCAGAATCCTTGAACATAAGGCAACAGAACGGCTAGAGGGAGCGCGCCGAGTGTCGAGATGATCATCAGGTTGCGTTTCCCGAAGCGATCCGCCAACGGACCTCCGAAAAAAGTGCCAATTGCGCCGGCCATCAGGAAGATAAACGTGTAGAGCTGGGCTTGATCAATGGAATAGTGCTTGACATTAATCAGAAATAATGGGTAGAAGCTTTGCAATCCGGCACTGATCCAAGAACGGACACTTACGAACAGCACCAGCAAGCTGAGCGCCATCATTCGTTCCGACTTATTCGTTAAGGCAATAGGAGCTGGTTTGGCTTTTGACTGACGATGCTGATTGCTGTACCAGTACGCGATAAATAGCATGACGATAAATGCTAGTCCAGCCGGTACGGTAAACCAGGCAGCGCCCATCTGGCCAAAGCTAACAAAAAAGAGGGCCGTCATTAAAGGAGCAAGTGCCTGGCCGGCGTTTCCCCCTACTTGGAAGATGGACTGGGCAAGTCCGCGTCTTGGGCCTGCTGCCATATGGGCGACTCGAGAGGCTTCCGGATGAAAAACCGCTGACCCTATGCCCACGAGGGCCACCGAGAGTAGGACCATGTGATAACTGGTGGCGAAGGCGATCCCGACCATTCCCGTACCTGATACCAGCATGGCGATGGGCAGTAAAAAAGGACGCGGGACCTGATCGGTGATATACCCGATGACAGGCTGCAAGATTGAGGCGGTAACATTGACAACAAGGATAATGAGACCGAGTTGGGAATATTGGAGAGCCAGATTCTTTTGTAAAATTGGTAGTAGTGCTGGAATTACGGCCTGTAAGCTGTCATTAAGCAGGTGAACCAAACTGACCGCAAACAAGATCTGATAGACCGTTTTATTGGAAGCCGACATGGGGGTGTTCTTTCACTCCTATCTATATTGTATCTGTAAAATGTACCACCAACGTTTAAGGAAGTCACTATATCCGTAGAATTTTCAGACAATGATGTAACTTAATGGTAAGAATTGTTATAATAAGAGGAGTTACAGGTTCCTCATGTCTTATTTTATTCCTTCATGATGGAATGGTATCACCTAGAGTCAAAGAGGAGGAGTCACATGAGTATACAAGGTCGTTGGTTGGTGGTCGGTGCAGCAAATGTAGATATCAAGGGAGAACCAGATCAGACATTGTTGTTGGGGACAAGCAATCCGGGCGTTGTCCATATCTCACCAGGCGGGGTAGCTCGTAACGTGGCGGAGAATCTGGGACTCTTAGGGGAAGATGTTACGCTTTGCGCCTTGGTTGGGGAGGATACAGATGGGGAATCACTTAAGCAATTGACAGCGAGCAGAGGTGTAAGTACCGTAGGCATGCTGCGATTGGCCAATCAACGGACAGGAAGATATGTTTCGATACATAATGAACAGGGTGAAATGATCGCGGCGATCGCAGATATGGAGATTAATGAGGCCTGGACCGAGGAACATCAAGCGCTAGGGTTGGAATTTATTCGAGAACATAAAGTTTCAGGTGTTTTAATTGACGCCAATGTACCAGTGCATGTCATGGACGCTTTTTTGGAAGCGGCCAATGTGGAGAAGATTGCCATTGTTGCCGCACCTGTTTCGCCTAAAAAGGCCCTGAAATGGAGAGGGCGCTTGCATGGTGTTTCTCTCCTTGTATTAAACCAGCAAGAAGCCGCCGTTTTGAGTGGAATGGATATCGAGACCAAGAGTGATATCGAGAAAGCTGCCGCTAAGTTGCACGATCAAGGGATCGCGTATGTATTCATCACGAAGGGTGGCGAAGGGGTGTGCGCGTATCACAATCAGGAATTGGTCTGGTTATCGGCATTGGAAGCTGAAGGTAAAGAGGCTACGGGTGCTGGAGACGCCTTTACGGCTGGAGTGATGTACGCTTTGACGAAAACAGACTCTTTAATCGAGCTTGCGGCCTACGGGTTGGTGATGGCGAAATCAGCGCTGGTAAGCAAACAGTCTGTTGCCGAGTTGATTGACATCCATCGATTGGAAGAAGCGAAAAACGAGTACATAAGGAAAATGGGTGCCTAATCCTTGAGCCTGCTGGTCAAATCGACAGCAGGCTCAAACATTTTTCTACAAAAATTTTCATTTTTATGATACAATATTTAGCAGGTCTTTTGCTATAAATCCCCTCTCATCAACTGATATCTTCCAATTCGTATTTGTCCCAAAAAAGTGTCGAATGCCGCTTGTACGATTTTTTTGAACGTTTACATATAAATGATAGTACTGTAAAGGCTTTATAACCATCTGGACTGTATAAGGAGAATGATTAGAATGCCTAAACCAGTAGCACGGGAACAAGCTGCTACCACTAGACGTAGCCCAGTTAAGCCGAAAAAAAAGAAAAAGCTGAGGCGTATTCTTACCTTAGGTTTATTGTTATTGCTGATCGTTGCTGGTGGAGCTACTGCTTCCGTCTACTGGAAGGTAGATGACGCAATTAATTCAGCCAGCTCTGACCAACGAGACGGCGTTAGAACACTGGCGGCCGGTGTAGATAACCTCTACCATTCTGACAAGCCCATGTCCATCGTCATTCTAGGACGAGACACTCGGAAGGAAACGGGGTCACTCAATACGGACGTGATGATCACTGCTGTTGTTGATCCGGTTACCAAGAAGGTCACGATGCTCTCTATCCCACGGGATACACGTATTAAGATTCCGGGGTATCGGGGTTATCATAAAATCAATTCGATCTATGCGAACGGCGAGGCCGAACGACGTCAAGCCGAAGTGAGTAATCAGATACCGACGGAAAATGGTGTGACCTTAACCAAAAAGACGATGGAGCAAATGCTCGGAATCCCGATCCAGTATTACGTGGAAGTTGATTTTGATGGATTCAAGTCTATTATTGACGAGCTGGGCGGAGTCCAAGTGAATGTCGACCGCAAGCTAGTCTATGATGATCCAACCGATAATACGCACATCAACCTTGAACCGGGTTTGCAAACCTTGAATGGTGAACAAGCACTCGGCTATGTTCGCCACCGTCACGATAACCGAGGGTTGAAATATTTCTCCAACGATTTTGACCGCAACCGTCGTCAGCAGGAAGTCATTAAAGCGGTGATGGATAAAATGACTTCATTTGAGGGCTTTACGAAGGTCTTTAAAGTGATTGAGGTAGCAGGACAACACGTTCATACAGATTTGTCGCCTGACCAGATCAAAGGCTTGGCGGTTAACTTTAAAGGGGTTAATTCCAACAATATCGAAACATTGGAAAACGACGCCTACTGGAATGCTAGCATTGGTTATACCTTGTTGCCATCTGACAAACTGAAAGAAATCCGCAGCACTTTGCAAACGCAAATGGGTGTCAATGATTCTGTAGCCGAATTGAATGATTCCGTTACGGGTGAAGGTCCGCAGGAAGCCACGGCCAATAGCAATCCAGTTAAAAAGAAATCAAGCAAGCATAATACCGTATCATCCAAAATAGATTCTTCTAAGCCGAAGGAATCAACTGATCCAACCCAATCTGGCAAACAAACAACATCCCAAGATCCAGCAGCAACACCACCGCCAGATATTGCGTCGCCTGCTCAGCCGGAACAGGGAACTGACACAAAAAGTAGCGGAACAGAGCCGCCACCGGATATTGTACCGCCGGCAAACGCCAATCCCGGTGGAGCGAATACAACTCCCCCTGCAGGCAATGGTACCAACGGATCAAATGGATAAAGCATAAAACCCGAAACAACTTCAGGAATCAGGAGGAGACAAAAATCCTCCTGATTTTTTCATATTTCAAGGGTTTATTCACACATAAAACATGGTAAAATAATAGTATATAAAAACTGATACTTCTGAAAATTAAAGCCGAAGAGGATGAGGAGGGGTTTGTATGACACTATTTTGGGTTAACCTAGCGCTCGTACTAATCTTTTTGGTTCTTTTTAGTCGCCAACAACAAGATGAGATGGTCTACGATGAAGAGTTTTTCCTCCAAAACCCTGGGGCCCTGGAAGAATATCAGCAGATGCCGATCGAGTTCCAGAAAGCCTTTTTTCGGAAGCACAAGGAATGGATTAAGGAGAAATATATGCGGGGGGACAGTTACGTGTTGGGATACTGCCCTAACCAAGAAATCCGGCGGGCTTGGCTGACGGAGTTCGTCACCAGAAAAAGCTGGGGTGGCCCATCTGCAACTCCATAGAGGAAAGGAAGCCAGTAATCGTGTCTGCGCGCGGTTACTGGTTTTTTCTGGTCGACTAGAAGCTCAACGTCCTGTTGAAACGCCGACATTAGCTCATCCTGAGCGTCACAACTAAGGTTCTACCGGCGCCAGAGGCTTGGAATCGCCAAGTTTTCTTTGTTAAACTAGACAGACAGGCTATGAAAAAAGGAGTGAGGAGAATGCAAATCTATGAGTGGATAGCAATCGGTATCATTCTTTTCATCGTACTATATGGCTTGATTGCCTCAAATGGAAGAAACATGCGCAAAGAACGTTTTCGCTCGAATAATTCAAGTGATTCAGGAATCTATAGTTATACGGACTCCAGTGGACCCAATCACCATTCGAACTGCTCAGACGGCTCGAAAGGCGGATGGTTTGGCGGGTGGTTTGATGGCGGCTCTGGAGATGGTGGATGTGGAGATGGAGGAGGCGGTGGAGACGGCGGAGGTGGCGGTGGTGACTAGACAATTTTTCTACTACAATAAACTTGAGATAGTTTTGAAAAGGAGAAACATACATGCTGGAAAAAATGGTGCAAATCCTGGAGAAATATTTACAACAAGAAGGGCAAGTAGCCGATATCCTACTCAAGTCAGAGCAGTCTGTCTATGATGCGGGAGACGCGCATGAGATCGAGCTGAAATTCGTTTCCAATGAACACTCGGATGACCCAATCGCACATATTCATTTGTATCCGATTGACGAGGAAACATGCGAAGTGGAGGTTGAAGTGATTTACAGGTCAACAGAGGACCAACCCAGAAGCGTCTCCACATGGTGGGAGCAAATGGCCCAGATTGTTGAAGGAGCAACCGTTACCGAGAAAAAACGGTTTGCCTCTCCAACAGAAATACTGGAAACGGAGTGGATTGTGAATTACTTCTTTCTAATCAGTCTTGATGAGCAAGAGGAAGCCGTTTCACAGAAGCTTCTTGCCAAATGCGCCCAAGAAGTGGGGAAGCTTGTTCGACTATAACAAATTAATAATCAAAAGGGACAGCCTGTAAATATGCTGTCCCTTTGCATTTCTCCATTAGATTAAACAAGAGCGTCTTGTGATTTCGCTTTAACAGTCAGTCCTGTTTTTTCTTCGTATACTTTGAACAAGGCGGCCATATCTTCTTTTGGATACTTTTCTTTGGCAAGCTCGTACATTTGCTCAGCGAGTTGATTGATGGGCATGTCCATTCCATAGGATTGTGCCAGTTCTGTAGCAAGCTTCATATCTTTATGCAGCAGCTCATTACTGAAACGTGCGACAAAATCGCGTTGGTGGACCAGTGGTACAATACGATGCAGCATTTTGCTGTCCCCTGTGCTCACCGCAAGCACATCGTAGAGCAATTGCGTGTCCACGCCAGCTTTTGTCGCCAACAAAAAGGTTTCAGCCAAGGCTGCGGTATGTACGCCAATCAGATAATTGTTCATTAACTTCACGATGCTTCCGCTGCCAATCTCGCCAATATAGAACAAATTTTTACCCATCGCTTCAAAAGCGGGCAGTGCTCGCTCGTAATCCGCTCGACTGCCTCCACACATGATGGCTAATGTGCCAGCTTCCGCACCCATTGGGCCTCCACTGATTGGGGCATCCATATAAGAGCCACCTTTGGCTTGAATCGCTTCGTGGCAGCGTTTGTTCATCAAGGGGCTAACCGTACTGTGATCAATGATCAGTTTACCGGTTAAATTGGCCTCCAGAATACCGTTCGCGCCAAAGTACACTTCTTCGATGGACGGGGGAAGTGGCAGACATGTGAGAAGAATATCCACTTCTTCCGCTAATTCACGAGGATTTGCCGCTTCCACTGCACCCATATTGACAGCCGTCTCAATTGGTCCGCGATTTCTTGATACGACATGAACACGAAATCCGGCTTTTAGCAAATTGCGCACCATCGGCAAACCCATTGTTCCAAGGCCAATAAATCCAATTTTCTCCATTCGAGTATCCCTCCACTTTTCTATCTAAGGCATAGTCTACATGGGTATCTGTTCGCATTCAAGTTTGAGACCAAAGATAAATTTCAAGGGGGACAGAATATTTGGATAAATAAACGGAAAACCAAACCCAAAAGAAGGATTTTCAAAGTTTCTTCAAGAATTGTTAGCACAAAGAATATGAATGAGTATTCATTCAAAGTGTGGAGGGGATTCTCTATGCAACTTAACCGAGTACTTGAACCCATTCAATTGGCAGCGCTTACTTTACCTAATCGGATTCTGATGGGGTCGATGCACGTTGGAATCGAGGGAATGGATCGCGGGATGGAGCGTCTTGCCGCATTTTATGCGGAACGAGCCAAAGGCGGCGCCGGATTGATTGTGACAGGCGGGATCGCCGTATCTCCTGAAGGGGGAATCGGTCCAGAATACTTAAATATTTACTACGACGATCATATTGAGCAGGCGCGTATCATCGCCGATGCCGTACATGAGGAGGGCGGGCGCATTGCTTTGCAATTGTTTCACACAGGGCGCTATGCGTATAAGGAAAAAACAGGACTTGATCCAGTGGCACCGTCACCGCTTCGGGCTACGATTAACACAACGACACCACGTGAGTTGACAGGTGAAGAAGTGGAAAAGACCATTCAAGATTTTGTGGATGGAGCTGTGCGCGCCAAAAGGGCGGGATTTGACGCGGTTGAAATCATGGGCTCTGAGGGATATCTAATCAACCAGTTCCTATCCCCATTAACCAATAAACGAACAGATGAATGGGGCGGAGACTTTGAGCGCCGCAGCCGGTTTGGCGTAGAGATTGCTCGTCGGGTGAAAGAAGCGGTTGGGCCAGCGTATCCGGTGATCTTCCGCATGTCCGGGCTTGACTTGATGCCAGAGAGCACGACGATGGAAGAGACCCTGAGGTTCGCTCAGATGCTCCAGCAAACAGGCATGGATGCCTTGAATGTAGGGATTGGCTGGCATGAGTCCCAGGTGCCGACGATTTCGATGATGGTGCCACGTGGCTCCTTCGTATGGGTCGCGCAACAAATTAAATCCGTAGTCGATATACCTGTTGTCGTCAGCAACCGGATTAACGATGTCCGTCTTGCGGAAGAAATCTTGCGCACTCACTCTGTTGATATGGTCTCGATGGCTCGTCCATTTTTGGCGGACCCGTATATTGTAGCCAAAAGCGGAGCAGGACAGTTTGACGAAGTGAATACTTGTATCGCCTGTAACCAAGCTTGCCTGGATCATGTGTTCTCGGGTAAGCCAGCTTCTTGTATCGTCAATCCAGTAGCTGGACGCGAGCTTGATTTGCCGTTAGTGCCGGCAAGCGAGAAGAAACGAGTAGCGGTCATCGGCGCAGGTCCCGCTGGTTTGGAAGCGGCGCGGGTGCTCGCCGAACGCGGACACGAAGTTGTCTTGTTCGAGAAGTCAACGGAGATTGGCGGACAATTGCAATACGCCAAGCAAGTTCCAGGGAAATCGGAATTTAATGAGACTCTTCGCTATTATCGAACTCGTTTACATAATCTAGGGGTGGAGTTGCGCTTGGGCACGGTTGCGACAGCGGATAGACTTGTCGTCGAGAATTTTGCGGAAGTCGTTGTCGCTACTGGTGTGACACCACGTACGCCAGCCCTTCAAGGTGCCGACCTGCCGCATGTGGTGAACTATTCTCAGGTGTTTGAAGGAAAAGCCCGCGTAGGTCGTCGTGTGGTCATCATCGGTGCGGGAGGTATCGCCTGCGACTTGTCCCACCTGCTTTTGTCTAGTGGAGGGGTTCCAAGCGAGGCGAGGCCTTACCTGGTCGGCTATCATATACTTGATCCGAAGAACGTAGAACGCTATGCCGCTAGTGGACGTAAGATTACCATGCTTCGCCGAGGTAAGCATGTGGGTACTGGATTGGGGAAAACAACGCGTTGGGCGACAATTGCCACTCTAAAGCATCACGGAGTGGAAATGATGACGCAAATCGACTACAAGGAGATTACCCCAGAGGGTGTCGTGATACACCAAGACGGTGAAGAGAAACTGATTCCAGCCGATACGGTCATTATGGCTGCTGGAGCGAATCCGAATCGTCATTTAGCTGAAGAGCTGGAAGGTCGCTTACGTGTCCATATCATTGGGGGAGCCAAGGAAGCTGGCGAGCTTGACGCGAAGCGAGCGATTTATGAAGGGACATGGATTGCGCGTCAAATCTAGTCAGGCAAAAGTACACATTTTGAATGAAAAAGGAAGCGTGGAGCTTGGAGCTTGACCCGCTTCCTTTTTGGTTGGCTTAGGCCAAGAGAAAAAGAACGTGGAGATTATAGCTGCAACGAAAGAAGTTCAACAAACAACACCTTGTCAAGCGATAAATGTGACGATATAATGAAAATATAAATTAACAGAATTGTTAGAATTTATGCGGGCGAAATAACTGCAGAAATGATCGTAATAGGCAATCGGTATCGATCCTCTAGGTGATGACCTTGTAACTGTTGGAGCAAACCTAACGATTCGTGATGGGGGCGATCAGCATGGAAGGAATTCTGCTTGTGGAATTGGTCTTTACAACAACTGTTTCAGTGTTGGCCATGTTCTTGCCATTTCTCATGTCTAAGGCTGACAAGTCAGAAGCATAAAGCCAAAATTCAATCGAATAAACAATGCTCCCGTTTGACATTGCGATCAAACGGTTTTTTTTGTTTCCGGCATCTTAATTTATCCAACAATTTCATTTATTGCCACTTTTATGCCTTTTATTTACAATAGAGTAGGAAAGGGAAATTTTTTATTCTGCAATCATACATAAAGGATGATGAATCATGAGATGGAAGCCGCTAGTGCTGTTGATTGCGCTTCTCATACTGCTTGCCGGATGCAGCCATTCCACAACATCGCAAAAGGTCGAGAGCTCAATCTCGGATGATGAGATGAAAAAGGTAGCGACGGAGTGGATTACGAAACAGCAAAAGCTGAATGAAGCGACGGACGAAACAGATCTTAAAAAGCGAATCAATGAATTGTACGTTCCAGATGGTACGGCTGCGGACAATGTATTCAAAATCGCCAAGAAGAGCCTTGGAAATCAAGTGGCCGTGAAGATCGATCGTTTGAGTGTTAACTCAATTAGCGCGGAAAGTTTTGAATTTAAAGCCATGTATGAAACCACGTACGTATCCCCGAACAAAGAAACCTTCACCCGCGCCGAAGAACATACATTTGTGCTGCAAAAGGTGAATGGAGTATTTAAGTATGCGAGCAATCATTAGAGGACCCGAAGTTTCCTCAGGAGAAAACAATTCACGATGAAAGGCATCCACTTCAGAAGATGGATGCCTTTTGCTATGCCTTATAAAGTTAACCCAAATCTCTTCAATTCAATAAAAATACCTTCCAGTTGCCTTCCTTTTTCCGTGAGCGTATATTCCACACGCGGCGGGACCTCCGGATATACCTTTCTTTCCAAGATTCCATGATCCTCTAGCTCCTTCAGGCGGAGCGAAAGCGTCTTCGGGCTGATTCCATCCATCGATTTCAATAAGTCGCTGAATCGCATTGTTCCTTCAATCAGCAGATCGCGAATAATTAAAAAAGTCCATTTCGTCCCAATCACGTCAAGTGTCTTGGCAATAGGGCAAGGTTCACCAGGTGCTCCTTTTGTTAGTACAACCGATTCAGTACCACTCATGGAAACATCCTTTCCTTTCCTTTTTTGAAGATTTTCTTGTGAGTATTTTCTTTACTATATCACAATAGTAACTTTACGGAAACTATATGAATTAAATATCACTACTTCCCTTAATGAAGCAAATGTAATTATGATACTTATGAAGCGGAATTCAATCTTTTGAGGAGGTAGAGGTATTCACCATGGGAAAAAATATCTTTATTATTAACGGTCATCAACAATACGGCTCAGCGGAAGGAAAGTTGAACAAGACCCTGACGGACAAGATGGTGAGTTTGTTAAGTGAACAGAATCAAGTAAAAACCACCATTATTCAAAATGGTTACAGCATCGAAGAAGAACAACAAAAGTTTTTATGGGCCGATCTTGTGATTTACCAAACCCCAATCTATTGGTTCAGTGTGCCGGGATTGCTGAAGACCTATATGGATGAGGTTTATGCTTACGGATTGTTTTTTAAGGGCGGTGACCAATATGGGCGGGGTGGAATGTTGACGGATAAAAACTATATGTTTTCAACCACCTGGAATGCTCCTGAAGAAGCGTTCAATGATCCAGCGCGCTTTTTTGAAGGGAACAGTCTGGAAGATGCTTTAAGCCATCTGCATCGCTCCCAGAAGTTCCTTGGAATGAAGCCGTTCAAGAGTTTCGCTTGCTATGATGTGGTGAAAAATCCTCAGATCAATCAATTTGTATCCGAACTGGAAAAGCATCTGAAATCGGTTCTGAATGTTTTATTTAGATAGGATTTAAGAGGGAGGAATCAACATGCTGCAAGATCAAAAGGTTGTCATTATTGGTGGAAGCTCCGGAATCGGTTTGGAAACCGCTAAACAAGTGATCGCGCAAGGAGCGGAGGTCATCATTGCCAGCCGTTCCGAAGATAAATTACGGCAGGCGACTGATCATTTAGGAGCAAGAGCTGTGGCCCATCAACTGGATACCACGCAAGAAGGGCAGGTACACGCTTTCTTTGAACAAATCGGCTCGTTCGATCATCTTGTGGTTAGCGCGGCAGAAACATCTGGCGGTCCTTTCCTCGAAACGGATACAGCCCAAGCCAGACAGCTGTTTGAAAACAAATTCTGGGGTCAGTACTACACGGCCAAATACGGTGCTCCGAAAATAAAGCCAACTGGCTCGATCACCTTATTCTCCGGGGTTGTCGCCTACAAATCGATGGTTGGTTCGTCAACTCTAGGCGCAGTCAATGCGGCTGTATCGAATCTGGGACAGACCTTGGCGTTAGAGCTTGCTCCCATCCGTGTGAACATCGTTTCTCCCGGGATCATTGATACCCCTTCCCGCAGTAAAATGCCAGAAGAAGCCCGCAGTAACTTCTACGCTACGGTGGGAAACAAACTTCCAGTGAAACGAATTGGTCAAGCGGAAGATGTTGCGCAGAGTGTACTATATCTGCTGCAAAATCGTTTTGTGACCGGAACGGTTCTTCATGTGGAGGGAGGACATATTTTAATTTAGGACCAAAACGTCAGACAGCCACTATTCCTCAACAGGCTAGAGGAGTAGTGGCTGCTATTCGTTCATACTGTCATTTTACTCAAGGGATGCGAGAGTCTCCCATGCTGCCACCACTCTATTCTTTCCAGTGGTTTTGGCAGTGATTTCCGCGTTGTCCGCAAAGCGGATGAGCTCCTCGATATTTTTGGCCTGACATAATTCACTAGATGCTACACCGGCGCTAATCGTCACCTGATAAGGACGTCCGATCGCGAACTCTTCTTCGATCTGCTGTCGAAGCTGTTCGGCAAGCTGCAAGGCTACCTTGCCATCCGTCTTGGGGAGAATCAGTAGCAATTCCTCGCCACCGAAGCGTCCCGGGATGTCGTTCTTGCGAAGAAGCGAGCGGAGCATATCAGCCAGTTCACGAAGCACCTTGTCACCTTCCTGATGGCCATACTCGTTCACTCTCCTGAAGTTGTCGATATCGATCATGATGAGTGATAAGTCAAGCCCATGCCGTTGTGATACCTCAAACTCTTCACGCAGCTTACGAAGGAAGAATCTTCGTTGATAGAATCCTGTCAGGTTGTCGATCATCATTTCCATATAGTGTAGCGCATTGGCGATGTGCGGCTTAATAAAAGAAAGAAAATGTTCCATATGAAGACGCTTGGTATCGGCTAGGTCATTGGCGTAAACGTTAAGTTTGATGAACTCGTCACCCTGCTGATACAGCATGTACTCATATTGAGACTTCGATTGTTTGGATTTCTGGAACACCAGCTGCTCGTTCTTGTCAATCAAGCCGATCGCGGAGTAGAACAGCGTTTCCTTTTGGTAAAACAGATTGCAAGAGATCGCCGTATGCGTAACCGGAAAATAACGGAACAACGAGTTGGACAGCTTCTGAAACGTGTTGGTAAGCTCCAGCGATTCGGTTACCTGCTCACTCAATTGAATGATAATTTGCAGATCAAGAGATTGGTCTAAAAGCTGCGTGCGTTCTTCCATCAATCGTTGGACAGTGGGGTCAGCGCGCATCACCGAGTCACAAGGAATGTAGTCAGGCTGAACAACCTCGGCCAATTTGACGGTGAGAGACTTGCTCCGGTGATCCTTTTCGATTAACTGATAGCCATTGGCGGCGCGACGCAGATAGAGCATCGAGCGCTGCAAGTCTCTTTTTTGCATCGTCAGATCAGCATATCCGCGGTGCAAGTCAGGCCAGAAAACATCATACCCGTAGTTTTTGAGATACTCCTCAAAATTCTCCAATTCCTCTTCCGCTTCAAGTCTGTTGTGTTTGAGCAGCAAATCGACCATTTCCCGATAAGACCAGCCCGTTTGCAAACGATAACCATTCGCAGCGATACTCTGTCTGAAATAGTCGCATGCTTGATCCACATTGCCTGTTTGGGCCTGATAGAGACCGTCGATGAAAAGTGTGTATTCATTCGGTTGCTCCCATTCGCAAGGAGAAGGCAACTTTTTGCCCTGTCGATAGGTCGAGTAGCGAGAATACACCTCCATGATGAAGTTGGTGAAATTGGTTGATTGCTGTTTAGACAGCTGGACGTAGATCTCATCAAACTGTGACCATTGCTCCCATTCACAGGAGTATAAGAGCTGATGGGTATGATATTGCTCCAGTAAATCCTTGCGTCTTAACTCATCAACCTGTGGCACATTGAGCATATGATACCGATAGCTGGATGCGTCACCTTGATAAAGAGAAATTTCCATGCCGTTGAGATGGCTGATTTGTTCCTTTCCTTTAAATCCATACCGTTTGGAGATGTCCAGACAACGCTGAATGTAACGACGGGACAAGCGAATATCACTATGGAAAATAAAGGAATTGGATAACTCGATCATCAAATCCTGGTGCGGGGTTCTTTCTAATGTCGATTCGATCTTATCCAGCAGTGCGGCGGCCCATTCCTCCAGCTCAGGGAAGTACTGAAACAAAACAATCGTATAGTTGATGCTAAGCTCCGCAAAGGTACGCGTAGAAAGACGGTGCCGGTTAGGATAAAACACATTCAAATACGCGCGATGAATGATTTCAGCGTTTTCGCGGTGGAGCGGAGCAAAGAAATCGATATAGTTCAAGAGAATGGTCGCATATACCTTTTCGATTAGGGTTTGTGTAGGGTCCAACAGGAATTCCAATAATTCTTCTTTGACCGCTGCTAGATCAAGCTGATTGGTAAAGAGATGGATCCGCATCAGCACAAAACGATCGATGCCTGACTTGGTTCGCTTCACAATTGATTTTGCTACCTTTTCCGCTTGGGGGTACATATTCAGCCGCATATACAGCTGACAGAGCAATCGATCCCAACAAATAATCTTGGTGCGTTGCAGTTTGTGTTGTAATTGTTTGATATCCTCAATGAGCAGACGTTTGCGATCAACAGTCAGCAGGTTGCGAATTCGTCGATAGTACTTAATCAAGTAAAAATACTCGGTCCGACTTTCCTCGGCGAGACGAGCAATCTCAATCAGTGTAGGGTAAGAGATAAAGCCAACTTTTTGCAACAGCGGCAGGGCTTTTCGATAATAGGCGACCTTACTTCCAATGGGTAAATCAAGCAATAAACGCTGGGTTACATCGAATGGGATAAATAGGCTGTCCTCGGAGAAAATCAGGACAAGACCGGATCGCGCAAGCTTTCTCAACATTGGGAAAAAGTGAGTGTCATCCAGATCGTTCGCTGCAAAAATAGTTCTCGCTCGTATCGGGTGTGGCATGCAGGCAAAAACCCGTAATAATTCCAACTCTTGCTCATGTAAGCTGTTCAGTCGTTGATCCATTAAATGATGGATATCAAGCTCGGCCAATACCTGTTTGCATGTAGGAGTTGCAGCCCAACCATTTCTCGTTAGTTGGATACCTCGAGTATGGATAAGCTCGTCCAAAATCATCGGGCAATGATGGTACTCGATTTGTTTTTCCATCATCCACTCAGACAACAGGAACAACAGGGAGTCTTCCGCACGGCCAAATTGCGAGATTAACAGGCTGTGATACAACTTGGTCTCTTTTTGGCCCAAGGTAATCGTGAAAAAGGATGCCGCTTGAAACAGACTTGGACGAGTTGTCCCGTTAAAAATAGCGTGAAGACCTGTGACGCGAGCGCCGTAGCGTTGCCAAAATAACAGAAATACACGCTGAGAGTCTTCATCGAGAAGTTCCGAATCCTCGTACAGATAATAAAAGCTCTGAAGCTGAAACAAGGGAAGGATCTCCGTGTAGAAGGAGTACAACCAATCTGCCAAAGAGTGAATCAAATCATTGCCTTCAAAGTGACTGCTTAACAGGTGTTCGAACTTGCGTGTGAGCCCACGGAGTTTACTGCTTGTTTCAGGCAGGTATCGATAGGCCGTGTACAGCGTTCGTTCAATTGATTCGCGAAGGGTAGAGAAGGGCAGATTTTTGCAACGAATCGTAAAGAAAAAGTGATATTCGAGAACCTCCATGACGTGATGGCGAAGAACGTTGAGACGCGTGACCTCATCTTCACAAATGATCCCCATTACCTGTAATCCTTCCGACCGGAGGAAAGACCGGAGCGCTTGTTGACTCCTGCGATCAATCGGAGGAACCATCGGATGAAGCCATTTCACGTCTGTCTCGATATGGAAGTCGTTTATCGCATGCGAGGGCTGATCCAAAAGGGCCAATAGGTCAGCCATAATCTCCTCGACCGAGATGAAGCTTTCCGGCATCACGATTAAACGATGACACAATACATGAATATTCTGCGGAAGCGTTCCACTCACCATGCGATGTTTATCGGGCAAGCGACCGCCACACACCCATTGAATCATCATGCCGATGGAGTAGAAATCACAGACACGAGTCATTTCATGTTTCCGAGAATAGCTGGAAAACAAAATGTACGGAAAATCGTCCAGTAAATTATTCACAAACGGATAGGCGGAAGGATAAGGCTGGACATCTAGGATTACCGTATGATTCTGCGGGTGAAAATAGATCAGCTCGGGTGACAGAAAACCCATAAAAAACTGGTTCTTATGTAACTTGGCAAGCGCATCTGTTAGGGAGATAATGATTTTGATCTTAGCCAAATTATCCAGTTCTACATTATTTATGTAAGAAAGCGGAAGATATTTTTCTGGAACTGGTGGTAAAGATGCATACAGATTATCCCCGTCAACAGACCATTCGATCAATTGTCGAAAGTTTTCTCCAGAGGCCACTTGCTGCCACTTATTCAGCCGATCAATCATCAAACTTTGATGGAAATACTTCCATGTTTTCTTATGAAAATGAATTCTCGTGCCAAAAGCATGGTGCGTCAAGGTCATACAACGTTGGGATGGTGGTTGATGAGTTGAATCATGTTCCATGACGTCACTCCATTTTCCAGAATTATTTGCAAACATCAGTTACTTTCAGATAATATATTTTATACTGAATTTTACTAATAGAAAAGGTTATATCGCTGTATTATAAATCACAAGCCGTGTCAAGATTTCGGAGGTTTTGTCGAAAGACTTCCTTTTCAGGGGAATTCAGTGTTAAATAATGAGGACACTACATAATTAGAGATAAGTAGGAGAGGCTGGTGTAGGTCGTGAGTGAAAACGGAATCCTGTTGGGGAAACGTCATTTCCTTTATTGTAAAGACAAAACAATTAATGTGGAAGGCTGGATCTTCTATCTAACACCCGGCTATAAAGTCATTGCTGGCGGATCCTCTCAACCTGGTGAAACGATGATTAGTCTTTATAAGGAAAATGAGAAAATCGCTCAGCTATCATTAACTCATAAAAATTCAGAGTCTAATTTGATGATTCAAGCCGTATCCAGTGACATTTCGCTTGAAGTGTCTTCTTTGCTCCAAACCGTTACACTTTCCGAAAAAAACTAGAGGTTCGTCCACCGGTTGTTTCTTGTGCCTGGTGGCTTATTTTTTTTACTGAAGTTTGTGATAATAGGTGCATAGTTACCACTGGAGGAGACAAGACACAATGGATCAATTGAAAATAGGAGATTTTCATTTATTCTGGCTGCAAGGCGGTCTAACACAACTGGATGGAGGCGCCATGTTCGGGGTAGTTCCCAAGGCTCTCTGGAGCAAGCGATATCCGAGCAATGAATTCAATCAAATACCTCTTCGGGCTGATCCGGTCTTGATCCAGACACAAGGGAAGAATCTCTTGATCGAATCGGGAATTGGGAAGAACCGACTGAATGAGAAGCAGAAGCGCAACTACGGATTGGCGGAGGAAGCGAGAATTGAAGACTCGCTGAATGAACTGGGACTTACGACACGGGATATTGATAAGGTACTGATGACACATATGCATTATGACCATGCCAACGGACTCGTTTCAAGGAATGGAGAAGAATTGTATTCGACTTTTCCTAATGCCGCAATCTATGTGCAAGAGTTGGAATGGGAAGAGATGCAAAGTCCCAATATTCGTTCGCGCAACACGTATTGGGAAGAGAATTGGAAGCCAATCCAGTCTCAAGTCATCACATTCGGTGAAAACTTAGAGGTTCTGCCTGGTATTACGATGCACCATACTGGCGGACACAGCTATGGACATGCCATCGTTCAACTGGAAAGTCAAGGGGAGAAGCTTCTTCATCTGGCTGATATACTGCCAACACACGCCCATCAGAATTCACTCTGGGTGATGGCTTACGACGACTATCCGATGACTTCGATATTTGCCAAGGAAAAGTGGATCAAGGAAGGAATTCGAGATCATGCGTGGTTCAGTTTCTATCACGATGCCATTTACCGCGCAGTGAAGTGGAACGAGCAGAACGAGCTGATCGAGAAGCTTGAACGGTCAGCAGAATAGTTAACAAAAAATAATTTCTTGTTAAAAAAATCTAAATAATGAATTGACGAACCTAATCTCGCTCTCTACAATAAGGAAAAATCCGAGAAACTGTACTGTTGACCTTCTTGAACAGACAGTTTGAAGGGGTGGAGAGCTTGGGTAGGGTTCGTCATTTTTTACAGGAGTTTCATCCCATCATTCATTCGCTTTTGATCGGGACTGTTTTAGTCAGGGCGGCTGGATCCATGAGTATGCCATTTCTGGTGATATATTTATCAAAAACAACCAGTATGGATTTGCCAACCATTGGGCTGATTGTTGGCGCGGGTCCGCTCGCTGGAACGATTGGAGGCTTTGTCGGGGGGACGTTGTCCGAAATCATTGGGCGCAGGCGTGTGATGATGATGGCGCTGTACGTCTGGACGTTTGTATTTTTGGGCTTTGCGTTTGGGAGCGGTACGCTGTTCTTCCTTCTGCTCAGCATTTTAAGCGGGCTGTGCCGATCGTTTTACGAGCCGGTTTCACAGGCTTTGATGGCGGATTTGACGACGCCGGACAGACGGTTTCGGGTATTCTCGCTGCGCTACACCGCCATCAACGTTGGGGTTGCGGTGGGGCCGATCATTGGTGCTTTGCTGGCTGTAAAGGGAAGCGCATTACCATTCGTGGTCACAGCCATTATTTATCTGATCTATGTCATCAGCTTGCAGGTTCTCTTAAATCGCTTCGGGATCAAGCAGATTGAGGGACAGAAGAAAGAACAAATTACCTTTCGAGGAGCTTGGGATGTCGTGGTCAAGGATTCCGCTTTCCGTCTCTTTATCGTGGGAGGTATTCTGGGGGCGATCGGCTATTCGCAAATGACCGGAAGTCTCTCCAAATTCCTGGAGATGTCAATGGCGGATGGGGTCAAACTGTTCTCCATCCTGATGAGTGTCAACGCGATCGTGGTCGTCGTTATGCAGATTCCCTTTACTCGCTGGGGTGAAAAAAGAACTCCCCTCCAAAGCATCTTGGTGGGGAATATCATGTACGCCATCGGGGATATCGGATTTGCTTACGCCAATAACTGGACATATTTTATCGTATCGATGGCGTTCTTTACTTTCGGTGAAATCCTGACCTTTACCGCATCAGACGTGTTTATTGATCGACTGGCGCCAACCAAAATGCGCGGCACCTATTACGGGGCCAAGAGCTTCAGCAACCTGGGGCATTTTATCGGGCCATGGATTGGCGGGATTATACTCACTTCCTATGGCGGTTCTCCGCTGTTTCTGCTGGTTGCTGTTATCTCCCTTAGCAGCACGTTATTCTACTGGTGGGGACAACAACAGTATCAGCGAAGCACAGGCAAACAGATGGAGGCGCTTAAGCCAGAGCAATCAGCCGGTTGATTACTGCAATGCGCGCAGGATTCGTTCAGCGATACGAGCGTAGCCATCACTGTTGGGATGAAAATGGTCGGTATAAAGATACTGGCGCTCCTTCTGGTAAAACAAATCATAGGTAGGAACGACCAGCACGTGATTATAGTTTGCGGCGATCTGACTGGCTTCGTAATTCCAGGCGATGACCGGACCCGCTGTATCTGCGGCAGCTTCTGTATCACCAAACGGATTATACAGCCCAATGTAGATAATGGTCGCGTTAGGATTGTATTGGTGAAGCTTTTGGAGGATCTGTGTGTAGTTCTTACGTAGAGCAAGGGTAGCTTGCTCTATTTTCTTTTTGTCCAGCTGTTGCAGGGTGTCGCTTGACTGGAACAAATCATTGCCGCCAATCGTGAAGGTGATGATATTGGCTTGGGCTAGGAGCTTCTGGACTTGTGATTGATTGAGTTGGTCAAGGAGTCCAGCTGATTTCAATCCGTTAATCCCAAGGTTCGTCAGTGTAATCGGCTGTTTTTTCTCTTTTTCCAGCGACTGGCGCAGTCGACCTATATATCCTAATCCATCGGCGTCTCCAGTCCCTCTGGTCAGTGAATCGCCGAGTGAAACGATGTTAAGCGTTCCTGTGGGAAGCGGAGCGGGCTTGGCCGAGGGATTCGTGTTTCCGCTCTCGGGAAGCTGGGGTTTGGCTGGGGCCAGGGTCTCTGGATGAAGCGAGAGACCAAAACCTGTAAGCAGGATCAGAAAAGATAGCAAGGCGAGAATACCTACACTTCGCCATAACAGGTGACTTCGATTGACTCGTTTTCCTTGGGGGGGGCGCACGGAAGTGTCCTCCTTTTTCGTTTTTATATGAGTGCATGTTATACTAAAATCACTTTGGAAACAACTGTCTTAAAGATTAGGCGAGAAGGTGAGCAGGTATGTCGGAAGTGGTTTTATCCGTTTCTCACTTACAAAAGACGATCGGCAAGCGAAAGATCATTCAGGATATCTCATTCGATATGATCGCGGGAGAAGTGTTTGGATTTCTTGGACCGAACGGAGCCGGTAAGACAACGACCATCCGCATGTTGGTTGGATTAGCCAGCGCAGATGCGGGAGAGGTATTGATTGGCGGCTACTCCCTCACCGAACAGTTTCCTAAAGCGATCTCTCAGGTGGGGTGCATCGTGGAGAACCCGGAGCTGTATAAATTTCTGACCGGAAGAGAGAATCTGGAGCTTTTGGCCCGAATGAGCAGCAAAGTATCGCTTGAGAGGATTGAAGAATTGATTGATTTTGTTGATTTGCGGGAAGCGATTGATGACAAGGTCAAGACATACTCGCTGGGTATGCGCCAGCGATTGGGAATTGCGCAGGCACTCTTACATAAGCCCAAAGTATTGATTCTCGATGAGCCGACGAACGGACTTGATCCTGCCGGGATTCGCGAACTTCGCCAATTTATCCGCAAGCTGGCCGTAGAAGAAGGACTGGCGGTGTTCATTAGCAGCCACTTGCTAAGCGAGATTGAGATGATGTGTGATCGGGTGGCGATTATTAACAAAGGCAGGGTCATCTCTGTAGGATTGGTTCAGACCTTGATGGAACAGTTTGCGGATCAGGTGGAATGGGAATTCGAACTGGATCAGCTAGAAGCGGGACAAACCGCGCTGCAAGAGCTTCCTTTTGTGACTGAGACGTGGATTACGCGGGAGCAGACGGTGAAGTGTCGGATGGATCGAGAGCAAATCGCCAAGGCAAATGAGAAGCTTGTGGCAACAGGTATCCCTCCCAAAGGCATCGGCTCCAAGACGGTTACGCTGGAAGACCTCTTCTTATCCTTGACGGGAGGTGATTCACATGGGCGGTAGAATGATTGATTTAATCCATAATGAAACCTTGAAGCTGTTGAAACGTCGCCGCTTTCTGGTGGTGATTCTCATCCTGGCGATCATTATCCCGATTTTCACCTATGCGCAGTACAAATCGGTCCTGACCGCACAGGAGCGGATGGGGACCTCGGATTGGCGTCCCTTGCTCCAGCAGAAAATCGTTGATATGACGAATCGCTTGTCCTCCAGTCGGCTTCCAGAAGAATGGCGGCAATGGATCAAAATCAATATTCAGCAACAACAATACTACCTCGATCACGATATTAACCCAGATGCGCCGGGAGGACCTACATTCTCGCGCGAATTCATGGATCAGGCAGTCGCGCTTTTCTTGCCCATGACCATTGTGGTTTTGGCGGTCGACTTGATCTCGGCGGAGCATAGTGAAGGGACAATCAAACTATTGCTCACCAGACCAGTCCGACGGTGGAAGATTCTCACCAGTAAGTTTCTGACGCTGATTCTCTTCACCTCGTTAACGGTCATCCTGGCGCTCGTCATGTCGTATCTCATCTCTGGAGTGGTATTCGGCTATCGCGGTTGGGATATGCCTGTCTTGACCGGGTTTAGGGTCGTGGGCGGGCAGTTGGATACTTCTCATGTCTTCATGCTCCCACAGTGGCAATATCTGCTGTTGCAATACGGGCTTGGCTGGTATGTCTGTCTCGTGGTTGGCACGATTACCTTTATGGTCTCGGTATTGGTGCGCAGCGCGGCAGCTGGGATGGGGATTATGATGGCCGCGTTGATCAGCGGAACGATTCTTACCCAGATGGCTTCCTCGTGGGAGCAAGCCAAATACCTCTTCATCGTCAACCTGCAAATCACTGATTATCTGGCGGGTTCACTGCCTCCGATCAAAGGAATGACCCTTCCGTTCTCGCTTACCGTGCTTACGGTATGGGGGGTAGCCGGTTTGATCGTGGCCTATGGAATGTTTGTAAAGCGGGACGTGACGACTTAGTCCGCGCAAAAAAGAAGCTCTTCCTATTCAAAGGGAGAGCTTCTTAGCGTTTGCGGATCACTTCTTCCATTTCGTACTCTTCGCCATCTCAATCAGACGATCAAGTGTACCGCTATGAGCAGAAAGGATGACGTAGAGATGTTGATTGTTTGAATCGTTGATGAAGTGAACAGCATGCTCATTGGCTGGGCTGGACGGCGGCAGTTGATAGGTTACACCGATTGCCTGATTGCCGTTCACCGAAAACAATTGGCGGTTGGCGAAAACTCCCGGGATAGAAAGTTGCTTATTTTCTTCGACAGGCTTTACTTCAACACTGATTTGGTCTGAACCATTCCCATAAACAGCCGTTGTTCCAATGACGTGCTTGCTGGTTTGCGATTCATATTGAAGGGACAACGAAATGAGTGAAAATCCTTCCGGTAAGCGCTCGAAAGCAGGAATCGGCATATCGGAAGCTTGTACGGCAGTTGGAATATCCGTAAAGGTAGAAATCGTGATATCCTTTTGATTTGCCGATGCCGCGGCCAAGGAATAGACGGTCTTAGGCGCAGGAGGTGTTACTTCTTCACCTTGTTGTTGCTGGTCTGGAGCAGGTGTTGAAGTGTTTGCTGTCGTATCCATATTGCCTTTCGCAGCGTCTTTGGCTACTGCCGACATGGGAACTTTCTCCTCCACTGTTGTCGGGGTTTCGGGGCGTTTAGCTACTAGCGCATGATCCATTGTGGCATCATTCATCGTTGTATTATTCATCGCAAACCCATTCATTGCTGTCTCATGAGCAGCTCCTTGCGGCGGAAGTAATGGACCTTTGCGTGAACTCACTTCCGGTTTGATGGGGGTGGTGCTTCTTGGACTCATGGCAATGGCCGTATCCATCGTTGGAGGACTTTGTTTCGTCGCAGGCTGACTAGAACCCTCCGAAGCTGGAGCAGTCGCAGGATTTTCCTTTTTCGCTGGTTCCTGCTGTACTGGTTGAACCGGTTGGACAGATCTTATTGAATTGTTTTCACTAGCTTTCGAAGAAGGAGTATTCGCTAAAGCCGTTACTTGATTATTTTGTGTAACCGATGCCGTACCTTGGGATAAGGCTAATTTACTCTCGTCTTGGCGAGAAAATTCCTGATAAGAGAGTAAACCGACCACCAATAGAGCGGCTGCAGCACTGCCCCAGGCGGTGAAGGAAGAAAAGAGACGTCTCGCTTTGGGAAGTGAACTCTTTTGTTGGGTGATTAAATGTTCTGCGGCTGAGTGAGGCGGCAGCCCCCCTTTTCCAGATGAAGCATAGATCGCCTGCATGATTTTATCCTCTAACTGGGGAGAAGGCTGAGGGAACTCTTTCAAGTACATAACCTCCTCATCGCTTAAACTGTTCGCTTCGATCCAGAGTAGGCAATCATTACAATTCTCGATGTGGGAGAGAGTGGCATCGTCTGTGCCGATTATCCAATTCTCTCTAAACTCCTGGCAGTTCATGAATGAGCCCTCCTTCCGATCGTTGTAGTATTTTGGCTAATTCTTGTCGAGCTCGAAGGTACCTGACGCGAGCGGTAGATTCCGCGACGCCTAGCATTGAAGCGATTTTGTCAAACGGGTATTCGTGTGTGCAACGCAGAACAATGACTTCCTGATAGGAATCTGACAGCTGAGCAAACGCCTCTTGAATCTCACGGCGTTGCTCCTTGTTGAGCAAGGACTCCTGCGGAGATTCGTCCCGAGATTCAGCGGGAATGTAAGCCAGCTGTTCATCAGAATCGTGATATTTGCGTCTTCTTAGAAAATCAATGGTTCGATTGCGAGCCATGGTATGTAACCAGGTGGAGAATTGGCTGTCACCACGATAGGAAGAGAGCTTTTCGTATGCTTTAACAAATACCTCCTGGGTCAAATCCTCCGCATCCGAATGGTTGTTCACCATTTTATAAATAAAAACGAAGATCATGCGTTGGTATTTTTGGATCAAATCGCGGTATGCTTCAAGATCCCCGTCCAAGATCTGCTGGATAATTACACTATCCGTTTGCATTGATCTTTCGGCCTCCCTTCCCTATTTATCTGACGACTGTTTTGTCTCTATGTTTCAGATTTAATCAAATTATTTAACTGGAATTTTATGGATTTGTCAACTGATCTTCTTCAATATTTTCATAGCGGTAGCCTTGCTCAATCAAAAACAGCTGACGTTTGGCGGCAAATTCCTGTTCCCGCGTATCCCGCGTCACCAGTGTGTAGAAAGTAGCCGTGTTATTGTCTGGCTTCGGTCGTAAAATTCTACCGAGACGCTGTGCCTCTTCTTGCCTGGAACCATACGTCCCAGAAATTTGGATGGCGACATTGGCGTCAGGCAAATCGATCGCGAAATTGGCGACCTTGGAGACAATCAGGCATTTTAACTGTTTGGTTTTGAATTGCTGATACAGCTGCTGGCGTTCTTGTTCCTTTACTTTGCCAGTGATTAAAGGCACCTTCAAATGTTCGGCAACCTTCTCCAGCTGATCGATATATTGACCGATGATCAGCACCTGATCTTCCCGATGCTGTTGGACAAGCTTAGAGAGAACGTCCAGCTTGCGTGGGTTTTCGGAGGCGATTCGATATTTTTGCTGGATAGTAGCATGCGCGTAGGCTTCACGCCATTTTGGCTCAAAAGAAAGCCGGACCTCTTTGCACTGCGCTTTGGCAATCCAGTCCTGCTCCGCCAGCTCTTGCCAAGACATATCATAACGCTTGGGTCCCACTAGTGAGAAGACCTCATCTTCTCGTCCATCCTCACGAATCAGCGTGGCCGTCAAACCAAGTCGTCGTTTCGCTTGAATACTGGCTGTCATGCGAAAAACCGGAGCTGGCAGCAGATGAACCTCATCATAGATCAAAAGCCCCCAATCTCGCTCATGAAATAGGGCCATATGGGGATAATCTTGATCTTCCTTACGATGGTATGTAAGCATTTGATAAGTGGTAACCGTGATAGGTTTCACGTCTTTTTGTTCGCCCGTATATTCACCAATTAGCGAGGGGGCAATGTTGGTTTTATCCAGGATCTCGCTGATCCACTGGCGTACGGAAGCCGTATTTGTCGTCAGGATTAATGTAGCGGTCTGGATTTGGCTCATCGTTCCAATTCCAATGACGGTTTTACCCGCGCCGCAGGGCAAGACCAATACGCCATTTCCGCCGTAAACCGAGCCGCCCGCGTAAAAGGCTTGTATCGCTTCCTGCTGATAATCGCGAACCTGCAAGTGTCGCCCTCCTGCCGTGGTCTCGCTCAAGGCAATCGAAAGAGGCTCCCCTTCTGTATAGCCGGCAATATCTTGTACGGGGTAGCCCAGCTTAATCAATTCATGCTTGATCAATCCGCGCGAGTAAGGAGCAATGAGAAACTTCTTGGAGCTAAGGCGATCCGTGACATAAGGTTGCAAAGAAGGATACTGTAGCACCTCTTCCAAGATGAGCGGATCATCACTGACAAGTTGAAAGGAATCTTCCTCGCGCTCCAAGCGGATCAGCCCATAACGGCTAAAGGTATCCTGAATTTCTTTGGCCAAAATCGGCGGGATGCCAAATTTGCTATAGCTCTGCAAGGAATCCAGAATTTGCTCTGCGCTAAACCCGCTTGCGGCCGCGTTCCATAAGGAGAGCGGAGTGATTCGATAGGTATGGATATACTCGGGGCTTTTGATTAATTCAGCAAAGCCGGTAATCGCCTGACGAGCTTTTGCAAACAGGGGGTTGTTGACCTCTAAAAGGATCGTGCGATCACTCTGGACAATCAGAGGGAGCTGCAATGGATTAGACACAAAAACGTCACCTCAGACAACTTCTTTGACACAATCGTACCATAATTCGCTACTAAAACCTAAAACGACAAGAAAGGCAGGAAAAGGTGGTGGATCTGTCCATAAAAGCGTTTACATTTTGCCTAACGCTTGATACAATAAGGCTACGGCGGAGTTAATCCACGCCAATCAAAACAGAAAGGGAGCGAATGTACATTACTGGTAGGAACACAACCTGAATTAAATTCTTTGGGGAGTGATGCCTGAACTAAACCTGCCGTCTACATTGGGTCTCATAAGAAAGGAAGCACATCATAAGTGAATAGTAAGGAAGTACGTTAGCCCTGTCCGGTCTTAATGAAGAGCGTGACAGGGCTATACTATTTTTGAAGACACGATGATTTCAGACAAACCATCAGAGGAATGGTTTTTTTTTGATAGGTGGGAAACAATAGCTTAAAAAGCGTCGGGAAAAATGCGAAAGGAGGGAGAATGGGTGTACCTTGAGTCGCTATCGGATATCCTTTTTAAGCTATTCTTGGTTCTTCTGCTCGTATTTTTGAACGGTTTTTTCGTTGCGACCGAGTTTGCTGTCGTCAAGGTGAGGGAGTCCCGCATCACTCAGCTTATCGCAGAAGGGAACAAAGGGGCGCGTGATGTTGAACAATTAATTCATCATCTGGATGCTTATTTATCAGCCTGCCAGCTAGGGATCACGTTGGCTTCGCTTGGACTGGGGTGGTTAGGTGAACCAGCTGTGGCTCGTTTGCTTCAACCGATATTTGACTTTTTTCGTCTGGGAGAGTCTTGGTCTCAATCCATATCCTTTATCCTTGGTTTCTCTATTATTACCTTCTTACATATCGTACTAGGGGAGCTTGCCCCCAAATCATTGGCGATTCAACGATCTGAAGCGATCGCTCTTCGAGTAGCCAAACCGATTTCGATGTTTTATAAAGTGATGTATCCGTTCATTATCTTTTTGAACTGGGCGGCAGCCAAATTTCTCGATCTACTGGGACTCGCTCCAGTTTCAGAACACCAGGCGGCTCATACGGAGGAAGAAATTCGAATTCTGGTTAACGAGAGTCACAAAAGCGGGTTGATTGATCAGACGGAGTTAATGCTGGTGGATAATATTTTTGATTTCTCCGAGACAATGGCAAGAGAAATCATGGTTCCTCGAACCGACATGATTGTATTGAATTTGCGCGATTCATTTGAGGAAAACGTTGAGATTGTCCGCAACGGGCGATATACCCGCTATCCGATCGTGGATGGAGACAAGGATCATGTGATTGGAAGTCTGCACATTAAGGACCTGCTTTCCTACAATTGGAGCGATAAGGAACAGTCCTTGGAACCGATGATCCGTTCCATTCTAACCGTACCGGAGACAATCTCCATTAGTCGTTTGCTCGGTATGCTGCAAAAGCAGCATCATCAACTGGCGATTCTGATCGATGAGTATGGTGGGACGGCTGGACTTGTCACAGTAGAAGATATTCTGGAGGAAATTGTCGGAGAAATCCAGGATGAGTTTGATGACGAACGCCCGGAAATGGAGAAAAAAGACGACATCTATTCATTCGATGGCCGCATGTTGTTGGAGGAAGTGAACGAATACCTGAGTCTGTCGTTGGATGACAGCGAAGTGGATACGATCGCGGGATGGATCTACATGCAGATCGATCATCCCCCCAAGGTGGGCGATACCGTACGAGAGGGAGGGTATGAGTTTAAGGTGAGTGAGGTGGACCACTACCGAATTCACCGCATCACGGTCAAAAAACAGCCGCAGCAGCCACAAGCAGCTCCAAGTCCAACGTAACCCTCATTTCTGGCAAAAGGAAATGGGGGTTGTTCTATTCTAAAATAGGAATGTTCAATTGCTTTATAATTAGAAAGTAATTGAACATTCCTTCCTTTCGCGTAAGCCCACTTAAGAAAAGACTTCGTCCGCTTGAGCTCATTTTAAGCGAAAACCAAGCACAAAGAACGTAGGAAGGAAAAAGAGTCGGCATTCTTTACATCAATGAGAAACGAAGTGATTTTCTTGTCGACTCCCTTCTGAAGTGAATGGAGCGGACAGTTGATGCGACTAGTGAGCTTAAACAGAGGATAAAGCGACGAAGTTTTTTCTAGTTCACAAAATTGACACAAATTGTTGTGGAACCGCTTTCTTCCCTTTACGTATAATAGTGTAATAATCTATCCACCCGTGAAAGGAGATAAACCGTGCCTATCAGCGAAAAGGACAAGCACATTTACTTTACTTCCATTCGACTAATGATATGTGTCGGCCATTCGGATGGATACATGAGTCAAAAAGAGATTAACCGAATTTATCAAATGGTTGAACAGGAGCATTTTACATTACGAGAGCGACAAATTCTCATGAATGATATAGATGAGCCGAAACAGCCCGAAGCCGTTGTGGCGGATTTGGCTCTCCTGAGCAAGCTGGAAAAACTGACACTCTTAAGACAACTGTATCATGTGGCGATAGCGGACCGGAAGCTTTCGGAATCCGAAAAAAACCAAATACGCCGAATTGCCGATCTTTTGAAAATTGATCGAATGAAGCAGCAACAGGTTGAAGAATGGATCATTGAAGGAATCCGCTGGCGAGAAAAGTGGAAACAAATTGTGGAGGAATAGGCTTCTGTCCAACCCATTTGAGCACGTCAAACATACCATGTGTACAGAGAATTCCTCTCTGGGGGTATATACGTGCATAAAATTCTTACTTTTCAGCAGTCTAAAGGTTTCCATCAATGTGTAGAATGTCTGCAAAAAGAAGAAAAACTGAAATCTATTGTGAAGAATTTGTCTCATATTCGTTCGGTTGTTGTTGCCGAATCGGATCTTGAAACCCTATCAAAGCTTCTTGGCAAATCAAAGTATCAGGTATCCAATGAAGTGAAGGTACGGCTTCACTTTACCGACGAAATTCCGTGGGGCGTAGCAGAAGTAGGTGCAGAGAAGTTCTGGACAAAAACCAGAGGGCACGGTGTGAAGGTTGCCGTTCTGGATACTGGGATTCTCAGTACGCACCCTGACTTGAGGGGTCGAGTGAAGCAACGTGTGAATTTTGTAAGCGGAAGCGGTAGTGCCATGGATGGTCATGGGACTCACATTGCAGGCACCATCGCCGCGATCGTGAATAACCGTGGGATTGTTGGCATCGCACCAGAGGTTGATTTATATGATGTCAGGGCATTCGGGCCGGATGGTACGGCGAATATCAGTGACATTATTCAAGGGATCAACTGGGCCATTGAAAACAAGATGGACGTTATCAACATGAGCTTTGGCTCTGAGGTAGACAATTTCGCGTTAAGGAACGCCATTCGCCAAGCGCAAAAAGCAGGGATTACCATGGTGGCATCGGCAGGGAACAACGGCAAAGCCTTAGAGTACCCAGCCGCCTACAAGGGAGTTGTCTCTGTTGGCGCCATTGATCAGAGTGGCAAGCTGGCTGATTTCAGTTCTCGAGGAAAGGGCCTGAGTACTGTAGCGCCAGGGGTCAAAATCAAATCCACATGGTTAAATAACGGCTACCTTGAACTGGATGGAACATCGATGGCGGCTGCCCATATTTCCGGAGTGCACGCGCTTCGATTAGCTGAGAAAAGAGCAGCCATGCAAGCCAAAAAATCGGCCAAAACCAAAAATTCTTCTGAAGCCAACAAATCGTCTGAAACCACCAAACCAGCTAAAGCCACCAAATCAGCTAAAACCAACAAATCAACCAAAGCCAATTAAATAAGTCCAACCAACCCTCCGCTTTGAACGCATTGTTCGAAGTGAGAGGGTTGTAGTATTTTCTTATGCTTTTTTCATTTGCTACAATAGAGGGAATCAGAAAAGGAGGAATCTCAATATGCTGCGGATTTTGGTAACAAACGATGATGGAATAGACGCATTGGGGATCCACCGCTTGGTCGAAGCGCTACTCGTTTTTCCAGACGTTCAAATTACAGTAGTTGCTCCTTCCCGTGAGCAAAGCGGGGTAGGGCACGGAATAACCTATCGGGAGGCGTTAGCGCCCGCGAAGCACGAGTTTCATCAGCTGCCAGTAGAAGCATGGAAGGTGAATGGAACACCCGCAGATTGCGTCAAAGCAGCGTACCATCTCCTTTTACAGGAAGGCAAAAAGCCGGATATCGTCTTCTCCGGCATCAATGTCGGGAATAACTTGGGACGAGATGTCTATTACTCTGGTACATGCAGTGCCGCGAGAGAAGCGGTGATCTTAGGCATTCCAGCGGTTGCCCTCTCTTACGATAACTTTTTTCATAGCGATAATTATGGTGAAGTGGTGGAGATTGTCCGACCGATCTTACGTCAATTTCTGGACAAAGCCAAGGCGAAGGAATTCCCGCAAGAGGTATTCTGGAACGTAAACATCCCTCATCTTCCGCAAACTGAAGTAAAAGGTGTTGTTCCTGCCGTTTTATCTCTTTATCACTACGAGGATAAATACCACATGGAGCATGAAGGGTATTGGCTTCGCCGCGAATATCACGAGGTGAATGAGCACCCAGCGGATGAAGATTATCGTTTGTTGACGGACGGGTACATAACAGTCACACCGGTTCATATTGATTCTACCGATCGCACTTTGCTCGATGAGATCAAGACATGGTCTGTCAGTCAACACTGGAAGAAAGGGGAATAGTCATGGCAAGTCACGACCTGTTTCGTCCGTTGATTTCACTTCGGCCGGACCTCCATTCTCCATCTCATGAGACAATTTCCCAAGCGCTCCCGACTGAAGAGTTCGCTGATTTATACACGAATATTCGCGATGAGGGCCTGACCCATTTTCCACGGATTGATTCCCGCGGAAATGTCGAGCTGTACCTTGTATTCGAAAGCATTGACGACTTTAGTTCCGCCACACACGGAGAGGTTTATCTGGAGTTTAAAAGCTATCAGGATAAATTGCTGGCCATCATCTGGACGTTGGATGATCCACTGAATCCATTAGGTTTTCCCATGAGCTTTAACATTCAGGAGAAGCAGGACCGATACATGGCGCTTCGTCTTCTCGATCAGCCACAAACATGGGTTCATTATGTGGCTTTTGTTGATCAAGAGATCCTGCACATTTACTCCGAAGCTATCTCTTTTCCCACGGAGGAAAAGTCACGCGTCGAATCACTTGTCCACGACCTATATGAAGAGAAAGCTGACACAGATGAAGAGGCTTCACGAAAGCGACATGAAGAGATGGAAATTAAAGAGCTTCCGACCGAAACGATTACGGCGCATACCTTACCGGAGGAATCGCTACTTGAGAGCGGGACGGCTTACGTGTTCGATTATCAGCGTTTGATCGCCGCACATGGCCCACAAGAGGCACAGGTAGTCCTCATGCAGGCCGTACATCAGGCGCTCCTCATCATGCGTCGCCATTATCGGAGTGAAGTGAGGGAGACCACGTTTACAGTCTGGGCGGCTGAGAGGGGACCGTTACTTTACTTGTTCGTGACGCCTAGTCTTGAGCATCTTTTTGAGGTAGTTCACTATAGCGAAGAGGAAGCGAATCCATTCTCCAAGACGCTTCTGGCCATTCCTCAGTTTGTCGAGACGATGGAGGGCGCCCCGCTAGCGTTGGGAGCTTATCCGATCATGCGATATGTGCAAGGCAAGTGGATGCACGTGGAACTGGATGAAGCATTCCAGACGACTCTTCACGAGTTGTTTGCCCAGCATTATTCCGGCGAAGACAATCCATTTGAGATGAATTTTCTTACATAATTTATCTATGGCGAAAATATGGTAAAAGTAGTCAATTTTCAACAAAGGAAATGACAATAAGGAAAAGCGAATAGGAAAGAACAGGAAAATAAACGACGAGGTGAGTGAATATGTACGCTGTTCAACCCTATTTGTTCCAAACCGTATCTAGCCATTCTCGTAAATTCCAAAACGAAGTGGAACAACTGGCCCGCCAATACTCACTAAAGATCGATGGGGGATTCCCTGCTTTGGAATTACAGGTGTCACCAAAATTCCAAGCATTGCTGGAGTATACCTTGTGGTGCGAAAGCGGAATGATTGCCATCAAAGGTAAACTTCAATTTAACGAAAGCCACTCCGAGCTGTTAGAACCAGTCCCTGTCTCCATACGCTTCTCCATCTCCACGAATCAGGATACGGACGGTGAATACATCAAGCGACGCGTAGAAGAGTTTTGTGGTCGTGATGTGGAGCTTCAATGGTATATGGAACCACTTAGGCACAATGGGCACATCGAGTTATCCTTGCAATTTCTCTACATCCCTTCATCCGGAACGCTATTGGAATATACCCGCTATATTCTGGGAATTCTAACGGGGCGGGTTGTGGCGGCTTAAACAAAGCCGAAAAGACATGTATTCAACATCGAGAAGCTCTCCCGCGGGAGGGCTTTTTTAATGGATAGTACATAGGGAGGGTATTCATGCGACTGTTTGTAGCATTTGATGTTCCAGATGAAGCGGTAGCGTATATTCAAGAGGCTCAACAAAAAGTAAAGCAATTCGTCAAAGCGGATAGGTGGCAGCCGATTCACAATCTTCATCTAACCTTGCATTTTTTGGGGGAGGTAAACGATGACCTGGTTCCTCTGATTTGTGAGGATATGAAGATTGTTTCCTCGATCATCCAACCCTTTACTCTGGTGCTTGGCCAATTTGGAGCGTTCCCGTCACCAGAACGTCCGCGAGTCCTTTGGTTAGGGTTGGAGGGAAACCTCAAGTCTCTCACCCAAACCCATGAGCTTCTGGGCAAACGATTCGATCTGCGGCAAGGTCTGGAATACGACACACGTTCATACAAGCCGCATATTACCCTAGCGAGAGGTCCACATACGAAGAACGGTGCTCTTCCGTTAGAGGAATGGAATCGGGAAATCCTCACCGAGCTGCCTCCTCGCTGGCAAGTAAACCGGATTAACCTTTATCGATCGGAATTGAAGGCGACAGGAGCAGTCCACACGATCATTCACAGCGCTGAACTGGCTCATAACGTTTTGGCGTAAACTTTGGAAATGGGATTGACAAAAAATAGTGTAGTACAACGTCAAATTTTTGATTGACTTGAATAAACTGGTTAAGAAAGAGGCGTTTGCGAAGCGGATGCCGGGGGGTATTAGTGATAGACGTCACTTTGTAAGAAAGCGGTGGGAACCCATGAGTGAGTTTACTACCGGAGTACTATACCCGTGTAAGTATGAGCCCAAATTACTCCTGCACCTGTCCAGATTTAACCAACCCTATTTTCATAAAAATATTAACGAAGGGTGGAATGCGTTCTTTCTGGAAGACGAGTGGCTTGAGACGGCCGATACGATTCAATTTCTCCTCAGGCTCTCAAACCATCATATTCCTTTGTTGTGGTTCCATGACGCGGAGGAGACTGGATGGGGATATCGCTTGTTTGACGGAGGAGCAGAGGTTTCTTCCGCCACGATCAGCTATGAGCTGGATATTGAAATGACCGAGGAGATTCTCGCGAAGCGCTACCCAACCATCGAAATTGCTGAGGAAGTAATTCATAACGACAAATTACGCCAAGAATATGATGAAGTCTTACATCAAGTCGTGCATTCTGATCGTTTTCAACAAGAGGTGGGCAAAGGAATCTCACGTTTTCGTCCACAATCGTTTAATCGTTTTCTTTCCCATAAGCAGGTTCAACAGTTATGTTCCTTGTTCGATGTATCCATGCTAACAGAATTTGACGATGATCTCGGCAGCTCCCTCCTGTACGATTCCGTTGATTTGTTCAAAGAAATCCTCGGAATCGAAGAGATGATGTGGGTCAATTACGCATATTTAGCTAGTGGTGGACGAGAGTAGAGTATGGGATACGAAAATGAAAAAATGCCAGGACAAAAGTGTCCGGCATTTTTGTTTTGTAGTTTTTTCGCCTTTAGCTTTTTTCTGTTTAGCTTAAACCTGCTTAAAAAAGACTTTGTCATTCGTAGTCTCCTTGGAAGTGATAACCTAGCGTAGGAGTGGAGAAAGGGGCTAGAGTCGCCACCCAACCCCGCAGGGGCGCGAAGCGTTTGGCGACGTCCCTTTCGAAATGACGAAGCGGACAGTGTATACCCCTTAGCGAACTTCCACAGAGCGTAGAGGGACAAAGTCTTTTTCCAACTAAGCAGTTTTATGCAACCACTCTCCAAAAACCTCATCCAAATTCAACATCAATATCAGACGATCCTCCATCCGGGCGATACCTTTGAGATATTTGCCTTCAATTCCGGCATAGATCGGCGGAGCGGGCTCAATCTGCTTGACCGGGATGCGGACAACCTCCGACACTGCGTCAACCAGTATGCCAAGCTTTAGATTCGGCATGGATATATCAACAAATCGGCTGTCTTCCGTCATAGGAAGCGGCTCAAGCCCAAACATTTTACGCAAATGGACGATGGGCAGAATATTTCCGCGCAAATCAATAACTCCTTCAACAAACGGTGGTGATTTAGGAAAACGGGTAACCGGCAATGGTTTAATGATTTCTTTTACAACCGAGATTGGCACCCCGTAGAATTCTTCGCCCATTCGAAGCAGGATCGCATGATAATAATCCCCTTCATCTCCCCAACTGAATGTACCTAGTGGTTCGCTCATAAATCAATTCCTCCTAGCAACTCTCTTACCTATCTTCTACCCAGGGATCTATGGGAAGAAACCTTCCCCCGATGAGTTTTTAGGCATTTACCTTTTAATCATTCGACGGAAAAGGAAGAATTCCTAGGGAGACGAGTACCACAAGCAAAAGACTTACGCCAAAACTGACAAATACGTTACGAGTGAACCGCATCGCGATCAAACAAATCAGACTGGCTACAATCAGCAAAGGACGGATGACCAAGTGATGCTGATCGATCAAAACAGACGGAAAAATTAAACCGGCAAAAATGCCAATTGGAATAAACGTCAGACCATTTTTAAGGCGGGGAGAGAATCGATCACTTGGCAGCCGTAAAAAAGCGCGCCTGCTCGCATAGGTAACCGCGGCCATTCCGAGAAAAAGAAGTAGAACCGATAAGGTACTCATGCTGTTTCCACCTCACTCGTCAAGGACTCTTGGGCGGAAGTTTGTTTCTTTTCATCGGTAGGCAAGAAATAACCAACCGCAAAAGCAATCACACCCGCAATTAACAGATGCAAGCCGCTTGGCAAAATGAAGCTCATTCCGACGGCTACAGCCCCACAGATCACAAAGGTTACAACCCGAACCAGGGAAGTCAATTGATAATAAGCAAGTGCGAGGAACATAGCCGTGAAGCTAAACCCTAGACCAAGCGCTTCCGGATCAGGAATCCATTGACCCGCCACTGTGCCAAGCAGGGTGCCTGTGAACCATCCCAGATAGAGAGATAGACAGACAGAGGTGATATACGCCGCATCACTTGAATGGTGACGAAAGCGGTTCAGCGAGATGGCGTATTGTTCATCGGTCAGAAAGAAGGCAAAAACATTCACTTGTCTGCTTGAGAATTGCTGATAATGCGGGGAGATGGATAACCCCATTAACAGATGACGTGAGTTTAGCAGGAAGGTTGCCAGTACAATCGCCCACAAACTGCTATGTTCGCTTATCATCGAGAGCGCGGTAAATTGTGCTGAACCGGCGTACACGACAAGGGACATGGCGAGTGTCTGCCAGACGGTTAAACCGGCCTGTAAAGACAACATGCCAAATATCGCACCAAACAACATAAGACTAACCGTGATTGGTAAGGAGTCCAACAGGCCTTGCCGCCAAGAGGACAAATTGGGTCGGGCTGAATTCACGAATGACGCTCCTTTCAACTTGTAAGCACTGAACCAAGAATTTGCATGCCAGATTTGATCTGATCACTTGTTTCACTCCTTGGAGCGAATTATATGGTTTACACTATAATCTGATTGTTCTTGAAATAAAAGAGCCAATTCTTCTATTTTGAAAAACCAGTCAGATTTTACAGGTACAGTGAAAAAGCAAAGCAGACAGACTACTTTGCTAGAAACTCTCATAAGTATGAATGTCGATTACTTCAGTTCAGGAGGAGTGTCCAGAGTATTGCCGACCTCCAAGGCGAACTCAAAGTCTTCTATGTCGTAAAATTGTACCGGAATCTCATGTTGAAGCATACGTTCCTGCCAATCCACCTGATCGGTAAGGATGGAAGCGTGAAGCCGCATGGCGGTGACCATCAGCTCTGTTTCAATCGGGTCAAAAAGCTCTCCCCAGGAAGCTGGATCGCTTGCTTTTATCAACGTGAATTGAATATGATCCTGAAACGGAAAGGTAATAGTGGACCAAGGGGCCACTAATGCTCTCTCCATTTGTTTACGCTTGAAGGGTTCGGAAAAGTAGTGAATCATGTCCTTCAGTACGTCACGCACATGCCGATCGTCTGCGGGATCAGGCATGATCGGTTCTGTTGTTTGCAAGATTTCGTCTAGTTCATAAATGGTGGACAAAGGCAAGACATATTCCACCGGTTCGGATGGGGAGAGTAGTTCACCATAGATGGCCAACATAACGCCCTCCATCACAAAACGCTTTCTCATCGGATAGCCCCCCTTGTATCCCATGATACTCAAATCATGGATTGACAACAACCCTCTTTAGCGAGTAACATATTAGTACAAGTGAATGTGTTCTTCCAAAGGGGAGTAGCTTTTACAGCAAAGTCGTCATTACAGGACTAGATGTCCTCGGCTTTGTTGGCAACGTACCTGTTGTTAGCAAGACCTTTGCCTATGAACTATCGTAGGTAAGGGTCTTTTTATTTTGACCTCTTGCCTACAGACAACAATCGTATCTTGTCAATAAAGCGAAGAGGAGTTGGATTGAATGTTTGGAATGGAATTTACGGAATTTATTTCATCACTTTTGTTGATTATTGCCATTGATATTGTTTTGGGTGGCGATAATGCGCTTGTGATTGCCATGGCAAGCCGCAAACTGCCCGCTGAACAGAAAAAGAAGGCGATATTTTACGGGACTGCGCTTGCTATCCTGATTCGAATCGTCGCAACTGTGGCGGCCGCAATGCTGCTTCAAGTCAAATATTTGTTTCTAGTCGGGGGACTTATCCTCGTGTGGATATCCTATAAATTATTGGCTGATGAGAACGAAAGCCACGATATCCAGGCGGGAAATAATTTGATGCAGGCCATTAAAACGATTGTTTTGGCCGACGTCATGATGGGGCTGGATAATGTACTGGCTATCGCGGGTGCCGCACATGGCGAATTGTTGATCATCATCATTGGTCTTTTAATCAGTGTTCCGATTATGATCTGGGGAAGTAATTTGATTTTGAAAGCGATGGAGCGCTATGCTTGGTTAATTTATGCGGGTTCTGCCGTGCTTGCTTGGACAGCGGCCAAAATGATCACACATGAAAAGGCCATTGAACATCTGTTTGTCTCACCATGGGTATTGTATGGCTTCAAACTTTTCGTGGTTGCCTTGGTGATTGGCGCAGGGCTGTGGTCTCGAACAAGAATGAATAAGGCTTCACAGCTTCACAAGAAGCATGAAATAGAGCTAGAAGAGAAGAATCAAGCGACCGGTTCTTAACTATAGAGAACGACCGTTTTCACAGCAAAAAGGCAGGCTATTCGTTAGCCTGCCTTTTTGGTATTTCAGAAGGAATTAATCTGCAGCTACCCGGTCTGTGCGACTGAACCAGCGAAACGGGTTAAGCGACCAGCGAGCACCTGTGCGATCCGTCCGATGCTTGCGCCGGGTCAAGCGTTGATGCATAAGGTCCATTTCAAATGTGACACGACGCATCTCCAAGCGCAGCGATTCCTGTCTTTCTTCCATATCCGCTATTTTTTGAAGAATGGTGCTTTGCATTTGCTGCATGGTGGAGAGGTTCGCGATTTCTTGTTGAAATTGGAGTAAGGCTTCACTTACGGTCAATTCGATTTCGCGAAATGTTGACTGCAGCTGCTTGGAATCCTGAAGCATCACGGCTGTTTCATTGGCCGCCTCCTCTTCATCGATAAACCGCATATCTTCCGTGAGTAGTCCTTCTGCCATCATTTGTTGATGTATATCTCGAAGCGAGGAGTTCCCTGCATCTTTTCGAATTTTCACTTCTTTCAGCAATTGGAAACCAAGTTCACTGATCAGGTAATGACCTTGTGGATTCTTCTGCTTGTCCGTTATCGGGACAAACAAATCAAGCCAATTACGCAAAGTTCTAACGTGTACATTCAACCGATCCGCTACTTCCTTCGAAGCCATCCATACCTGTACATCCAGACTCATTGCTATCACTCCTTATCGAACCTTTTCCGAGGTAAGCTCATTATAGCACCTATTTTTCCCGGAAATAGAGAATCGACAAAGGTTCTAAAAACTAGTGGATTTTCGGCAGGATCACGTGCTTTTGTCAATTGATGGAAGCTCGTTTTCGCGGAAAAATGTAACCTGCCCCAGCTCTTCCTCATAGAGTACCCACTCCGGGTTTTGGCCCTTGATGGAGCCTACATTAATCGCCCAATATCTTGCGGGATCCAGCTGAATTGGGGTGCCAAAATCGAACGGTTTCTTTTCAGGCGACCACTTTTTCCCCGCCCATCTAACCTGAAAGAGCCTGCTATAGTGCGTATGTCCAAAGAAGAGAAGGTGCTTCTTCATTTGCCGAGGATAGGGAAACCAATTCTCTTCATTGACGAATTGATGGCCATGCTCCAAACGGGCATCGGACAGCTCAATCGCTTGAGGAAGCGTCAGGTAGAATCGCAGGTCTTGATCTGCTTGATAAAGCGGAATCAGACTTCGGATTCTCTCTTCCTGATTGCCCGTGATGCAGGAGATGTTTTTTAATCGTTTGTATAATTTGGGGTCATGATCAACGACTTGATCCAGAAAGGAGAATTGAAAGGTATGGAGGTGAGTCTTGCTAATTTTGCATTCAAAAAGATCCCCTAAACAATAAATATGATCCACCTCATGCAAAGCGATAGACTCCAATACCTGACGAAGTTTCTTACGTTCTCCGTGGATATCGCTGATGATCGCTATTTTCATCGCCATCTTCCCCCAATCCAAACTCATTACTTTCTGTATTGTATCATTCACACGAGTAGCAGGAAACCTTTTACATAATCACGCGAAGATCGAAATAGAATGGATGATAGGATGTCCTAATCGCTACACAGAAAGAAGGGCGAGACTCTTGTCGCTATCTTTACCGATCCTCTTGATCATCGCAGCGCTGGCAAGTGTACTGGGTGGTTCCTTGCTATATTTTCGAAAAACGTGGTCAGAACAGTCCTTGCTCGCATTGGTCAGTATTGGCGGAGGATTACTTTTCTCACTGACGATTCTCGATATGCTTCCCTACAGTATGGGAGAACATCAATCGCGCATGCCGTTTGTCTTGCTCGGATTCGCCTGTTTATTCGTAATTGAAGCGCTCTCCAAAAATGATCATGAAATCGGAATTTCGAGTGTCATCGGGATTACCTCAGGATTTCTGCTGCATGCCTTTATGGAGGGGGTTTCCATGGAGGCTAGCTTCCAAGTCAATGCCCAGTTGGGACTCTCAGTTTTCCTCGCGCTTATTCTGCATAAAATTCCAGATGGGATTTCACTCGCCTCAATCCTGTTAATTGCGACGGGGAAAAGAGAGATCGCGTTTCTCGGGGCGACGGCCTTAGGCATCGTCACATTGCTCGGAGCGTGGGTAATGGACCTCGTGGAGAAATCCTTTGCCACAGTTGGCGTTGATCTTGTTTTTGCGATTGCCACAGGTGTGTTTCTTTACGTATCCGCCAGTCACCTGGTTCCGCTTATTCAGCGAAAAGGGGGAAGAAACAGCAGCTTATTTTTTTTCTTAGCTGTTTTGGGGTATCTGATCCTTTCTCTTTTCTTTCAAGGAAACAACCACACGCACGTATAGAGCAAGCCGTTTTTTTCCACTCTACAAGTATCCGATTAACAAGGAGGCGAACAGATGGCTGACACAGTAGATTCAATGATGAAGGAATCTAGCCTGCAAGAAACCAGTCAAAGCGTACATACGCAATCCGAGTTGCCGATACAAGGAACAGCCCTCAATCCGATCGAAACCAAGTGGAGTATGAACGATACGGCGACAGCCATGCCAGCGGATCAGTTAGCGAATGCCATGCAACAAGGTGAGTAGACTTGCCCGGATTAGCCACCATGCTTCCCTTCTGTCAAAATTCGACCAGCTTTGCTCTCGTAACTGAAGAGAGAATCGTTTATAATGGCTAAGAATAAGTTGGTAGGGAAGGAGCTTTTTACATAATGAATACTTTATTGCAAGGCAAAAATATCGTAGTTATGGGTGTGGCTAACCACCGCAGTATCGCATGGGGAATCGCTCAATCTCTGTCCAAAGCAGGAGCAAACCTGATTTTCACTTATCTTGGCGAGCGTTTGCGCGAGAATGTGGCGGAATTGGCCGCAACATTGGATCAACCGGAACAAATCCTCATTCCTTGTGATGTATCCAAGGATGAAGATGTTGCTCGCGCTTTTGCTGAAATCAAAGAAAAAGTGGGCGTAATTCACGGATTAGCTCATTGCATTGCATTTGCTAAAACAGAAGAACTTGACGGTGAGTTCGTGAATACCTCTCGTGACGGTTATGCGTTGGCGCAAGACATTAGCGCGTACTCCCTTGTAGCAGTTGCGCGTGAAGCTCGTCATCTGATGACAGAGGGCGGAAGTATCGTTACCTTGACATACCTTGGCGGAGAAAAGGTCATCCCGAACTACAACGTAATGGGCGTAGCAAAAGCAGCCTTGGACATGTCTATGCGTTATCTGGCGAGTGACCTGGGTAAAGACAACATCCGTGTCAACGCGATTTCCGCAGGTCCAATCCGTACGTTGGCGGCTAAAGGTGTTCGCAACTTCAATGCGCTGATCAAAAATATTGAAGAAAAAGCACCGCTTCGTCGCACCGTAGACCAATCTGACGTTGGGGATACCGCGCTCTTCTTGTTCAGTAACCTGTCTCGCGGTATTACTGGTGAACTAATCCACGTAGACGCGGGCTACAACATCGTCGGTTATTAATCGCACCTTCAGCTGTTAAGAAACTTCGCAACACGAATAAAAGGCTTCCTCTCTTGAAACCCTAAGAAAAAAGGGCAAAGGAGGAAGCCTTTATGTTTTGGCCATTTGCTACATCTGTAGAAGAGTTGTTGATTTATACAGGAAGAGCCGACCTGTTTTATTACGCCGATGATCAACATCCCAAACAGGAACCATCCGACGAGACAAGCGGTGAATCTGCTAACTAAGAGAGGGTACCGATGAGTACTGCCCCATCTCTTGAATAAAGCGAGAGGCTCTGGTTTTGCGTCCAAACCGTTCGATTGGAACGCCGATGTACAGATTGTGCCTGGCGCGTGTAATGGCGACATACATCAGCCTGCGTTCTTCTTCCAACAGGGTATTGTTGCTTTGCCGAAGCTGATCCAGCGCATACTCATGCGGGAGTACCCCTTCGACGGTATCCACGACAAAAACCGTGTCAAACTCAAGCCCTTTGGCCCGGTGAATGCTCATCATCTGGACGCTGCCTGAGTTGGTTCTCTGGTTCCTTTGTTGCTTACGCCATTCTTGTTCCTGCGTAAGCATAGTCTGTACATAGGTAAGGAAATCCTTGATCGTCACGTGCCGTCTAGCTGCGATCAGCAGTTGTCGCAGGTCATCTGTCGCATGCTCATCTTCTTGACCGGCGCGTTCTTTTGCCCGTTTCTTCACATAATCTCGCAGCTTCAACTCTTCATAAATCGCTTCCAACGCTTGAGCAGGGGTACAGCTTCCTAACTGGGAGAGTACCTCTTTTACTTTTTGCAGATGCTTACGCTGGTACGGTTTGAGAGAAGTCAGCTGAGGCAGGATCTCTAGGAGGCTCACGTCCTCCAGGATGGCCTGACTGCGTATTTCATTAAACAGGGAAGCGGATACGTACAGGGTCGGCAGAATTTCTTTAATCGCAAGAGCGTCATCCCAATCGACACTTGTGCGCAAATAACCCAAAGCAAAGCGAACTACCTGCTTCTGATAGAAAGGCTCGTCCTCAAGAGTGAAAGCGACCGGAATCTTCGCCTCACTCAAGCGCTCCCAGATCGGACGCGTCGATTCGTAGGTGCGAAAAAGAATCGCAAATTGATCCACAGAGGCTCCCAATTCCATTTGATAAAGAATCTCGTCCACAATCCGAGAAGCCTGTTCTTCCTCATCTTCCGGGTGGAACAGGATGCTTTCGCCTTCCTCCGGGTGGAAGGACTTCAGTTCTTTTTTCCAGCGTGCCCGGTTGTTGTTGATCAGGGAGTAGCCCAAACCGACAATCGCCGAGCGTGAGCGGTAGTTAACCTCCAGCGTGATCGAGTGGGCATTCGGATAATCCTTGGTAAAATTCAGGATGTAAGAAGGATTGCTGCCGCGGAAACCATAGATCGATTGGTCGTCATCCCCGATGACACAGAGATTGTTTTGCGGAGCAGCGAGCAGTTTTACAGTCTCGTACTGAATCTGATTAATGTCCTGGAACTCGTCGATCATCAGGTATTGAATACGCTCTTGATATAGCGTCCGAACTTTTTCATTGTCACGCAACAATTCATAGCAGCCCATCAGCATATCGTCAAAATCAAACCAGTGAGCCTTCTGTTTGGCTTCCTCGTAGAGCGGATAGAGGATTTGTGCATTCCGTTCCTCATCCGTTGAGGCATGGGTCAAGGTGATCGCTTGTGGAGATAGATTCTCATTTTTCCAGCGGCTGATATACCCCAGGGCAGCCTGCAAATCCGATTCCGAGAGGTGGGCAATTTCAGTAGGATGGAGAATGCCTGTTTCACGGATCATCCGGCACTTCTGCCATTCCTGTTTCAAAAGACGAGAGTTGTCCCAGCGCTTGGGGTCATGATGGGTAATCATCCGATAAAACAAGCTGTGAAACGTACCGGTGATAAGCTGACTAGCCTGAGTTCGCGTCAAGGTAGCGGCGAGGCGCTGTTTCATTTCCTCCGCCGCTTTGGTCGTGAATGTAACGACCATAATGGAACGGGGGTCCACTTGCTTGTCGTGAATCAGGTGTGCCGCGCGTGCCGTCATGACCTTGGTTTTGCCGCTACCCGCCCCCGCAAGGATCAAGAGAGGACCCTCCGTATGCTGTACCGCTTGACGTTGAAACGGATGCAAGCTGTTGTCACGCTCTCCTTGAATCGCCTGAATCGCTTGCTTGGGTGCGAGACGGATTCGGTAGCTTTTCGGCTTTGCGACAGGAGGGGGAGTCGAATCACTTTGAATAGAGCGACCGCGGGGAAGTCGAAATCCCCCTTGCCAGGTCGATTCGTCTTCAGGTTCGTTTACAGTTGAATCGCTTGCGACAGCGACCTCCTGCGAGGAGAGATGGCTGCTTTCGTGCTTCAAGACGTATTCAGCGGGAAGCTCGTCCATCTCTTCATAGGGACACATCGTGTTGGTTGTATGTGTGAAGAATGGTTCAAAGCTAACACCAGCCACCAGTCGAAGAGCATCCTCACACAATGGACACTGAAGCTGGTTATTCGAAGCCAGGACACGCCAGTGAGGAATGTTGGTGTATGTATCTGAATGAAGTTGTATCATCTTGTCCGTATGTCTTGCGAATTTCACGAAGTGTTCACCCCATCTACTGGTTGTCAAACCAAACGGACGTGACCGTTTGGTGGAGGGTTAGCCATCTCAAGGATTTTTAGCCGAAAAAGAAGTGTCCCTCGATTAGATCAGGGACACTTGAGTAGTTTTTACTGGGCTTGCATCAACACATCATCATCTTCATGACGTGATTCCGTTGTATTATCTTCTATCATCTTAATACTAACACGTGTGATGCGGTGTGTATCAAATTCGGTGATGGTAAACAAATAGTTTTCGTATTGGACTGACTGGCCTTTGGCTACCTTTTCATTCAGTTGGCTGTAGAGCCATCCGCCGATCGTGTCTACATCATCTGAGAGAATCTCCACTTGAAGGTAGTCATTTAATTCAGTGAGCAAAGTTTTCCCAGCAACAGACAAGACGTTGTTGCTGCTTTCAATCTCAGGGCGTTCATTCTCGTCAAACTCGTCTTGAATATCTCCGACGATCTCTTCCAGAATATCCTCCATGGTCAGAATACCAGCCGTACCACCGTACTCGTCGATGACAATGGCCATCTGCGAGCGGCGCTTCTGCATCAAACGAAGAACGTGGCTGATTTCCATGGACTCGGGAACGGTCAAGACGGGGCGAATCATATGTTTAATGTCAGCTTCACCCTTGGTTAAAGCTGTCAGATAAAAGTCAGATGCGTGTACAAAGCCGATGATGCGGTCTTTGTCTTCATGCGCGACAGGGAAACGTGAATGGCGTGACTCCCGAATGATGTCCAGGTTCTCCTGGAAGGAGTTGTCGTCATAGAGACAAATCACATCGATACGCGGGATCATGATTTCACGAGCCAAACGCTCCGAGAAATCAAACACATTGTCCACCAACGCCATCTCGTTCTGGTCAATATGGCCGCTCTTGGCGCTTTCGTTTACAAGAATGCGAATTTCTTCTTCCGTGTGAGCCGAATCCGACTCAGAGACAGGTTCAACACCTAAACGCTTTACGAAGAAATTAGCCGCACCGTTCAAGAGCCAGATGGCCGGATAGCTGATTTTATAGAAAAACACAAGCGGCCCTGCCACCCATAATGAGACGGACTCCGCCTTTTGAATCGCGAGTGACTTCGGAGCCAATTCCCCTAACACGATGTGTAAAAAGGTGATGACACAAAAAGCCAAGAAAAGAGAAATGGTTGTTACGACTGAAGGGGGCAACTCAAAATTACCAAGTAAAGGTTTGACAATTTTCTCGGCAATTGCTGGCTCACCAACCCAACCTAATCCAAGTGATGCGAGTGTAATTCCCAACTGACATGCTGACAGGTATGCATCCAGCTTTTGGGTAACGTTTTGCGTAAATTGCGCGTTGGTATTGCCTTCGCTCACAAGTTGAGTTAAGCGGGACTGGCGGACTTTCACCAGTGAAAATTCTGCTGCGACAAAAAATCCATTGAGTAATACAAGGAAGAAGATCAGCAGCAGATCAAGAAATGCCCCTATCGGAATACTATCCAAGTAGCTCTCCATCCTTTACGTTAGCGAAAGGAGGAGAATTCACCTCCACATTTACAAGTATGATTTACTTTTCATTTTACGAGCCAAATTGAGAAACATTCTTACCTGTCTTCCTTTTTACATACAAATAGTATATCAGTTTTGTTTCAATTGATCAAAACAGTGTGAATTACAGAGACAGTTTATTACAATTCCTGAGAGCTTATCGGGATCAATTTTGACGGTTTTTCCTTCGAATGCTTTGATTCTTGGTGTTTTTCTCCGTGTAGGTCGTTTCACATGCGAAATGGTAAGAGAAAAACTTTAGTCGCGGCTAATTTTTATGGTAAAATGATCCAATTCAATCGTGTGAATAATAATGAAAAGTTGAGGGAGGATCAAGATGAGCAATAGGCCGACGATGATTACAGAGCGCGTTGGATATTTCCCGGGAAGTGTTAATATCGGAATAGTGATTGGGGAAACGGGAGCGATTCTGATCGATTCAGGACTCGACAGTCAAACCGCCAAAAAAATCAAAAAAGGGCTGGACGCCATAGCCCAGCCGTTGCGCGCGATTGTGCAGACTCATTCACATGCGGATCATTTTGGCGGAAATGCTTATTTGCTATCCATGTATCCAGAGGCTATTTGTTATGCGCCGCCTTTGGAAGAAGCAGTGATTCGCAACCCCATTCTGGAACCGATCTATTTAGGGATGGGAGCTGCTGTTCTTCCAGAGCTGAACAACAAGTTTCTATGTGCGGAAGCTTCACGGGTAGACGTGATTTTGCCTGAAGAGGGAGAAGTTAAGATCGATGACAGAGCCTTCACCATCCTGGCGCTCCCTGGGCACAGCTGGAAGCAAATTGGCGTGGTTATAGAGGATGTATGCTTTGCTGCGGATAGCTATTTTGGTCAGGAGACGTTGCGAAAGCATAAAATTCCGTTTCTTATCGATGTTCATGAGACAATTGTCAGCCTGGAAAAATTAAAACAAACCAGCTATCAGGGGTATTTGCCAGGGCATGGCGCTTATGAGACAGCGGTTGAGGATACGTTGAACGACAATATCCGCTGCCACCTTGACCTGATGAAGAGGATTGAGCAGTTATTTACATCTCAAGCGCTAACGCTGGAACAGGGCTTAGCCAATCTCTGTGATGATTTGGACGTTCCAATCGATAACCTGAGTAAATTCGTCTTGTTTCGTACCGCATTCATGGGATATCTTGTCGGGCTAGTGAAGGAAGAGAGGATTACGTATCGATTCGAAGGAAATCAGTTGCTTTGGGGCAAGTTTTGAGAATCGCTGTCGGAAGGATTGGGAGAAGGAGCAACGAGATAATCAGCGATCTCGGCCAGCTTGTGTTCAGCCGCATGGCGAATCGCTTGGGGAATCATGAAGTCGCCTGAGGAGTCTTCCAGTAAGAATTTTGATTCGAGGTAAGGCTTGCCGATTTTCACGGACAATTCGCCTTTTCCGGAAAAGCTATGCGTGGAAAGACTGGTGGGTATCCGCAGAAAATAAGAAGTGCTGGTAGCCGAGTCATAAATCACAACATCATAGAGAGGAGTATCCTCGTGTCCCATCCGGCGAAAACCTTGCTGCCGCAGCATTTTGTCGACGAATGACAGAGGTTGAATGACACCAGTGAGGGTTTTTACTCTCAGTTGCATATTCCAAGTCCTCCTTGCTATTGTGTTGTTAGCGTTTCCCCCTTACTATATGAGATGAAAATTCCTTTATGATTACAATTCGGAGGTATGCCATGACATTGGAACTTCGCGCCGATTTACATAGCCATACACAAGCTTCAGACGGCACCTGTACGCCATCTGAGAACGTCAGAATCGCAAGTGAACAAGGCCTGCATACAATCGCGATCACTGACCATGATACAGTGGCTGGAATCCAGGAAGCACTGAAAGCTTCAAAAGAATACGGAGTACAAGTGATTCCGGGTGTAGAAATCAGCTCGGTTGGTATCGGACAGGATATTCACGTCCTCGGCTATTTTATTCCATTCGAAGATGAAGCTTTCCTAGAGGAGCTATCCCGTCTTCGCGACACTCGTCACGAGCGCAACAAGCTGATGATCGCCAAGCTCAATGAACTGGGCATCAACATTACGCTGGAAAAAGTGTACCAACGCAAAGAAGGCACAGATAAAAACATTGGTCGCCCTCACATTGCCGAAGAGCTGATGGAGATGGGGATTGTGGGAAGCATGGAAGAGGCTTTTGAGAAATATCTGGGCAAGGGCGGACTCGCCTACATCAACCCGCCTCGCATCTCGCCGCAGGAAGCCATTCGCCTGATCCGCAAATCCGGTGGAGTAGCGGTACTGGCCCACCCTGGGCTGTATGACAACAATGATTATGTGGAAGAACTCATCGTCTGCGGATTAGATGGAATTGAAGTCTGGCACCCGGACAATTCAGAAGAAAATCGCCAGCATTATATGCGTTTGGCGGAAGAGTACGGTCTGGTGATGACTGGCGGATCAGATTTTCACGGCTGGCGGGGAGAAGAGCCCTTCCACGCCATGCTAGGTTCCTCCACGACATCTGTAAAAGCGGTAGAACAGCTGCAAAAGCTGGCCGCAAAGCGTCAAGATCAATTGGCAGGGAAATAAGAAAAGAGGTGACTCCTGTGCGGGGTCACCTCTTCGTTTGTTAAAGTGTTTTTTCCATCGCAATATGATCAATACCGGCTTCGTCAAAAACCTCGCCAACCGGTTCATACCCGAGCTTTTCATAGAATCGTTGGGCATGGCATTGAGCGTTCAGCTTTAGTTTGGAGAAGCCCTGACGACTCGCTTCTTCCTCAATTTTTTTCATCAGCTGCGCTCCTAGGCCTGTCCCCCGTTGTGTTTTCATCACGGCAACCCGTTCTACTTTTCCAACGCCGTCAGTATAGGTGCGGATGCGGCCAGCGCCTACAGGAACTTCCCTATCATATGCGACGAAATGGGTCGTGGGGGCGTTGGATTCGTCATGCTCGTCTATTTCTAGGTCTTCCGGTACCTCTTGCTCCTCAATAAATACGAATCTTCTAACATCTAACGCGTCTTGTCTCTCTTGTTCGGTTGAAACGATGCGAATATCAAAGCTACTGCTCAACAGCATTTCATTCCTTTCCATGTAAGATCAATGGTTTAGATCTATGACTTTAATAGAGAACAGATCCTTCCAGGGAGGAAGGATCTGAGAAATTACAGATAGGTTAGCCCTTCAGGTTAAAGGATTGTACAACCTTCCACGTCTTATCTTCTTCTTCAGAGATCAGTTGGAAGGAATCAATCTCGGAATCAAGATCAAACTTCATCATTCTTAATTGACCAGCAACGTCCTTGCATTCGTCATCCGTCAGGTTACGACCAATGGTTACATGAGGAACGAAGGCAAAAGATTGCGCTCGCAGACCAAGATACTCTACCAACGTGAGATGCAATTTTTCAAATGGCTCTTTGTTTTGGACCGCCAAATAAAGCGTGTTGCTTGTTGGATGGAACGTAGACACGCGGTGAAACTTAACGGTAAAGGCATCCGTAGACTCGGCCGCTTGCTGTATATTCTGAACAAGCCCAGGCACTTTTTCTTCATCTAATTCAAAGGTGTCAACCAACCGAATGAACGGTGAAATCAGTGCGAAATGAGAATCGTAACGCTTGCGGTAGGAATTAGCCACTTCCTGAACTTCATTGGAAGGAAAAATGACGAGACTGTATTTTTTCATACTGGAACCCCTCCTTTAATTTTCACTTCTGCTGATCATAACATCCAGCTTCTATATTACCAGAAGATTCGCCTTTTGTGTAATCTTACACCCTCCCGTATATCTGTATGCACTTTTAGCAAGACTGAAAACGGGAGGTGATTTCTCTGAATACAGCTTGGATGATGACGTATATTTTTTTAGGTCTTCTTACCTTGGTTTCATTAACTTTTTTATTGATTTTTTTTGTTCGCCGGACGGATATGGAAGAGTTCTCTGTATCGCAGAACAGAGAGGACAAACAGCCTACAGAATAGGCAGTTGCTCTATTACTTTTTCAAAAAGTGATGCAAGATATGCGGCAGATTCGCTTGCCAATAACCCCATGTGTGGTCACCCTCGAAGGTTTCATAGCGGAGGGTGATCTTTTTATTATGCAGAATTTCACGCATCTGTTCATTTCCTTCGACCAAGTCCAGCACTCCTCGAGAGGTTTCCACTTCTCGTTCCTGTGTGCCAATCTCCATATAGACAGAGAGCTGCGGGGAAATCTCCCATTCATTCACTTTTGCGCAAAGCGAAGAGGAAAACGCGCCAGACTGAGCAGCGACTTGTCCAAAAGTGTGGGGATAAGTAAGCGCCGTAAACAAAGAGACAACCCCGCCTAACGATTCACCAAGCAAAGTTCTGGCATGCCCCAACGGATGCGTCGAGTAGTGGCGATCGATATAAGAAACCACTTCTTCCGCTAGAAAGCGCTTGTACTGGGCATGTTCTTCGCCCTCGGGATGGTAGCGACTTGTCCGTTTTTCTTTCTTCACCGGAATGAATACCGCAATCACATCCTGAGTCTCGCGGGAATGTGAAAACTGGTCAAGCAAAGATGGCAGGCGCCCCAGCGACAGATAATCGTCCCCATCCTGGATATACACAACCGGATAGGAGTAGAGAGGCGTGTACCGATGAGGCGTATAAATCATAATCCGTTCCTCTGTTCCCAGATGACGGCTTGTCAGGATTACTTCTTGAATCGAGCCTTTGGGTATATCTACTGAAACCACCAGCGGTACCTCCTCCAATAGATCAATGTCTTTTTGTGTATTATACCCGAAGCAATAGGAAGGGAGGAAGAGATCGACTCTCTGGGAAGTGCCTGCATAAGAAGCAACACCTTCTTGTCGATAGACCACCATTCTACAGCTAGACTTCCTTCCCTTTCGGTGAATCAACTCCCATTTACACCCATGCCCGAACAATTGTGTCTCATTTGGAATTTTGTCGCAATTTAGCTAATGTATGATACTATATAGAAACATGACTTCACTTTTCAGCGTGGAAGGAGTTGTCTCACTTATGACCAAACAAGTACACAGTAGAGAAGTCAGAAGCGCGGCCATTCAACGGCTTCATGATCGAGGCGTGAGAGAGGAAGACATCGCGGAGATTGTCTACATGATGCAATCCCCTTATCATCCGAATCTTACAATGGAACCTTGCATCGCCAGTGTCAAAGCGGTACTGGAAAAGCGCGAAATCCAGCACGCCATCCTAGTTGGAGTGGAACTGGACATCCTTGCCGAAAAAGGAATGCTATCAGAACCATTGCAATCGATTGTAGCCGCTGACGAAGGGCTGTTCGGTTGTGACGAAACCCTCGCGCTTGGTTCTGTATTTGGATATGGAAGTATCGCCGTCACCACCTTTGGCCATTTGGACAAACAAAAAATCGGGATCATCCGACATCTGGACAACAAGAGCTCCGGCAAAGTGAATACCTTCCTGGACGATTTGGTGTGCAGTATTGCCGCTAATGCGTCTAGTCGTATGGCGCATCGTCTGCGTGATGAGCAAGAGGAAGCGGAGACGGATCGCCTGATTCATTTGACTCAAGTGGAGGATGAGGAGCAGGCTGGGTAGGGAAGGACGATGTGCTTGTTGAACAAGCTTGGAGCATAAATGAAGTGGTTTACAGGAAATGGTAGAGGAGAAGCGGGGGATTGCAGGGAATACCTGGCTATAGAACACTTCGTGTTGGTAAAATGATGTGATCGCTTTCGCTTTTCTTCGCCATATACTAGTTCAATCAAGTAGTTCTACTAAAAAAATGAATAAAAACTGCATTTCCCTCTTGAAATTATCTCCGAAATGCGATATATTTATTTTCGTCCCGTTAAAACCTCACTTGAGGGCCCTTAGCTCAGTTGGTTAGAGCGGTCGGCTCATAACCGATTGGTCGTAGGTTCGAGTCCTACAGGGCCCACCATTAATCGTTTAGTTTCAACCCAATTTCATTTCAAATGTGATCCGGTAGCTCAGTTGGGAGAGCACCATCTTGACAGGGTGGGGGTCGCTGGTTCGAACCCAGTCCGGATCACCATACATAAGACGTTGGAAACTCTTGAGAAATCAAGGGTTTTTTAATTTTTTAAGTCATTCCATTTTTCTAATATGTCCGATAAAGAACTTATTTCATAAGTTCTTGTAGTTGATCTTTCTTAAATTCTAACCTAGACAAACTTTTTCTCCTTTTATCAATAACTTTCCAGTCCAATTATTGTAAACTATCTTTATGGCAAAAGGGACTCAATAAGGAGAGTTTATACTTATGAAGGATAAAAAAGGTTTTTACGAGGAACTTCAGTTACATAACACCAACTATCCCGATAATCATAAAGCATACCGTATATCACCAAGTGAATACGCAAATGCTTTAACCTATTATATTTCAAATAAAGTCGGAAACACTCTCAAAGAATTAGCCAATAATGAGAAGTTTGAAGAAATGATAAATGTGGTTACCAACCTAGAAAGACAACTAGAGAACGATAGTCTAAACGACTTACTCAGACCTTTATCAAGCATTCAATATCGGTATGACGACGAGTTAATTCCAATTATCTACCCTGAGATGTTTTTTAGTATGCCACATCTTGTAACAAATCAGAATAAGAGCGGACAAAACTTTTTTAAGATATTGCGAACTGAATTAATAACAGCTGATCGAGTTGACTTCATGGTTAGTTTTATTCGTTGGTCTGGGTTGCAGTTACTTTTGCGCTCAATTGATGAATTACATAAACAGGATAAGCAGATCAGAATTCTGACATCGACATACATGAATGTGACAGAGCCTAAAGCATTACGAAGATTGTTTGAATTAGAAAATGTTCAAGTGAAGCTCTTTAACTCCGGCAATACCTCATTTCACACAAAGGCCTATTTGTTTAATCGAGATTCTAACCTGAACAGTGTCATTATTGGTTCTTCCAATCTATCTTTCTCAGCCATTCAAAATGGGTATGAATGGAATGTGAAGCTTCCAGATGCTCCTCATATTCCTATTTATAATAAAGCGGCTTTATTGTTTGACGAACTTTGGAATGATGAGCGTGCATTAGATTTAACCTTGGAAAAAATTAATGATTACGAATCACATTTTGAACAAAAGAAAATCGAGAGAACAATAAGCTATGTACCAAGTCCTAGTGGGTATAAGGTAGCCGAGGCCACAATCAACTATGACATGGATATTTCAAATAATATTAAACTTAAACCAAATGCGATGCAAAAATCAGCATTAGAAGCCTTAAAGGAGACAAGGGCAGGAGGAAATAAAAAAGGTATAATCATTGCTGCAACTGGAACAGGAAAAACATATCTTTCTGCATTTGATGTTCATCAAATGAAAGCAGAAAAAGTATTGTTTATTGCTCATAGAGATGAACTACTTGAAAATGCTAAAGAAACATTCATCTCGGTCTTTGGCTCTGAAGATATGATGGGAAAAGTAACAGGAACCATTAAGGAGTGGGACAAACCCTTCCTATTCTCTACAGTACAGACGTTACATCGTGAAGAATCCTTGGGTAGGTTTTTACCTACGTATTTTGATTATATTATTGTCGATGAATTTCATCATGCAGAAGCAGATACTTACCGTAAGATACTAGATTATTTTCAACCTAAGTTTTTGCTTGGAGTAACAGCAACTCCTGAACGTATGGATGGACGGGACGTTTTGGCTCTATGCGACCATAACGTGGTGTATGAAATAAGATTACATCAAGCGCTAGATGCAGGTTTACTTGCTCCATTCCATTATTTTGGGCTGGGGGATACGGTAGATTATGATGATATTGCTCAACAAAATGGTACCTTTGTTGAGGAAGCACTGGTAAAAGCGTTGAAGTCACATGAACGTGTTTCTTATATCATCGAAATGATTGAAAAGTTCGGGAATGACGGAAAGCTAAGAAAGGCTTTGGGATTCTGTGCTTCTGTTGAACATGCTATTTTTATGGCAGAAGAATTTAATCGTCGTGGGTATCATGCTACTTGTCTGACTGGTGAGGATGATCCTGGAATACGCAGACGAACTATCAAACGTTTAGAGGATGAAAACGACCCACTTGAATTTATCTTCACAGTCAATATTTTTAATGAAGGAATTGATATTCCATCGCTTAACCTTGTGCTTTTTTTGCGTCCGACAGAGTCAGCAACAATTTTTATCCAACAATTGGGTCGCGGGCTTCGTAAATCAGAAGAGAAAGAGTTTGTAACAATACTCGATTTTATTGGTAATTATCAGCGATCTTTTATTGTTCCACTTGCATTATCTGGACAAACCAATCACAAGGCATTCGATAGGGACGCTCTTAGGGTCATTGTGGAAACAGAATTCGCTAGTTTACCGGATGGTTGTTTCGTTGAATTAGAGGAGATTTCACGTCAAAGGATTTTGGACAAGATAAAACAAATTCGTATGGATGATAACCAGATGTTAGCAAGTTTATATGCTGAGTTCCGACGTGAATTAGGCTATTCTCCTGAAATTGAAGATTTCCTATACTCACCAGCTGCACCGAGCCTCCATTTCTTTATCCAAAAGTATGGATCATGGGTCGAAACAAAAAGGAGAATGAAAGACACAAACGATTTTGATGAAGAAGTTTTGAATTCTAAACTAACATTAGAAATTATTCAGCGCATAGAACAGTCCATCCCAATTAAGTGGCCGTATGAGTTTGCAGTTTTGTCGTTAATAGATCGTTTAAAGAATATATCGGTAGGGGATATAATTAACTTTTTAACAGAAAAGTTTGGAATTCCAATGAAATATGAACACCACGAGAGCTATATTATTCGAGCTATGGAGCGTCTTGCTCAATCCAATAGAAAACAAACTTGGGCTTTTGGAATGTTCGAAAATAATACTTTCATAGTTAATGATGATATAAAAGGTACTTGGAATGATTTGAAGTTTCATAATTATTTTCAATCAAGAATTGAATATGGACTAGTGGAATTCAGGCGGACCTACAATCCTACTTCATTTTTCAAGGGAAAACCAAAAGTACAACTCTATCAAAATTACACTAGAAATGAATTAATATATCTCTTTCAATCTGAAGCCAAGGAAGGTTCTTGGAGAGAAGGAATTAGCAGGGTAAAGAATCACTATCTTTATTTTGTAACATTGAAAAAGGATGAGGAAAAAACTGCTGAACACCTAAACTACCACGATTACTTTATTGATAAGAATCATTTCCATTGGCAAAGTGCGAATCAAACGTCTCATGTTTCCGAAAGAGGGCAAGACTACATACATCATAAAGACAGAGATATCCACATTCATTTATTTGTACGAAAATTTGACCAGATGCATGGAAAGACACTTCCTTTTACTTACGTTGGAGAGTTAGACTATTTAAGTAGCGTGGGAGATAAGCCAATGAGTATTACTTGGAAGTTACATCACACGTTACCCGATGATATTTATCTTGATTTTGTGCGATAGATAAGGAGGATAAAAATGAAGCAAGTAGATGTAGTTGGTGCCGTTATAGTAAATGAAGAACATAAAATCTTAGCTGCTCTACGTTCTAAGCAGATGTCCCTACCAGGGATGTGGGAATTCCCAGGTGGAAAAATTGAGAAAGGTGAGATGCCACAGGATTCGCTTATCCGTGAGATAAGAGAAGAACTTGAATGTGATATAGAAGTTGGAGAGCTCGTTAGTGACTCTGTTTATGAATATCCAACTGTGAAAGTACGTCTTATTACATACTTTGCAAAGGTCGTGGGTGGTGTTCCACAAGCAAGTGAACATGAAGAATTAAGATGGATAACACGTGATGAGTTGAACTCCTTACAATGGGCACCAGCTGATTTGCCAACAATTGATGAATTACGGAGAGAGAAAATAGTTACTTTTCGCTAAATCTCTTAATCTAATCGTGTCATAATTCTATCTACAACGCGCGTATTTGAATAAATTACTAATTTAGTTCCAGAGCATTCAGGGATTTTCTTCGTTACTTAATTATCACGAAAGAAAGAGCAGAAATCATCTGCTCTTCAGGCTGTCGAGAAGGTCGGCAGCCATTTTTATTTCACTATATTTTAATGCGACACCGTGTAAATACGTTATAATAATCTTGTATTTACATTAACTGGTAGGCGATTATTGTGCTTTCCTCAAAGCTTTTCTAGGACACTCCTTTTTTAAAAATAACACTACACTCCAACCAAACCCACCCACCCCAAAAACCCAATTGACAGAACCACCCAACGAGAGTATCCTTTAGTCAGCACAATGTTGTGCCTACAAGACAAGCAATGAGGCTTCATAGGAATTTATTTCCTATGGAGCTTTTTTTATTTTTTCAAACAATCTTTTAGGAGAAAAGGAGCGAAACCGAATGGCAAAAATCAGTTTTAAAACGGATATTTATCTGGGAACTGGTTCTCTGGAGCGGTTATCCGAATTGAATGGTCAGAACATCTTTGTGGTGACAGACCCCTTTATGGTGAAGTCTGGAATGATTGATCGTATTACTGACAAGATTGCTGAGAAAAATCAATTTGAAGTATTCGACGATATTGTGCCGGATCCACCTATTGAGACTATTGTCGGCGGGGTTAGCAAGCTGATGGCTTTTCGCGCGGATGTGATTATCGCGCTGGGTGGTGGATCAGCGATTGATGCGGCGAAAGCGATCAAAGATTTTGCGAGGAAGATTTCCGGACTGAATTCGGTTCGATTCATTGCTATTCCGACAACGAGTGGAACAGGGTCAGAAGTGACTTCATTCTCTGTCATTACGGATCAGGCCAAAAAAACCAAGTATCCGCTGGTGTCAGACGAATTTCTTCCGGAAGAAGCGATACTGGATCCTGAGCTTGTAAAAAGCGTTCCAGACTTTATTACCGCAGACACCGGTATGGACGTGTTGACCCATGCGATTGAAGCTTATGTGTCGACGGATGCGAACGATATCGCGGACGCGTTAGCGGAAAAAGCGGTGCAATTCGTATTTGAATTCCTGCCTCGTGCCTATCAGAATGGTAATGATATGGAAGCACGTGAAAAAATGCACAATGCGTCCTGCATGGCGGGAATGGCGTTTAACCTGACCTCTCTCGGTCTGAATCACGGGATTGCCCACGTGGCTGGAGCCAAGTTGCATATTCCGCACGGTAGAATGAATGCGCTTTTATTGCCGTATGTGATTGAATACAATGCTGAGCTGAAAGGATTTGCGGACGGAGTTTCTTCCGCAGCGGCAATCAAATATGCCAAGTTGGCCAAGATGCTCGGCTTGTCGGCATCCAATCCACGTGTAGGGGTAAGAAGTTTGATCAATGCGATTACCTCCATGCAAAAGCGGTTGAATATGCCTACAACGTTCAGAGCATGCAAACTGGATTATGCTCAGGTGGAGGAAGCGAAGATGAGCATCGCTGAAGGAGCACTGCTTGATGGCTGTACCAAAACCAATCCGCGTACCCCAACGAAAGAAGATGTCATTGGAATTTTGAACAAATTGAGTCAATAATGTATGAATCTCGTGAATTAGTGAAATAGACCTAGTCAAAGTTGTTGACGGTCAAATAGAGTTGGATTATAGTGATGATGACACAAAGACGTGTTACCAATAACGCTTGAAGCAATGGGGCTTCTCTCTAAGATGATCTTATATCATTTGAGATGAAGCCTTTTCTTTTCCAAAAAAAAGAATGAAACCGTTTTTGTATGTCACACATGTAAGGAAGATTTTATGAGCACTGAAACTGATAAACCAAGGGTAATTCAGGAGTTTGTCCCAGGGAAACAGGTTACTCTGGCTCATCTAATTGCGAATCCAAACCAGGACATCTGGAAGAAACTCGGACTAGCGAATGAGAAAATTGAGGCCATCGGGATCCTGACCATCACACCAAGTGAGGCTACGATCATCGCGGCAGACATCGCGACGAAGGCAGCTGGCGTGAGCATCGGGTTTGTCGATCGGTTTAGCGGTTCACTCGTCATCACGGGGGACGTCGGATCGGTTGAATCTGCCTTAACCTCAGTTCTGGATGGGTTGAGCACCATTCTTCACTTCTCTACATCACCGATTACGAGAACGTAGGGAAGAGGGCGAACAGATGAAAAAAATAATTTTCATGGGTCAGTCGGGAAGCGGAAAAACCTCCCTCTGCCAAAAACTGCACGAACAAGCTGTTGTCTATAAAAAAACACAAGCTATTGAGACATTTCAACACGCGATTGACACTCCGGGCGAGTACATGGAAAACAGATTCTATTATAAGGCACTGATCGTAACCAGCGTTGATGCGGATGTGATCGGACTCGTACAGGATTGCACGGCTACGGAAAATTACTTTCCTCCTTCTTTTGCCAGCGTATTTGCCAAGCCGGTGATTGGTATTGTGAGCAAGGTAGATCTTGCGACCGATGCACAGGTTGCTACAGCAAAGGAGCGGCTAAGAGAAGCGGGTGCTTCTAGTATTTTTGAAGTTTCCGCGGTAGATGGAACTGGTATTGAGGAAATCAAAGCATATTTGGAAACGCTTTAGCTGGAAACTTTCTAGGTGTGAAGTCATTTCCATTACATACAACGAGGTGTATAACGGAATGAGTGGAACTATTGTCATTGTGGATGATGAACCAATTATTAGAATGGACGTCAGAGATATCTTGGAAGAAGCCAACTACACGGTTGTAGGGGAAGCTTCCGATGGATTTGAAGCCATTGAAGTATGCAAGCAACACGAACCCGATCTGGTTATCATGGATATTCAGATGCCCGTCTTGGATGGGTTGAAAGCAAGCAAGCGCATTTTATCTCAAAAGCTTGCCAAAGGGGTTGTGCTGTTGACGGCATATTGCGATACAGAATGTGTGGAAAAGGCAAAACAAGCGGGTGCTCTCGGGTATCTGGTGAAACCGCTGGATGAAAAGTCGCTGATTCCAATGGTAGAGGTTAGTATCGCGCGTGGTAAAGACATTCAACGATTGGGCAAAGAATTGGACAAGGTTTCACAAAAGCTGGATGAACGAAAAGTGATTGAAAAGGCAAAAGGATTGTTAATGAACGATTCCGGGTTAACAGAAGAGGAAGCTTACCAAATGATGCGTAAGCTGAGTATGGATCGAAGATGTCCTATCATTGAAATTGCCCAGACAATTGTGGAGACCTATGAATAGAGCAGATCATTCCTCCAGGATTCAATCACTTTGTCGAAAGTATACGCCTTTCAATGATAAAGATATTGACAAACTCATCGAAGTATCCAAATCTCTTCAACATATCATCGAATATTATGAGTGTGATGTGTTTATCGATGTGCCGTCCAAGCACTCCAACGAGGCGATTGTCGTGTATCATGGCGATCCCGGCGGTGGAAAATCTGTCTACCAGCGTTCCGTTGTGGGGGAAAAGGCATTACGAGAAAATGAGCCTGGTGTTATTCGAACCTTGGAAACAGGGATTAGCTCAAAAGGATTAAAAGCGAAAACACAGGAGAACAGGCTGGTCACCCAAACTGTTTTTCCGATCAAGAACGATGAGAAAGTGATCGGTGTCTTGATTCTTGAAAAAGACGTAAGTGAGGATATCAAGCAAAACTTTGAAATTCAAAAGAACAATTATAAATATGAAGCTCTTACGTCTACACTAAGCGATATGATTAGAACAAATGAATTTATCAACAATCATCTAGACGATGGAATACTCATCTTTGATAAAAATGGATATCTGCAATTAAAGAACAACAAGGCTGATATTTACTACAAATCTTTAGGCTACATGCAGGATATTCAGGGCTTGCATTACGATAACTTGTCATTGGACAGGACAACCTTTGCGAAAGTGATGGAGCAAAGTAATGGGGAGCAGCCCAAACAGCAAGATCGCGTTGAAGTGTCGGTTGGCAAGTATTTCTTTTCGATCAAAAAAATCCACATGAGCGAGAAGGACTTGTGTCTGGCTGTCGTTTGCCGTGATATTACAGAGATCAAGAACAAAGAGGCGGAGATCATCTCCAAGTCTGTGGCGATCCGGGAGATCCACCATCGTGTGAAAAATAACCTGCAAACAGTTGCTTCACTCTTGCGTATTCAGGGGCGTCGATGCTCCAGTGATGAAGCCAGGAAGTATCTGAATGAAAGTGTTAGCCGGATTCTGTCGATTGCCGCGACACATGAATTGCTCTCTAAGCAGTTTAATGATGAAATCAACATTGTGGAAGTCATCCAGAGCATTGTCTCGAATATCAAACGCTGCTATATCTATGAGAAGTCGATTGATATAGAGGTAATCGCGGAAGCGGAAGTGTCCGTAGATAGTGACCGGACCGTTGCGATTGCTCTAATCATCAATGAGCTGTTGCAAAACTGCTTTGATCATGCCTTTAGTGATACGGATAAGGGAATGGTTACGATCTTTATCAAGGAAGAAGACGATGACATATCCATTGCCGTCATCGACAACGGAAAAGGCTACAAGGCCGAAGATAATCAGCAGACAAGCCTTGGACTTAGCATTGTATCAAGCTATGTGAAGGAAAAGTTGAAAGGCAACATCCTGTATGAATCGGATGGCGACGGAACAAAAGTGGTCTTTGACTTCGAAAAATAAGGTTTAACGCGGCGACTACAATGAGGTAGCGTCGAACAAATAAGCAAAGAAGCTTAAGGTTATAAATCCCTATTTTGGTGGATTTATTATAACTTTAAGCTTTTTTGTTTCTTAGAAGCTTTGGAGGGAGGTGAGGAACATAAGAGAAACGTTGCTCAGCGTCGGTATCGATATTGGTACCTCGACGACACAACTGGTTTTGTCAAAGCTCTATATCGAGAATATGGCCTCTAGTTTTACCGTCCCACGTCTAGTGATTTCGGATAAAGAGGTGGTGTATGAAAGCGAAATTATTTTCACACCGGTTCTCGATGACAACCGAATCGACACAGCGGCTATCCGAGCGTTTGTCGAGCGGGAATACAAAAAGGGAGGGGTTGACAAACAGGATATTCAGACAGGCGCTGTGATTATCACGGGGGAAACCGCCCGAAAGGAAAATGCCAATGACGTATTGCTGAATCTCAGTGGATACGCGGGAGATTTCGTCGTGGCCACAGCTGGTCCCGATCTGGAGAGCATCATCGCCGCTAAAGGGGCAGGTGCTCACGCCTACGCAAAAGAGCATGCCACTTCTGTCGTCAATCTGGACATTGGTGGTGGCACAACCAATCTGGCAGTATTTTGCAATGATGAACTTATTGATACAGGCTGTTTGGATATTGGCGGAAGGTTGATCAAGGTTGACAAGGCGACTGGAAAGATTACATATATTGCCGACAAGATCAAACGATTGATCGAACGAAAAGGGCTTTCCATTCAGCTCGGTCAAACCGCTACACCCGAGTTGCTCATGCCAGTCATTGACGAGATGGTCAAGCTGTTAGAAGAAAGCGTAGGGCTGCGAGCGCAAAGCGATTTTTACGAAACCATCTTGACGAACAAAGGATTGAAGCTTGAACGGCCAATCACTTGCGTCTCTTTTTCCGGAGGCGTTGCCGATTACATTTACGCCGGGGAAACAGACGATGTTTTCCGATTTGGAGACATCGGAGTCCTGCTGGGACGCTCAATCCAAAAGTCGGCAATGACGAGGGACTTGAAGCTGATCACTGCGGCGGAGACAATCCGCGCAACGGTGGTTGGGGCAGGCTCTCATACGACGGAAATCAGCGGTAGCACGATCACGTATACCAATGAAATTTTCCCGTTAAAAAACATTCCGATTCTGAAACTTGCCAAGCAGGATGAAGAGCTGGACTCTGCGTCGCTTGGACGAGTGATTGCCGAGAAGCTTGAATGGTTCCGAGTGGATGGAGAACTACCCAATGTAGTCGTCGCCTTTACCGGTCTGAAAAATCCGAAGTTCACAGATGTCGAGCGCTACGCCGATGGATTGCTGATGGGAATGAAGGCGCTGATTGAAAAAGCGAGTCCGTTAGTTGTGGTTGTCGAGAACGATATGGCGAAAGTGTTGGGGCAAACCATGTATGCGCGTCTGCAATACAAGAAAGATGTAGTGTGCATCGATAGCATCTCTGTTGACAATGGCGACTATATCGACATCGGGAAACCCGTGGCTAACGGAACAGTGTTGCCTGTAGTGATCAAAACATTAATTTTTAACCAATGAACCGATCAGAGAGGAGGATTTCAATGATTTTAAAAACTAAATTATTTGGACGTACCTATCAATTTGCGTCCATCATTGATGTCCTGGCAAAAGCTAATGAAGAGAAATCCGGTGACCGATTGGCGGGGGTAGCCGCTACTTCAGCTGAAGAGCGTGTTGCAGCCAAGGTGGTTCTGTCCAACTTAACACTGTCTGACCTGCGCAATAATCCTGTTGTTCCTTATGAAACGGATGAGGTAACACGCATCATTCAAGATGACGTGAATGAAAGAATCTACGACTCTATCAAAAACTGGTCAGTAGAAGAACTGCGCGAGTGGATTTTGAATGAAAACACTACTGGTGAAGATATCAAGCGTATCTCCCGTGGTCTTACTTCCGAAATGGTAGCTGCCGTTGCCAAAATCATGTCCAACCTGGATTTGATCTACGGTGCAAAAAAAATCCGTATTACCGCTAAATGTAACACTACGATCGGGTTGGAAGGAACCCTGGCATGTCGTTTGCAGCCAAACCACCCTACTGATGATCCAGACGGTATTCTGGCATCGTTGATGGAAGGTTTAACCTATGGTGTAGGTGATGCGGTATTGGGTCTTAACCCGGTAGACGACACAGCTGAGAGTGTTACACGTGTATTGAAAAAATTTGAAGAAATGAAAAATAAATGGGCCATTCCAACGCAAACCTGTGTATTGGCTCACGTAACAACCCAAATGGAAGCGATCCGCAAAGGTGCTCCATCTGACCTGATTTTCCAATCGATTGCGGGTTCCGAAAAAGGAAATGAAGCATTTGGCTTCAACGCAGCGACGATCGAAGAAGCAAGACAACTTGCCTTGCATCAAGGTACATCAACCGGACCTAACGTTATGTATTTTGAAACTGGACAAGGTTCCGAATTGTCCTCCGACGCTCACTTCGGCGTTGACCAAGTAACCATGGAAGCTCGCTGCTACGGCTTTGCGAAACGTTTCCAACCATTCTTGGTAAACACAGTTGTAGGCTTCATCGGACCAGAATTCTTGTATGACTCCAAGCAAGTTATGCGCGCTGGTCTCGAAGACCACTTCATGGGTAAATTGTCAGGCATTCCGATGGGTGTTGACGCTTGCTATACCAACCATATGAAAGCTGACCAAAACGACATCGAGAATCTTGCTGTTCTGTTGTCCGCTGCTGGTTGTAACTACTTCATGGGTATCCCGCACGGCGATGACGTTATGCTCAACTACCAATGCACAGGCTATCATGATACCGCTACCCTGCGCGATTTGATGGGATTGCGTCCAATCCGCGAATTTGAACAGTGGATGGAAAAAATGGGCTTCATCGAAAACGGCAAGCTGACCAAAAGAGCCGGCGACGCTTCCGTATTCTTACGCTAGGGAAAGGGGGAAGAACTTGTGGTAAATGAAAATGATCTTAAACAAATGATTGAAAACATTCTGGTCCAGATGGTAGCCAAACCACAGGATGCAGAAAAAGTGCAAGAGAAGGTAGCAGCAGCAATGACCCAAATCGACAGCGAGGGTATCCTTGAAGATATTACCGAAATCGACCTCAGAAAACAAATGTTGGTACCAGAACCAGAAAACCGTGAAGGGTTAATGGAAATGAAGCTGAAAACCCCAGCACGTGTCGGTATCTGGCGTGCAGGCCCACGTTACAAAACTACCACAATGCTTCGTTTCCGGGCAGACCATGCGGCAGCCCAGGATGCCGTCTTCTCCGACGTGGATGAAGCGTTTGTTGACAAAAATGGACTTGTGAAAGTGGAAACCGCCTGTAAGGACAAAGACGAGTATCTGACTCGTCCAGACCTTGGTCGCCAGTTCTCCGATGACATGATTCGAATCATGAAAGAGAAATGCGCGAAAGCACCAAAAGTGCAACTTGTCGTAGGGGACGGATTAAGCTCCGCGGCGATCGAAGCCAACATCGAAGATATGATCCCTGCGATCAAGCAAGGCTTGAAAATGTATGGTATCGAGCTGGGTGCTACCCTGTTCGTTAAACATTGTCGCGTTCCTGCCATGGATGTGATTGGTGAAGTAACCGATGCTGATGTCGTTTGTCTGCTCGTCGGAGAACGTCCTGGACTTGTTACTGCCGAATCCATGAGTGCCTACATCGCCTACAAACCAAAAGTGGGTATGCCGGAGGCGAAACGTACGGTTATCTCCAATATTCACAAAGGTGGTACTCAAGCGGTTGAAGCTGGAGCTCATGCGGCAGAATTGATCAAAACCATGCTCGATAAAAAAGCGTCGGGTATTGACTTAAAACAGTAGGAATGGAGGAATCACAATGAAAAATGAACCGATTCGCGGTACGGTTTTGTCGGTCAAGATTATTTCGAACGTAAGCCCTGACTTGGCAGAAAAGCTGGAATTGAAACCGCATCACAAGAGTTTGGGAATCATCACCGCTGACAGTGACGATATCACCTATACTGCTCTGGATGAGGCAACCAAAGCAGCTGACGTAGAGGTTGTTTATGCGAAATCGTTTTATGCGGGAGCAGGCAACGCATCTACCAAGCTGGCTGGTGAAGTAATCGGAATTTTGGCCGGACCTAGCCCGGCAGAGGTGAAAAGTGGCGTAAGCATCGCGATTGATCATATCGAGAATGGTGCTCACTTTGTTAGTGCGAACGATGACAACTCCATTCCATACTTTGCTCACTGTATTTCCCGTACAGGTACCTATCTGTCCAGTGTTGCCGGTGTTGAAGAAGGCGAAGCGATTGCTTATTTGATCGCTCCTCCGGCGGAAGCAATGTACGCATTGGATGCGGCTTTGAAAGCGGCAAGTGTCAAACTGGTTGCCTTCTATGGACCACCTTCCGAAACAAACTTTGGCGGCGGCTTGTTAACCGGTTCTCAATCTGCTTGTAAAGCGGCCTGTGACGCATTTGCTGCTGCGGTGGTTTATGTTGCAGAGAACCCAACCAGTTATTAATACTGAGGCAGGATTATGAGTTTGAAAGCGTTGGGCCTCATTGAAGTACGGGGATATTTGGGTGCGATTGAAGCTGCCGATAGCGCCTTAAAAGCTGCCAATGTGACTTGCATCGGTGTTGAAAAAGTAAAAGGCGGTCTGGTTACCGTCAAATTGCTCGGAGACGTTGGAGCGATCAGAGCGGCTGTCGAAGCTGGTGAGAAGGCAGCCCAAAACTTGGGCCTCCTGATTAGCAGCCACGTGATTGCTCGAATGCACGAAGAAACGGCTAATCTGATTCTTCCGCAAGAGGAACCGGCTGCAGTTGACGATCCAACACCAATAGCTATTCAGTTGGAAGATCATTGTGAAGACAACCAAGATTCCAATGACGATCCATTGTTGACTGATTCCGAAGAATATGCGGAAGAAACAGGTTCGGAAGCTGATCAGAGCAACGAAAGCCTTCCTCAGACAGAAGCGGTACAGTCTGACAAATCGGGAGCGATCCCTACACCCGCCCATATCATTCGCGGCAGGTCGCTGCAAGATATGAAGGTCGTTGAGCTTCGACGTCTGGCGCGGAGGCTCAAGATCAAGACGATGACCTTCAATGAAATCAAATTTGCCAAAAAAGATAAACTGATTGCAGAAATCGGAAAACATATGAGAGGGGAGGAGAGTCCGTGGAAATAGTAGACAAGGACTTAGCTTCCATCCAAGAAGTACGTTGTTTGATTGCGAAAGCGAAGGAAGCGCAAAAACAATTAGCCGCAATGAGCCAAGAGCAAATTGACCGGATCGTCAAAGCAATTGCTGATGAGGGGTTTGCAGAGAGGGAAAGGCTAGCCAAAATGGCCTGTACCGAAACAGGCTTCGGACGATGGGAAGATAAGATCATCAAAAATACTTTTGCCTCCAAGTATGTGTACGAATCGATCAAAGATTTGAAAACCGTAGGCATTTTAAAAGAGGACAAAGAAAACAAACTGTTGGAAATCGCTGTACCAGTTGGGGTTATCGCAGGGCTGATCCCTTCGACTAATCCAACTTCCACTGCGATTTACAAAGCGATGATTTCGATTAAGGCAGGGAATGCGATCATTTTCTCGCCACATCCAAATGCGCTGAACTGCATCTTGGAAACAGTTAAACGGATCAGCGAAGCAGCCAAACGCGCAGGTTGTCCAGATGGAGCAATCGCTTGCTTGACTCTTCCAACGCTTCAGGGAACCAATGAATTGATGAAGCATAAAGATGTCAACCTGATCCTTGCAACAGGCGGAACTCCAATGGTAAAAGCAGCTTATTCTTCCGGTACACCTGCGATTGGAGTAGGACCAGGAAACGGGCCAGCCTTTATCGAACGCAGTGCCGATATTCCGTTAGCTGTTAAACGAATTCTAGATTCGAAGACCTTTGATAACGGTACGATCTGCGCATCTGAGCAATCTGTTGTCACAGAAGCCTGCATCAAGGACGCTGTCATCAGTGAGTTCAAAAAACAAGGTGCTTACTTCTTGACCAAAGAAGAAAGCGACCGTCTGGCAGCCTTCATTATGAGACCAAACGGTTCCATGAATCCACAAATTGTAGGGAAAAGCGTCGAGCAAATCGCCAAGTTGGCTAAGCTGGATGTACCTGCCGGTGCACGCGTGCTGATCGCTGAAGAAAACCGTGTGGGACATGAATTCCCTTATTCACGGGAAAAGCTGGCTCCAATTCTTGCCTTCTATACGGAAGAGAACTGGGAAGCTGCTTGCGAGCGTTGCATCGCCATCCTGAACAATGAAGGAGCAGGACATACCCTGATCATTCACTCTCAGAATGAAGAGATTATTCGTGAGTTCGGCCTCAAAAAACCAGTCTCTCGTATTCTGGTCAATACACCGGGCGCACTTGGTGGCATCGGGGCAACTACTGGTTTGGTTCCTGCGCTTACACTTGGCTGCGGATCCGTCGGTGGCAGCTCCACCTCAGACAATATTGGTCCAATGAACTTGTTGAACATCCGACGTCTCGTTTACGGGATGAAAGAACTGGAAGACTTGAAGGGCGACGATGCAAGCCAAAAGGCGAATGTTGACCTTTCCAGCAAAGAAGATTTGGTTCAATACATCGTTAAACTCGTGATGCAAGAAATGAAATAAGCAATTTTAATCCAAACAACCTAACTAATTGAAATCCTAAGGAGGATACACATTATGGCAAGCACAAACGCTCTTGGAATGATTGAAACTAAAGGTATGGTTGCTGCAATCGAAGCAGCTGACGCAATGGTAAAAGCAGCAAATGTTCAACTGATTGGTAAGGAACATGTTGGTGGCGGTCTCGTAACCGTACTAGTACGCGGTGATGTAGGTGCTGTAAAAGCGGCTACTGATGCAGGTGCAGCAGCAGCTGAACGCGTAGGCGAACTCGTTTCCGTACACGTCATTCCTCGTCCACACATGGAAGTGGATGCAATCCTGCCAAAAGTACTCGAATAGGAAGGCTTTTAGCGGATGTACCAATGCCAACTTGGCATTGGTACGTCTGTAAGCCCCAACGAGCTACCAACAGGCCATTTGCCGAGTAAGGGATGTGAAAGGCAATGAGTGTCATTACAGAAAGCGAAGTCAGAAAACGCCTACGTGATAATAAGATGGACGTTTTCGAGGTACCCAAGGGTTCGATTGTGACACCTTCCGCAAAAGGCTTTTTACTGGATCAAAAAATCGAAATCAAGTATGTCGATACGGTAGATACCTCATCTACCAAAGAACCAGTCAAAACAGATAAGGTTGTCAAAGTGGAGCCTATACCGGAACAGCCACTCAAGTTTCAAACAGTCTATGGCGGGATGCTGGCGGAAAAGCCAGAACACATGACTCACTTGTATGGAAATATGCTAGTGTTCAAGGATCATAAGCGGATTATCTTGCGCGGCCGGTTGGATTCGTTAGAGTCGAACATCCTGGACGCCCAGATCATGGCCCAGAGATTAGCGATGCCCAAACTGATTGAAGACCTGGAGGAAATCCTTTCCTTTGTCCGCAATCTGGTTCGCTGTGAAGTCCTGAACGAGCAGGTTGGCGAGTTCTTCCTGCAAGGCATGTCGGCTCCGGATCTGCGTGAAAGATCGCATCATCCGAAAAAATATTTTGGCATAGAGCACTTCTTTCCCCATTATGACATGGGCGAGGCTGTTGTTGTGTTAAACCGTTTACGTACATTGACCAGAGAGACAGAGCTTGTTGCGTATCAAGCATTTCGTGAAGAATTCGGGGCAGTGGATCGCGAGGACATCATTCGAGCATTAAATCGTCTCTCTTCTCTGTTCTGGATCATGATGTTCAAGGTGCGAACCGGACTCTACAAATAAGCAGGAGATCAGACAATGGAACAGACGATGATAAAGCAATTGATCGATGAAGTGGTTGGCCGCATTCACAAGGAACTATTTATCGAAGTGGAGGCATCAGGCCGCCATGTCCACCTTAGCCAGGAAGACCTGGAAACCTTGTTCGGAGCAGGGTATGAACTTACCCCATCTCAAGAATTGTCACAGCCGGGACAGTTCGCCTGCAAGGAACGTGTAGTTCTCATCGGGTCAAAGGGCGTCTTGCAAAATGTAGTGGTATTAGGCCCAGTCCGCAAGCAAACCCAAGTAGAACTCTCCTTGACGGACGCTGTTGCTTTGGGTATTCCTGGAGTAATCAAAGAAAGCGGAGATCTCGATGGAACACCAGGGATCACAATCGCCTCTGCTAAAGCCGCCGTTAAGATCGATCAGGGAGCCATTGTGGCCAAACGGCATATCCATATCAATCCAGAGGACGCGGCCAAGTTCGGTGTAGCGGACAAGGAACTGGTGCAAGTGAAGGTGCATGGCAAACGGCCACTGATTTTTGATGACGTGGTCATTCGAGTAAGCCCGAAATATCGTACCTACATGCATATCGACTACGATGAAGCGAATGCGTGCGGTTTTAAGAAAAATGAAACTTTCGCCCAAATCGTCAAGAGATAGGGGGTGAATCGCATGAACATGGAGACGCTGGTAGAGGAAATCGCCAAGGAAGTATACGCGAGACTATACAAGAAATTGGAACAGCAAGAGGACGGCAAGCAAAGAGCCGTTATTATCTCCCAAAACAAGGACGAAGCCTTGGAGCGTATGCTGTGTGAACAGTATAAAGTCATGTATCACGAGCCGCAAATGCGCAATTGCGATCTGGTCATCATACCAGAAATGTGTGTCAAGCTGCTCGCCAATCTGGCCAATGGCTTGGCGAACGAAGCGGCAGAGCGATTTATTATGACGATGCTTTTAAAAGGAAGAAAGGTTGTCGTTCTTGAAGAGGGGCTTTTGTACCGAAGATTCAAAAAGGTCGCTCCGGTCATGGTGTACAAGCTGTACGAAGATTATGAAGAGAAGCTGAGAAGCTTTGGCATAAAATTCGTCTCAAGAGATAACGTCCTGAAATCCTGCGGGACAAGCATGATACCTATGGCGGCAGCAGAGCCGGTCAAAGAAAAAAACGTGCAGGAACCTGGGCAGCTTACAGAAGATGATCCGGTATGTGCGGAAATCCGCTATAAAAAACTGATCACTGAAGCAGACCTGAGAAAGCTGCATATGAAAAACCTGACTGAAATCGTCATCGGTTCGAAAAGCATTTTGACACCGCTGGCAAACGATTTCATTCGGACACAACGGATAAAAGTACGTCGGGTATAATGGAGGAACCTTATGCTGATCGGTGAAGTGACAGGTAGTTTGTGGGCAACGAGAAAAGATGAGAAGCTGAATGGATGGAAGTTTCTCGTCGTAAAGCTGCATTTCAATGAAGGAAATAACGCGAAACAGTATATCGTCGCTGCGGATAATGCCGGTGCGGGAGTAGGGGATACAGTCATGATTACCCAGGGGAGCTCCGCCAGAGCTTCTGTAGGGAATCAGACTGTGCCTGTCGATGCCGTGATCGTCGGAATTATTGACTCAATCGAGATGGATCATGAATAACTCGGTTGGCATTCTGGAGCTTCGCAGCATCAGCAAAGGATTCGAAACAGCAGATGAGATGGTAAAAACGGCCGCTGTCGAGGTTCTAACGATGCGGCCCATCTGTCCCGGAAAATTCCTAATTATGATTCATGGCGATGAGGCAGCAGTCGAAGAAGCGATGAATGTAGGTACTACCATGGCGAAAGGACAGGCTGTCGATTCATTTGTGCTGCACGGCACCCATCCTGCCGTCATACAAGCATTAAAGCATCGGTATGAGCGTGGTGAAATCGACGCAGTTGGAATTTGGGAAACGTCTAGCGTAACATCTGGTTTGGCCTCATTCAACAAAGCGATTAAAGAAAGCAACATCCGCTTGGTACGGATGATCTGCGGTAACGGAATCGGAGGCAAATTCGTTGCTGTTATGACAGGGAGCGTAAGCGATGTTCGGGAAGCAATCGATATTTGCGTTCGCAATACGGACGAAAAACGCATCGTGAATGTTGCGGTCATTCCTGCGCCAAGCGAAGTGGTTAAAAAACAATTCGACTAACGTTCGGATGACAGCTTCAGATAAAGGCTTTCATCTATGCGAAAAGGACGTGAAAGTATGAGTATTAATGAAATTATTATATTTGCAATGGTGATTTTCATGGCACTCGGTGCCATCGACAAATGTATTGGAAACAAATTTGGTTTAGGTGAAAAGTTTGAAGAGGGCTTCAATGCAATGGGCGCTTTGACAATCTCTATGGTTGGTATCATTTGTTTAGCTCCTGTACTTGCCAAAGTATTAAGTCCTATTGTAGTCCCTCTCTATAGCGCATTGGGGGCAGACCCTTCCATGTTTGCGACCTCTTTACTTGCATGTGACATGGGCGGTTTTGCCTTGGCAGTTGAAATGGCGAAAACTCCTGACGCAGGATTGTTCGCTGGTGTCATTCTTGGTGCAATGATGGGTCCTACCATCGTGTTCAGTATTCCTGTTGCTTTAGGAATTATCCAAAAAGAAGATCATAAATACCTCGCTACAGGCATTTTGTCAGGAATCATCACCATTCCAATTGGTTGCCTCGTTGGTGGTTTGGTCGCTGGTTACAGCATGTCTTTGATTCTGAGCAATCTGGTTCCAATCATTTTGTTCGCTCTGATTATCGCGCTTGGACTCTGGTTTATCCCTGAAAAGATGATCACAGGATTTAACTATTTCGGACAATTAGTCGTTATCGTTGCTACAGTTGGACTTGCCGCTGGTGTAATCGAAAAATTGACTGGTATCGTCGTCATTCCAGGTATGGCTCCAATTGATAGCGGTATCAAAATCGTAGGCGACATTGCTGTTGTTTTGGCAGGTGCCTTCGCACTGGTATTTGTCATCACCAAGCTCTTCAGCAAACCACTGTTGAAAATGGGTCAAGCTCTTGGCATGAACGATATCGCCGCTGCTGGTCTGGTGGCAACACTGGCTAACAACATCCCAATGTTCCAAATGATGAAAGACATGGACCCAAAAGGTAAAGTAATCAACGTCGCGTTTGCCGTATCCGCAGCATTCGTATTCGGTGATCACCTCGGCTTTGTTGCAGGTGTTGCAAAAGAGATGATCTTCCCAATGATCGTCGGTAAACTGGTTGGTGGCGTCACCGCGATCGTAGTCGCTATTTTCATGGCAAACCGCATGTTTGGCTCCGATAAAGCGAATGAAGCGAGAAAAGAGGTAGCTTAATATGATCGATCAAAAAATGTTGGAAGAACTCGTTCGAAACATCATCGCGGAAAAATTGGCAGGACAAAGTAATAAAGATTTTGACTGTCACCGAGATCCAAGCGGAATTACCTCCGTCAAACTGCCTACTGTCAAGGTGGACGAATCCAATCGCATGGACACTGGCAAACCAGGTGACATCGTCTATACGAAGGATCTCTTTACACTAGAAGAAAGCCCTCGTCTAGGCTGTGGCATGATGGAAATGAAGCAAACCACTTTTGATTGGACACTAAATTACGATGAGATCGACTACGTCATTGAAGGACATTTGGATATCATAATCGATGGACGCAAGGTATCAGCAGATGCGGGAGAAATCATCCTGATTCCAAAAGGATCGAGTATTCAATTCTCCGTTCCTGATTACGCCCGCTTTCTGTATGTAACTTACCCTGCTGATTGGGCTTCCCAATAGGGCATAGGGACACTTCAAAACGTGCAGTCCTAAGACGTTCAGTCTGGGGTCTGCGCGTTTTTGTATGAGGAGTCGACAACCTGGTTATTGAATCTCTTATGAACGGATAGAAATAACCGCAGGAATCGGCTGCTTAGCCGATTCCTGCGGTTATTTTTGTTCGTAAATAGGAACGTAGATAAGTTTCTGATTTATATAAGTGGTCGGCTAAATGCTCAACGTCCTGTTGAAACACTCAGCAAGGACGCAACATCTTGTTGCATTGCTGACACTAATGCGTCCTGCATGGCGGCGACACTCCTGTTTATTCTGTAATCAATAAAAAGGCTATGTTTAACCTTAATGTTGATTCTAAGCATAAAGATAACCGCCTTCTGAGGGGGACGGTTATCTGAGCTAACGTCTCCGTTAGTTGAGCCCACAACGGCTTTCTATTGAGACAACTTCAGGATATATTCTTCAACTTCCTCAGATCGTGAATTGGAGTATCCCTTGTCTTCTCCTTTTATCTCAAAGCCACACTTTTCTAATACGCGAATGGAAGCAATGTTATCCTTCACCGCGCGAGCATAAAGGGGTCGAGTGGTTATACAATCCAGAAATTGAGAGAGTGCCTCACTCGCTAAACCTTTCCCCCAGTATTCTCGCCCGATCCAGTAGCTGACTTCCCGTTCACCGAACTGTTCAAAGCTTAGGACATGTCCTGCCACTTTTCCACAATAAATTACCGTCTTTTTAATAATCGTCTCATTGTTTAAAATTTTCACCCAATGTGCCTTAAAAGCGACATTATCCGAGGGGTCCTTTGCAGTAAAGGCGGCCATGAAATTGGCGGTCGTGTCCATTTGCTGTTCAAAAAAAATCGACAGGTCATCATCGATTACGTCACGCAACATCACGATTTCCATTTTACACCTCATTAAGGTAAAAGTTTTTCAAACCACAGATTAATTTAAACATTTATATCGAAGTATTCTCCTATTTGTTCAGCGTAGTATTTTCATACTCCTTGCTGTCAACATATCGGAACTAAGCCAAGTTATGTTGCAGATACTATCGTCCAAAGCATCAGCGAGTTTCTTTAATTGCTTTAGATTCAAAGGTTAATCAACTCCAGACCAAGATGTTAACCTAACTATAGAACAAATGTTCGAAATCGTCAAATATTAACAATGCAATTTAACATAACCAATAAAAAAAGATTGGATTCCTCCAATCTCAATGGGCGGTAGAATATTTGAGTGGAAGACGATTATCGTAACACTCGATCTTTCGCAGGCTGGCAGGGCGTAAGCAGCTCCAGGAGCTCTTCTTTTCGTCTGGGAAGCTCCTCTTGCGACGGAACATACCCGTGCTTTACCAGATGCTCGTATATTTCCATGAGCAAGGGTTTCTCCAGTTTACAGGCTTGCAGAATTTCCTGACGCTCTAGAACCTGCTTGGGGGAGCCTACTGCAATTACTTTTCCGTCACACATGATCACCAGTTCTTCCGCCCATTCGTAGGCGAGATTGATATCATGCGTGGATAGGACAAGTGTTTTGCCGCTTTGATGGAGTTCATCTAGCAATTGAATGAGCTTACGGGAATAGGCGGCATCCAGTCCGGCAGTTGGTTCATCCAAGATAATAATCTCCGGATTCATGGCTAGTACGCCGGCGATGGCGACCCGTTTTTTTTCGCCAAGACTGAGCGAGTGGATTGCCTTTTCTCGCATTGCCAGTGTGCCGGTTTGTTCCAAAGCCCAGTGAACAGCTTCTGCGACAGTTTCCTGGGAGAGACCCAGATTTTTGGGACCATAGGCGACATCATCATAGACGGTGGGAGAAAATAATTGTTCATCCGGATTTTGAAAGACCAGACCAATGCTTTTTCTCAACTGTTGCAAGCTTTTTTTCGAGTATTCGACGGGTTTCCCCTTGAAGTATACAGTGCCAGATGTTGGCTTGAGAATGCCGTTAAGATGCATGAATAAGGTGGATTTACCCGCGCCGTTGTTGCCAAGAACAGCAATCTTCCTTCCTTTGGCGAGCGAGAGGGTAACTCCCTTCAAGGCGTTGGTATGATCCCCATAGTAATAGGTGATATTTTGTGTGGAAATAATCGGATCCATCATGGGAATCCTCCTTACCTTACATATAGAAAGATTAAGAGAAACAATAATCCAAAAATCATGAACCAGTTTCTGACGGAGAAAACATAGCCGATCTCCCCAGCCGTAAAATCGCCGTATCCCCCGCGTGACTCGATGGCTTCATGCATTTTTGTCGCTTTTTGCATACTTTTCATAAAGAGTGAAAAGCTTAATCCTCCCAAGGAATGGATTCCCTGACGAAAAGTCGAATAGCCAAGTCGGGAAGCTTGCGATTGATAAATAATCCGTGATGTGTCGAACAGAATAAACACAAAGCGATAAGAAAAAGCGATAATTTCCAGAAGCACAGGTGATACATGCAGTCTCTTCAAAAGATAAAGAATGTCAGCCAAGGGTGTGGTTAAGATGAGCAGGAACAGACAGCTGACACTGCTTGTAGCCACGAAAAAAAGCTGGTATGCCGCTTTCAGACTTGCGGGGAGCGTATAAATCGTAAGACCTGCAAACTGCCAGCTTCCAATCGCCCCGTCCACAGGTGAAGCTTGGGTAGTTACCTGAAAAATGACGGTGACAAGACCCGTCAGGATGAAAGCCAGCGGCAGACATAAGAGTTTCAGATAAAACCTCCAGGGGATTTTAGCCAACAGGATGATAATGCTTGCGATCAGAAAAACCATAATACTAATGGAAGCTTCCCGGGCGAACATGGAAATGATGAGCATCGACAGGGAGAGCAGAGCTTTCTCCAGCGGATGAATCGACCGCAGCCGATTGGTATAGGAATATTTATCGATTAGAAACATATTTCTTGTGCTCCTCGGCGTCCATCTTTAAGAGCTTTTTGGTTCTGGACACTCCGATAAAATAGCCTAGGGCTCCAGCACCAATCGCTGCTTGCAGAGCGAACAGCAGACTTTCCACTTCACTGCCTGGAGGCGTCCAAATATTCTTGACCCATGGTTGGTAACCAGGCGCCAGGGACTGAATGACTTCTGTGGCTTGTCCATCCGTTCCCGAGAATTCTGAATGCGATTGAAACATGAACGGTATGACGATCAGACAGACAACGGCAACGAGTAGAATCCAGTTCTTATTCATGTTTGGTTTTCACTCCGATCGGTAATTTCAAGAGCGATAATTCCTGCAGGTTGTATTTCAATAGAAGGTTAATGACCACCACGGTGAGCAAGCCTTCACTGGCGGCAAGCGGCACCTGGGTGATCATGAAAATGCCAGCAAACTTGGCGAAAGAAGCCAGAACACCACCCGTTTCAGCCGGAAAGGCAAGGGCCAATTGAAACGAGGTAACCAGATAGGTGGTGATATTTCCGAGAAAAGCAGCCAGAAAGATCGAGACACGATAGGAGATTCCAAGTTTTTTGGCTAGGCAAAGGATGGCATAAGCGATCATCGGTCCGGCAACAGCCATAGAAAAAGCATTGGCCCCAAGCGTAGTGAGACCGCCATGGGCGAGAAGCAAGGCCTGAAATAAAAGGACGATAAATCCGACAAGGCTCATGGTTAAAGGTCCAAACAAGGCTGTACCCAGTCCGGTTCCGGTAGCATGAGAGCTGCTTCCGGTAACGGAGGGAAGCTTCAGCGCTGACAGAACAAAGGTAAATGCGGCAGAGAGACCCAGCAGCATTTTGGTTTCCGGTGCTTCTTCGACACGCTTGCGGACGGCCCTAACACCTAAAATGAGAAACGGAATATACACAGCCCACCACACGATCACCCACTTGAGCGGCAAAAACCCTTCGGATATATGCATGGCATAGGCGGTTTCATAAGAATTGATCCAGAAGTATCCGGTTAGCGCGAAAACTGTCAAAGCTGTAAGTGATTCTTGCCATTTGCGTTTCATCGCGTTCAGCTCCTAAAAAGATTGATTTCCATAAGCAAAAAGGCATTCTAAACCGTTGGGGGGTTAGAATGCCTAGCGTTAAAAGCCAATTGGACTTAAAGCACAATGACACAACCTATAATCCCGTAGGTTTGGTGCTGGATAAACAGGCAGGTATCCTGACTCATAGTCATCGTTCCCTGCGTCTTCCCATCTCCATTGACAGTGACATATGCAGGGAGCTCTCTATTTACAGTGGCGGGAACCGTGCCGGAATTAAACCGGCTTCCCTATTATGTTGATGTCTACATCAACACCTGTTTACGCTCTATGTAATTTTTCTTTGCGCCCTCAGTATAGCCCTTGCCGAGGGGTATGTCCATTGCATAAAGTGTGAATATTATTAGGTGATTGGTGCGATTCACAAAAGTTTCAATATTCGATAGTTAAAATGTTTTATGGATCAACATTTTTGATACAAGTAAAGAAATTCAATATTTGTCCACTTGTTTCTCAGGGATTTCTGAGGTTAACTGAGAGCAACGGCAAGAGATTGCCTGGAAAATGAATGGAAAAAGTGAATATGAGAATTGTTGAAAGTGCTCAGGTCGCTGAGTTAAAAGGGAAATCGGTTAAAAGCCGATGCAGCCCCCGCTACTGTAATTGCTGACGAAATCGTACTGACCCACTGGGAAACCGGGAAGGGACGAGAGTAGGGTGAAGCATGAGCCAGGAAACCTGCTTTTAACTTCTTATCTAGTTCTTCGGAGGGAAGAATGGGTAGTATACCATCCAATTTATTTGGATTTCCTATGCTCGAACAAATCCTTAGCCCCTTTGAAGGCTAGGGATTTTTTTATTCGTTACCAGTAAATGTCAAGAGGCGAAAAATTATTGGAGGGTGGCGTTGTTGATGGGCGGCAAGTTGCTCGTAATTGGATGTGGACCGGGAAGCATTAAGCATTTGACGGAAAGGGCGAGGGAAGCGATACAGGAAAGCGACTGCATCATTGGCTATAAAACCTACGTCGCGCTGATCGAGGAGCTGATTACTACCCAGGAAGTGGTCAGCAATGGCATGTCCGAAGAGGTCACGAGGGTGCAGGAGGCAGTCAGGCTTGCCCGACTCGGAAAAAAAGTAGCGGTTATCTCCAGTGGTGATGCCGGTGTATACGGAATGGCCGGACTTACTTACGAGATATTGATCGAACAGGGTTGGTCAGGGGATGAGGATGAAGACGTGCAAGTGGAGATCATTCCCGGTGTTTCTGCCATCCAATCAAGTGCGTCGCTCTTGGGAGCACCATTGATGCACGACGCTTGCACGATCAGTTTAAGTGATCACCTGACACCCTGGGAAGTGATCTCCAGACGGTTGGAAGCGGCGGCATATGCTGATTTTGTGATTGCCCTGTACAATCCGAAAAGTGGACGCAGAACCGCACAGATTGAAGAGGCGCAGAAAATTCTGCTGCGTACCAAATCGCCGGACACGCCGGTTGGCCTGGTGAAAAACGCCTATCGGGAGCAGCAGGACATCACGATAACCACCCTGGGCGATATGCTCAACCATGAGATTGGGATGTTAACCACTGTGATTATCGGTAATTCTTCCACCTTTGTGAGCGCGAATAAACTGATCACGCCAAGAGGCTATCAAAATAAATACTCGCTTGTGGAAAGCGAACAACGATTAAAAAAACATGAACGATTGCGGCATGAAAACGAGCCATGGGCCCTTCACCAAGGGAAAGCGGGTAATGCTAGCGACCCGACCTATACTATCGCGCTCGAAGCCTTGCAAAAAGCGGAGGATTATCAAACGAAGAGAAAGCTTGACGGGGAGGAATAAGAGTGAAAGCGCTGTTAATGGTTGCCCATGGTAGCCGAGACCCGGAAGGAAATGAGCGGGTTCTACAGTTTATCGAGTATCTGAAGCCATCGTTAGATCCCGACTTGCTGGTAGAGACGTGCTTTTTGGAGTTCGTAACGCCTGACATCCAGATGGGCATCGACGCGTGTGTACGGCAAGGAGCCGAGCAGATCGTCGTTATTCCGATTATGCTTCTTCAGGCCGGACACTCGAAAATACATATCCCTGCCGCCATTGATGAGGCCAAAAAAAGATATCCCCAGCTCCATTTTACTTATGGCAGACCGATTGGAATTCATCCCGAGATACTGGAAATTTGCAGAGAACGGCTGGAGGAGATCGGCGAAGAACCGTTGTCGCCTGATCCACAAACGGCTGTGCTGCTGCTTGGCAGAGGCGGAAGCGATCCAGATGCCAACAGTGACTTGTACAAGATTTCACGCCTGTTATGGGAAAGGTTGGGCTACAAGCTCTTGGAGCCAGCCTTTATCGGGGTAACAGACCCGCTTATGGCGGAAGGAGTGGATCGTTTAATCAAGCTTGGCGCCAAAAAGGTGATCATTCTTCCCTACTTTTTGTTTACGGGTATCCTGATCAAGCGATTGGAGAAAATGATGGACGATTTTCGGAGCGCTTATCCGCACTGTGAATTCCAGCTGGCCGGATATTTGGGACTCCATAAACGGCTGGTTACCACTCTGTTGGATAGGATAGAGGAAGCCTTGCAGGATAAGGTCCGAATGAATTGTGATACCTGCCAGTACCGGATGGAGGCGGGGGAACTCATCGGCCATCATCACCATCACGACCACCATCATGGTGAAGAGCATCATGCCTGCGATCATGGCCATCATGGTCATGGGAAACATGTTTGCTGCCATGATCACCACGGTCAGGGAGAACATGATTGTCATCATGGTCATCACGGCCACGATCATGCTTGCCACCGAGAGCATCATCCGGTGCAAGTGGCGGCGAGCGACAAATGATTCTTTTACTAGCCGGAACAAGTGATGCGAGAATCCTTGCCCGACTAATCAAGGAGCAGGGGATGAAGGTGACCGCCACTGTCGTCAATGAGCGGACAGCCAGAGAAATCGAACGCATAGGGGTACGGGTGCATGTAGGCAGAATGTCTGCGGAAGCTTTTACGGAGATGATTCAGAAGCAAGGAATTACGGCAGTGGTAGATGCCAGCCATCCCTTTGCGGAGGAAGCGAGTCTGAACGCCATACAAGCCACTGCTAACTGTCAGGTGCCCTATCTGAGGTACGAGCGGCCAAAGCTTGAGTTTATCCATTCATCCCTTATTCCGGTGGAAAGTTATCGGGAAGCCGCAGAACTAGCCACACAGAAGAAGGGAGTCATCCTGCTGACAACCGGAAGCAAAACACTCCCGCTGTTCGCCGAAAAGCTGAACAATCAACCGGACATTCGAGTGCTCACACGAATTCTGCCGCGAATGGAAAGCCTGCTGGTTTGTGAGAAACTCGGCTTTGCGCAGGAGAATATCATTGCGATCCAAGGGCCATTTTCCAAGGAGCTGAACAAGGCGATCTATCAGCAATTTGGGGTCACCCTGATGATCACCAAAGAAAGTGGACAAGCCGGGTCAGTTGACGAAAAAGTGGCAGCAGCCATCGAGCTCGGTATCGAAACGATTATGATCAGACGTCCTTCCATCACGTACGGTACCGTGTATAGCCAGTACGAGGATGTGATTAAGCATTTACAACGTATACGAGAGGAAGATGAGTCATGATTGATTTTAAGACTCAGTTTACGCCGGAAACCATCCAGCCAAAGCAAATTGAAGGTCTCAGCTTTGAATTGATTAACGCGGAGATTGGTGAGCATTCCTACAACGCACAGCAGTATCCAATTGTCCAACGTGTGATTCACTCTTCGGCCGATTTTGAATTGGGGAAAAGCATTCGCTTCCATCCTGATGCTGTCCAGGCAGGGATTCAAGCGATTCGCGCGGGGAAGAAAATCGTCGCGGATACTCAAATGGTGCAGGTGGGCATCAGTAAACCCCGATTGGCTAAATATGGATGCGAGGTGCTTAGCTACATATCGGATCCTGAAGTGGCCAAAGAAGCGGAGCGCCTGCAATTGACAAGGTCCATCATCGCGATGAGAAAAGCGGTCAAGGAAGCGGAGGGCGGAATTTTTGCCATCGGGAACGCTCCGACCGCGCTGCTGGAGCTTATCCGGCTGATCAAAGAAGGGGAAGCCAAGCCCGGGTTGATCATCGGTTTTCCGGTTGGGTTCGTCTCTGCCGCGGAATCGAAAGCCGAGCTGATGCAGCTGGATGTTCCATATATTACCAATGTAGGCCGGAAAGGCGGAAGTACTGTCGCCGTCGCCGCATTAAATGCTATTTCGATCATGGCGGACGCGGACAAGGTGTAGGCCATGACAGAGAATGCGAACGAACGGGGAGAAAAAGCGCTTCGTCAGGGCTATACGACCGGAGCGTGTGCAACAGCCGCTACTAAAGCAGCGTTAACCGCCCTGATTACAGGGGAATCACAAGCGGATGCAACGATTTTTCTGCCGGTTGGAAAATATGCAACCTTTACCATCACCTCCTGTGAGTGCCAGGAACAGCAAGTAACGGCAGGCACGATCAAGGATGGCGGCGATGATCCGGATGCCACTCACGGCAAACTGATCCAATCAACGGTTTCATGGATGGAGGAGCCTGGCATCAGCTTGGATGGAGGCATCGGAGTAGGGAGGGTCACGAAGGAGGGTTTGCCGATTCCGGTTGGCGAGGCAGCGATCAATCCCGTCCCGCGACAAATGATCCGGGAAGCTGCCCAGGAAGTTTTGGCGGAATACGGCGTAACCCGCGGGATTCAAATCGTGATTTCCGTTCCAGAGGGCGAAGAAATCGCGAAAAAAACGCTGAATGGCCGGCTTGGTATCATCGGGGGCATCTCCATATTGGGAACAAGGGGCATCGTGGTTCCTTTCTCGGTGGAAGCGTTTCAGGACTGTATCGTACAGGAGATCAAGGTAGCTCGCGCCTGCGGCAATGACCACTTGGTGATGTCAACAGGTGGACGAAGTGAAAAGTACGGGATGAAACAGTACCCTCATTTACCAGAAGAAGCTTTTATCGAGATGGGTGACTTTGTCGGATTTACCCTGCATGAGTGCAAGCGTCAAGGTGTACGTCGTGTCTCACTGGTTGGGATGATGGGCAAGTTCTCCAAGCTGGCTCAAGGGGAGATGAACGTCCACTCCAAAAGTTCAACGGTTGACTTTCCCTTTTTGGCGAGAGTGGCCAGCGAGACGGGTGCATGCGAGCAGGATGTGGAAGCGATCAAGCAGGCCAACACGACATCGCAGGTGGTTGAGCGGATGCGGGAAGCGGGCAATCAGGAGTTTTTCAACAGGCTTTGCGATTATTGCTGCGAGTCCGCAATCAGGGAAGTAGGCGAGGGCATCGAAGTGGAAACGAGCCTCTATACATTACAGGGAGATTTCCTGGGAAAGGCGGCACAATGATGACACAGCCAATGAAATTAATAGGAATCGGGGACTCCGGGAAGGCCAGCCTGCTTCCGATCTATGAACGCTGGATTGATGAATGTGAGCGGTTGGTTGGCGGAGAGCGCCATCTCTCCTTTTTTCCAGATTACCGTGGAGAAAAAGTGGTGATCAAAGGGGGAATTGCCCCACTGATCGAGCGCCTCGTGAACGAGCCCAAACAAACGGTGATTCTGGCTTCCGGTGATCCGTTATGCTACGGGATCGGGGCTCTTCTTGCGAGACAGATGAAAGTCGAGATTTATCCGTATCTTAGCTCGATTCAGCTCGCTTTTGCCAAAATGGGAGAGTCTTGGCAGGATGCTTATATCACCAGTGTGCATGGACGCTCGATCAAAGGACTGGCCCAACGGATCGACGGAAGACATAAGGTGGCGCTCTTGACCGACGAGGAGAACCATCCGGGCATAATTGCCAGTTACCTCAAATCGTTTGGCATGACCGAATATCGCGCGTTTATTGCCGAAAATCTGGGCTCAGATACGGAGCGCGCGGGCTGGTATGAGCTTGACGAGCTGGAACATACGACATTTTCACCCTTAAACGTCGTGATATTACATAGCAAAAGCCGCCCGCCGGAGTGGACGATCGGGATTGAAGACGATCAGTTTTTCCAAAGAAAGCCGGAGAAAGGGCTGATTACCAAGAAAGAAATTCGCACCCTTTCGCTTAGCGCACTCAAACTGAAAAAAGATAGCATCGTCTGGGACATTGGCACCTGCACAGGCTCCATGGCCATTGAGGCGGCTAAAATCGCCAACGAGGGCATGGTGTACGCGATTGAAAAAAACGAGCCTGATCTGGAGAACTGCCGAAAAAACATGAGCAAATTTCGCGCGGATATTACACTCGTCCACGGCAGGGCACCCGAGCATCTCGAACAATTTCCTGATCCAGATGCCGTCTTCATTGGCGGTACCTCCGATGAACTTGATCGCATTCTCGATGTCTGCTGCAGCAGGCTGAAACCGGACGGACGCATTGTCATTAACGCTGTAACGATAGAAAAGCTGACCGATGCCATTCGGTTATTCAAGGAAAAGGGAATGGAAACAGACATTACCCTTGCCCAAATTTCAAGAAGCAAACCAATTTTGCAGCTAACCAGATTTGAAGCGCATAATCCGATTTACATCATATCTGCCCGCCAAGAGGGAGGAGTATAAGATGACAGGAACATTACATGGATTGGGAGTAGGTCCGGGCGATCCCGAGCTGATTACCGTTAAGGCTTTTCGCGTATTGAAGGAATCAGCAGTCATTGCCTATCCGGTGAAAAAGAGAGGAAACAAGAGCTACGCCCAACAAATCATCGATGTCTACGTAAATCCGCTGGAAAAAGAAATGCTTGGTCTCGTTTTTCCGATGACGAAGGATGCCCAGGAGCTGGAACGGGAATGGGCCAACGCCGTGGAGCGCATTTGGGAGAAGTTGCGTGAGGGAAAAGATGTTGCCTTCGTAACTGAGGGAGATCCGCTATTTTTCAGTACATTTATTTATCTGATGAGGCTGATGAAGGAGCAGCACCCAGAGGTACCCATCAAGATCGTGCCAGGGATTACTTCGTTCGGTGGGGCAGCATCTCGTCTTGCGCTTCCACTTGCCGACAATAATGACCGAATTGCGATCGTGCCGGCAACAGATGATGTTGAAGAGATGAAAAAAGTGATTCAAGAACATGATTGCATCGTCTTCATCAAGGTGGCCAAGGTCATCAAGCAGATGCTGACGATCCTGCGGGAGCTTGATCTAATCGACAAGGCCTCCGTTGTTTCGAAGGTTACCTCTCCGGAAGAAATCATCTGGGATGTTAACTCGCTCGATGATGTTGATTTGGAATATTTGTCGCTAATGGTGGTGAGAAAATGATGAAGCTTGTGATTATTGGAGCAGGTCCTGGAGATCCCGAATTGATTACGGTAAAAGGGCTGCGCTACTTAAAAGATGCTGATGTTGTTTTTTATGCGGATTCATTGGTAAGTGAATCGATGGTCGATCAAGCGAAGCCAGGTGCGGAAATCGTCAAAACGGCTGCGCTCGATTTGAATGTGATGGTGGACATGATGGAGGCGCGGCTTCAAGAAGGCAAAAAAGTGGTACGCGTCCATACCGGTGACCCAGCGATTTATGGTGCCATTATGGAGCAGATTGCCTTACTGAGAGAGCGTGACATTGAAGTGGAGGTCATTCCGGGGGTTAGCTCCGTGTTTGCCTCGGCCGCAGCCGTATGTGCCGAGCTGACGATCCCTGATTTGACCCAGACCGTGATCCTGACTCGGGTGGAAGGCCGTACGCCTGTACCGGAGACAGAAAAACTTCGGGAGCTGGCTAAGCATCATTGTACGGTTGCACTCTTTTTAAGCTCGGCGCTGACGAAGAAAGTGGTGGCCGAGTTTCAAAGCGCGGGCTGGCGAGAGGATACGCCAGTGGCTGTCGTATACCGGGCAACGTGGCCCGATCAAAGAATCATCCGCACGACGCTCTCGAAGCTGGATGAAGATATGCGATCAATGGGGATCAGCAACCAGGCTATGATTTTGGCAGGCTGGGCATTGGATGAACGAATTTTTGAAAAGGATTTTCGCTCCAAGCTGTACGATCGGGAGTTTACTCACGGATTCCGTCAGGGTGTTATCGGATGACCAGCTATGCCGTCGTCGCCATCACCAAACATGGGGCGGCCATTGCCAGAAAACTGGGCCAAGCTTTGCCGAACGCTGACGTGTACATCAAGCGTCAGCATCAGCAAGAGGAGGCAGAAATCGGGCAAACAGCGAATCAAGCAGACGAGTTAGAAGGCGATCAACATGGCGATCATGCAGAGGAGTCCATCCGGTTTTTTGACGGCAGCGTCGGAATGTTGCTGCCGACGATCTTTTCAGCCTACAAGGGTTTGATCCTGATCTTCTCGCTTGGTGCCGTGGTTCGCCTCATTGCACCGCATCTAACGGATAAGAAGCATGATCCGGCGGTTGTGGTCGTGGATGAGCAGGGGCAGCATGCAATAAGCGTGTTATCCGGCCATCTGGGTGGCGCAAACGAACTCACCTTGAAGGTGGCTGAACTGCTGCAGGCCCATCCGGTCATCACAACAGCATCTGATTTGCAGCAAACGATTGCGGTTGATCTCTTGGGCAGAGAATTCGGTTGGCGTTGGGATTCTCCCGAGCATCTAACCGCAGTAAGCGCCACGGTGGTGAATGGGAAACAGGTCGCCATCGTTCAGGAATCAGGCGAGAAAGGGTGGTGGCCGAAGGATCGGACATTGCCCGCCAATCTCACCTGTTACGAGTCAATTACGGAAGCGATCCAATCCAAACCGGAGGCTGCCTTGCTGATTACCCATCGAATGCTGGAAACCGACGAACAAAGCCTGCTGAACAAAGGCGTTCTATATCGGCCCAAGGTGATTGTACTCGGTATCGGGTGCAACCGTGGCACCTCCTGTGAGGAGATTGAAACGGTAATCACCGAGACCCTGGCTGAGCTGAAATTCTCGCTTGCCAGTGTCAAGGCCATCTGCACCATTGAATTGAAGAAGGATGAGGTCGGTTTGCTGGAAACCGCCCGCAAGCACGACTGGGAGTTTGTCTGGTTCACAGCGGATGAGTTGAATACGGTAACGCTTATGCAGCCATCCGATACCGTCAAAAAACACACCGGTGCTTATGGTGTGAGCGAACCGGCGGCGAAGCTTTACAGCGGAGCAACGAAGCTTGCGCTGGTCAAAAAGAAGTCAGGAAATGTGACCATCTCCGTTGCCGTGATCCCTTAGGAATCGGAGTCGAAAAGAGGTTGGAAAAATGACAGAACGTAGATTGGTGATCGCCGGAACCGGAAGCGGTGTTGGCAAAACGACGCTAACGATCGGCCTGATGTCAGCCTTACGCAAGCAAAATGTCATCGTGCAGGGGTTCAAGTGCGGACCTGATTATATCGATCCCTCCTACCACACAGCCGTAACGGACAGACCTTCGCGCAACCTGGATAGCTGGATGCTTCCAGCAGAGGTTGTTCGGGAGATTTTTCTGCGCGGCAGCCGAGGGGCACAGATTTCCATTGTGGAAGGGGTCATGGGATTTTTTGACGGAAGAAGTCCTGACTCCAATGCGGGTAGCAGCGCAGAAATCAGCGAGATTCTGGAGAGTCCGGTGATTCTGGTAGTGAATTGCGCCAGCATGGCTCGCAGTGTAGCGGCGGTCGTCAAGGGCTTCCAAACCTTTTCCGATGGACCCAACATCGTCGGGGTGATTGCCAACCGGGTAGGCAGTGAGCATCATTACCAGCTCGTCAAAGCTGCGATTGAGCAGGAATGCGGGATTCCTGTGGTTGGTTATCTGAAAAAGGAACTTGATATCGAAATCCCTGAGCGCCATTTGGGGCTAGTTCCTTCGATTGAGCGAGGAGAGCTGGATGCTTTTTTCGATCGACTGGGTGAGATGGTACAAGCCACGATTGACCTGGAGCAAATCATGGAGCTTGCCAAGGCCAAGCCGTTGCCACACCAGGAAGTTTCATTATTTGACCGTGCAAGAGGTGGAGAAGAAACCACATTGCTAACCCAAGAAGAGGGATTGGCAGAGGTAACCATCGCGGTAGCGAAAGATGCTGCGTTCAACTTCTACTATCCAGAAAATCTGGAGCTGTTGGAGGCCTGCGGAGCCAAGCTCGTCTACTTTTCTCCATTGAACGAAGAAAAGCTTCCGGAAACAGCGGACGGACTGTATATCGGTGGTGGCTTTCCGGAAGAATTTGCCGAGCAGCTAAGCGCCATGGAAGAGGTCAAAGCGTCGATTCGCCGAGCGATTCAGCGTGGCCTGCCCACTTTTGCCGAATGTGGTGGTTTCATGTATTTGACAGAGGCCATCGAAACCAGAGATGGCAGGTCGTATGAGATGGTGGGCGTAATTCCAGGCAAAGTGAACATGCAAAAACGGCTGGCCGCACTTGGTTATCGCGAAATCAAGGGGATGCCGGGGAACTCGCTGCTTCCCGAGGGTTTGCAGGCAAAAGGGCACGAATTTCATTATTCCATCTACACATCCCAAGAGCCAATTCGTCATGCCTATCAGATCAAAGGGGCGCGCGTCGACAAGGAGGAAGGGTACATGGATGGAAATCTGATTGCGGGGTATACCCATTTTCACTTTGCGTCATGCCCCGACATGGTTCACAACTGGCTTACAAGGTGTAAGGAGGCTAAACACAATGGCTAAAGCGCTTCCACTGATGATCCAGGGAACAAATTCGGATGCTGGAAAAAGTGTGCTTGTCACCGCATTTTGCCGGATTTTTTCGCAGGATGGCTACAAGACCGTACCATATAAATCGCAAAATATGGCCCTTAACTCCTATATTACCGTAGATGGGCTGGAGATCGGCAGGGCACAAGGCGTCCAAGCTGAAGCGGCAGGCGTACTGGCTACGACACAGATGAATCCGATTCTGATCAAGCCAAGTCGGGAGAACGAATCGCAGATCGTCGTTCACGGCAAGCCATACAAGAATATGAATGCGCTGAGTTACCGGAAAGACTTTTTTGACACCGGCCTGCAATTGATCAAGGACTCTCTCGCCTACCTCTTGGGGCATTATGAACGAGTGGTGATTGAGGGAGCAGGCAGTCCAGCGGAGATTAACCTGAACGACCGGGAGCTGGTCAATATGCGGGTGGCTCATCTCGCCAATGCGCCCGTCATTCTGGTGGGGGACATCGAAAAGGGCGGCGTTTTTGCCAGCCTGGTCGGAACGTTGGAATTATTAACCCAAGAAGAGCGGGACCGTGTGATCGGTGTGATCATCAACAAGTTTCGCGGCGATGTTTCCTTACTTCTGCCAGGCCTGAAATGGTTTGAAGAGTATACGGGTAAACCTGTTCTCGGTGTGATTCCCCATTTGCCCAATCTCAATATTGAAGCAGAGGATTCCGTTATTCTGAATCGTTATTCTACCACTAAGAATGAATCGAAGGAGATCGATATCGCGGTGATTCGTTCCCCGAAAATATCGAACTTTACAGATGTGGACCCATTCTTCGTGGAGGAAGATTGCCATGTTCGCTTTGTCAAAACGGCCGAGCAGTTGGGTCAGCCCGACTTGCTGATCCTTCCTGGCACCAAAAATACGATTGAAGATTATCTGTTTTTACAGGAAAGCGGCCTTGCAGAGCGTATCCGGGCGCTTCATGCTAAACAGACCACGATCATTTTCGGTATCTGTGGCGGTTACCAGATGCTTGGGGAAGGAATTCATGACCCTGACGCGATTGAATCTCCCCACCCGTTCGTGCAGGGACTGGGCCTGTTGCCACTCCAAACCAGAATGACCAACGAAAAAACCACGGTTCAATCCAAGGGGACACTTGTCTATGACAACCAACCATTTGACGTTACCGGATATGAGATTCACATGGGTCAGACAGAACTCACTCAAGATTTGCCTCCGCTCATCCACATGGAGGGACGGTCCGAGGGTTGCAAGAACGAGGATGAAACGGTGCTGGGAACGTATTTTCATGGCATTTTCCACAATGATCCGTTCCGCAGTCATTTGCTGAATCGAATCAGAGCGCAGAAGGGGCTTGCTCCACTCACCGAACGTGTCTCGTTTCAAGAGCTGCGTGAAGATGCCTTTAATCGTCTGGCCGATCATGTCAGAAAGAATGTCCAGATGGAGCGGATTGAGGCCGAGATGCAACGGTTTCAGGAGCTGGGGTGAGCAGAAGATGGCATATACCAAAGGCCTCACCCTCGTCTATACAGGGGAAGGTAAGGGAAAAACGACAGCGGCAGTCGGCCTTGCGATCCGCGCGCACGGAAACGGAAAGCGTGTGTGCATGATTCAATTCATCAAATCATCGGATCGATTGTACGGGGAGAAAACCGACTTTGACCAGTTAGGCATGGAGATATACCAGACGGGTATTGGCTTCACCTGGAAGAAGACCCCCGAGGAACATCGGGAGGCATTAAGGCAAGGCTTTCAACTGGCTCGGGACAAAATCAATTCCGGTCACTACGACCTGGTAATTCTCGATGAGCTGAACAACGCGCTGGCCATAGAACGGTTCCCGATTGCCGATGTGCTGCCGCTGGATGAAGTGATCGCATTAATCCAGAATCGTCCGAAAGAACTACATCTCGTCATCACCGGGCGGTCGGCAAACGACTCGATCCTGGGGCTTGCTGATCTCGTCACGGAAATGAGACCGATCAAGCATTATTACGAGGAAGGAATTCCCGCAGTAGAGGGAATTGAGTACTGACAATCCACGCCACACGAGAGTTCGCAGATAAAGAATTGATTGAATTGTTGTGCTTTGTGAAATAAATCACAGATAGGAGTAGTAGAACGTATGTCGATAAAAAAAGTAGGTTTGATCATCGATGGCACTAGGGATTGCTGGATAGCGGAAGCTCTCGCCGAGCGGGAGATTGACGTGCTGATTTACGATCAATCTCGTAATAACACCGCAACCATCCTCTCGCCTATTGAAACCATTCTGGATCAAAAGCTGTCCAAATGGGGGATTACTCAGTCAGAAAAAAAGGTGATTCTCTCACACATCAAGCTGGTAAACGACTTGGAATCACTTCATGGGGTTGATTTCCTAATCGAATCGGTGGGTAACGAGATTGAAGCCAAGAAAGATTTGATCAACCAGCTAGACCGTATCTGTCCGAAAGAGCTGATCATCGCTTCCAATACCTGCATCTTCTGCGCTTCAAAGATTGCAGAGGATGTCGCACATCCAGATAGGGTGATCGGCTTGCATTTTCAGGAGGAGCTGGTGGAGATCATCCCGGGAGAACGTACTTCCGAGTTTACCTTAAAAAAGACCAAAGACTTCGTAGAGTCTATCGGTAAAACAGGGATTTCTGCTACCAATGACAACGGCCTGATTTCGATGCGTTTGATTTTGCCGTTGATGAATGAGGCATTTACGATTCTGCAGGAAGGAAGAGCGACGGCAGAAGAGATTGATCAAACCATGAAAAAAGGATTTGGCTTCAAATTTGGTCCAATTGAAACAGCGGATCGGTTGGGATTGCATCACGTCTTGCTTGCCATGGAGCAGATGTATGAATTAACCAAAGATGCAAGGTTCCGTCCGTCCCCTTGGCTAGTTTCACGCGCCAAGGCCTGTAATTTAGCTGACAAGCGGATGAACTCAGACAAGGAGGAGATCCATTCATGAAAATTCTCGTCATCAACAGTGGTAGCTCGTCGCTAAAATACCAGCTTTTTAATATGGAACACGAGGAAGTTCTGGCCAAAGGGATCGTCGAGCGGATTGGAATGGAGACGGCCATCATCTCCTACAAGGCGGCAGGCGAAGAGGAGATCAAGGAAGTATGTGAAATCCTCGAGCACAAAGAAGCCATCCGCAAAGTGTTGCATGCCCTGACTGATTCCGTTACAGGGGTCATCTCCTCCGTTTACGAGATTTCGGCGGTTGGCCATCGCATTACGCATGGCGGTGAGGATTTCTCAGACGCTGCTCTGGTGAATGAAGCGGTGATGGCAGACGTCCGCAAAAACATCGCGCTTGCTCCGCTGCATAACGCGGCCAACGCAAAGGGAATTGAAGCCTTCCTGGAATTGTTGGGAACCAAGATTCCGATGGTATGTGTTTTTGACACCGTTTTCCATCAGACGATGCCAGAAGAAAGCTACATGTACGCACTACCTAAAGTGCTCTACCAAAAACATAAAATCAGAAAATACGGATTCCACGGCACCTCGCATAAATACGTGAGTTCCCGGTTGAGTGAAATCACGGGTCAATCGCTGGAAGGCAAGAAAGTAATCTCCTGTCACATCGGGAATGGGGCCAGTATCACGGCGATCAAAGACGGCAAATCCTACGATACCAGTATGGGCATGACGCCGCTGGAAGGCTTAATGATGGGAACACGGTGCGGAGACTTGGACCCGGCGATTATCCCGTTTGTGATGGAAAAAGAAGACCTTTCCACAGAGGAAGTCAAATCGCTTTTGAACAAGCACAGCGGACTGGCGGGCATCTCGCAAATTGCAGGCGGAGACATGCGTGAAATTGAGGAGGCTATGCAGGCTGGTCATGCGGATGCTACCTTGGCCTTCAACATGTACGTTCATCGAATCCTGAAGTATATGGGGGGCTTTGCTGCCGAGATGAATGGCGTGGATGCCATTATCTTTACCGGAGGAGTGGGCGAGAACTCTGATTTGGTTAGACAAAAGGTATGTGAGCAGCTTACCTATCTTGGGGTCGCCATCGATGAAGAACAAAATCGCTTACGCGCGCCAAAAGAACGCCGGATCAGCACAGAGGCTTCCAAGGTGGAGGTTCACATCATTCCGACCAATGAAGAACTAATGATTGCTCGCGACACACTGCGAATCATCCAGAACCAGTAAATCCATTTTGACATGAAGCATGTCATTGAAATTGTGCCATACAGCGTGTGATTGAAATAGTGGAAGGCCAAGCAATGATCGAAAGGATGAACCAGGCATGGAAAAGATGGAACGAGTGATCGAATCAATTGGTCTCCTTGATCAGGAAATGATGGAAAAGGCGCAGGTGCGTCTCGACAGCTTGACGAAACCAAAAGGCAGCTTAGGCAAGCTTGAGGATATCGCCAAACAGGTGGCGGGAATTACCGGGGAGCTGATGCCCTCTTTTCCTAAGAAGGCTGTAGTGGTCATGGCAGGTGATCACGGGGTTTGTGCGGAAGGGGTAAGCCCTTGTCCGCAAGAGGTGACGTATCAAATGATCCGCAACTTTCTAAACGGCGGGGCTGCGATCAGTGTACTGTCCAGGCATGTCAACGCTGATCTAGTGTGCGTAGATGTCGGCATTGATGCAGATGTCCATTACCCGGGTTTACATTTACGGAAGGTTCGCAAAGGCACGAGAAATATGGCCAAAGAACCCGCAATGACTCGGGAAGAGGCAGTACATGCCATCACGGTCGGCATCGATATGGTAGATGAGCTGTACAGCAAAGGATATGGTGCATTTGCGATCGGAGAAATGGGAATTGGCAACACCACACCCAGTTCGGCATTGCTAGCTGTCTTGGCAGGGGTAGATGTCGAGGATGCGGTCGGAATCGGCAGCGGTACAGATTCCGAAATGCTGGCTCGCAAAAAACGGGTGATCCAACAGGCCATCCAGGTAAATCAGCCAGACCCGCAAGATCCTCTTGATGTGCTTGCCAAGGTTGGCGGGTTGGAGATTGCCGGCATGGCTGGCGTGATCCTCGGAAGTGCGGCCAGCAGATGTCCGGTGGTCATTGACGGCTTTATTGCTTCCGCAGCCGCTTTGGTGGCGGCGCGATTGGCACCGCGTTCCGTCGATTTCATGATCGGTTCCCATCAATCCATGGAAAAAGGTCATGCGCTTCTCCTTGAGGCAATCGGCCTTTCTCCCATGTTGCAAATGGATATGAGACTGGGAGAGGGGACAGGTGCAGTCTTGGTCTTCCCAATGATCGACGCAGCAGGTAAAGTAATGAGAGAAATGGAAACGTATGAAAGTGCGGGAGTCTCTCGCTAATTCCTGAAAGAAAAGGTGTATGCGCATGGTTGGATTGGTAACAGGCGGGGCACGAAGCGGAAAAAGTACCTTTGCCGAAAAATATGCGGAAAAATTGGGTTCAGCAGGAATCTATGTCGCGACCTCGCAGATATTCGATACGGAGATGGAACAGAGAGTCGAGCTTCATCAAAAGCGTCGGATTCAAGCTTCATTTTCCTGGGATACGGTAGAGGAGCCGTACGAGCTTGCTGCTTTGCTGGATCGTTTGCAGGAGATCCCAGAGGTGGCGGCACACGAAAAGACAATTCTCGTCGATTGTTTGACGCTATGGTTAAGCAATTGGCTGTTGCGGTTCGAACAGGATGATCCCAATCGTCACGTCCTGCAAAAGGTGGATGAATTGGTACAGCTTCTGTCCTCCTTTAAAGGAAACCTGTTACTCGTTTCCAATGAGGTGGGCTATGGAATTGTTCCGGATTCGTCGTTAGGAAGATTGTTCCGGGATCTCGCAGGAATCATGAACCAACGGGTGGCTTCGGTGTGTGACCAGGTTTTTCTGGTTGCTTCCGGGATTCCGGTTGAGCTGAAAAGCATCCAGTACAAGCTGTAAAGTTCAGGCTTCAAGGATGGATGGGGAGATGAGGGCACATGTTATTCTACTCACTAAATGAAACGGTGCTGATGGTACTGGCTGCGATTGTGGTCGATTGGATCATTGGCGACCCAGTACGCGGGACGCATCCGGTTCTGTTGATCGGAAAGCTGATTTCCTGGCTGGAAAAGCGTCTGCGCGGTAAAGAGGCAGACCATTCAGTCGGAAGTTCAGCCAATCCTTCGGTCATGTTCACAAAAGGGGTCTTGCTGGTCATAGCGGTTTGTGGCCTTAGCTTTGGTGTCATGTGGCTAATCAGCTTCCTGGCTTTCTGGATTCACCCATGGCTTGGCTATGCCGTTCAGATCTGGTTCATCTCTACGACAATCGCCATTAAAGGCTTAAAGGACTCCGCTTTATTGGTCTACAAGCCGTTGCAATCAGGGCAGATTGGCGAGGCCCGCAAATACGTGGGTTATATCGTTGGCCGCAACACTGAAAAGCTCGATGAAAAGGAAGTAACCAGAGCAACCGTGGAAACCGTGGCGGAAAACATTGTGGATGCTATGATCTCCCCCCTCTTTTATGCCTTCCTGGGGGGTGCCCCCTTGGCCTTGCTGTACAGAGCGACCAATACGCTGGATTCCATGGTAGGCTACAAAAACGAGAAATACCTGTATTTTGGCCGAGCATCCGCCCGCTGGGACGATGTGCTCAACTGGATTCCGGCTCGACTGACAGGAATCTGTCTTGTCATCGTTGCCTGGTTATCTCCCTTTGCGTCAGCGAAAAAATCGCTTCAATCCGTTATTACCTTCGCTCATCTTCACCCCAGTCCCAACAGCGGGATTCCGGAGTCGGCTGTCGCAGGCGCACTGGGAATCCAGTTAGGTGGCGTCAATGATTATGGCGGCAAGATCAGCGAAAGAGCGCGGATGGGATGGCCTATGCGCCAGATGATTTCGAGCGATATTTTATATACGACAAGATTGTTGTACGGAGTAAGTTACCTAGTGGCAGGTGGTCTGTTGTGCGTTCTCTTATTGAGGCTTTTCGAAATGTGATTCAGGCTTTGGTGGTTGCGATCAATTTTATGACGACGATTCCGATTCCAGGGAATTTTCCGTTTACACAGACGGCTTGTCGGCGAAGTGTCGTCTTTTACCCGTTGGCAGGAGCGTTGATCGGCCTTATTCTCATGCTGGCAGGGATGGGTCTGTCCGAAGTCTTTCCGCTTCCGTTATGCGGGGTGCTGCTGATGGTGATCTGGCTCCTGTTGACAGGGGGGCTTCATCTGGACGGCTTGATGGATACCGCTGATGGTATTTTGAGTCACCGCTCCCGGGAGGAAATGCTAGCGATCATGAAGGATAGCCGGGTCGGGGCAATGGGCGTCATTGTCTGTGTGGCACACCTCCTGCTCAAAACAACCCTGATCGGCACCTGGCTGCAGTTTCCGGATATGAAGGAAGCACTGATTTTGTTTTCGGTCCCCATCTGGAGCAGGTGGTTTGTGGTTCTTTCCATCGCCGGGTGGCCCTATGCGCGTAAACAAGGACTGGGCAGCTATGTCCGCGCTGCTGGCTATAAGCACGTACTGCTGGCAACATTCGTAGCGCTCCTTGTCTCGATGCTTGGATTTTATCTGACGGGTTTTTTTCCGATCGGGCAAGTGCTGATCCTTCCGTTCGCCATGCTAGGGATCGCCGGAATATTCGGATGGCTGATCAATTCCTATTTTCATCGGAACTTGGGTGGACTGACCGGAGATACATATGGAGCGGTGAATGAACTGCTGGAAGTCGTATTGCTTTTGATGAGTTATCTGGTTATTAAATTGATGTAAAGGTTGCGATTCACATGCTGGAACGTTATGGACATGGTGGAGATTTGCGAACAGCTGAAGAACTGTATGGTCGACCAATGGATGATCGCTCCATGCGGCAGTGGCTGGATTTCAGCGCCAATATGAATCCCTTTGGACCACCGAAAGTCGTCGCAAAGATCATGCAGGAGAAGTGGCAGGAGATTGCCCATTATCCCGATCCTGCTGTACGAGAACTGCGCAGGAAGCTCGCCAAGCAGTATCAGCTACCGGAGGAAAGCATCCTGGTCGGAAATGGAGCAGCAGAGTTAATTGATCTGGTGGTTCGGGTACTAAGGCCAAAGGTGACAGCGATTGCCCGTCCGTCCTTCTCGGAATATGAGGAAGCAGTTGTTAAGACAGGCGGAAGCATCTGGGACATACCCTTGCATGCCGAACATGATTTTATTTTACAGGAAAAGGAACTTGGCGAAGCTCTGGAGAAATCAGACACCTTCTTCCTCGGACATCCCAATAATCCAACCGGGAAGCGGGTTCCCCTCCAGCACGTGCAGCGGATTTTGGATGCCGGAAAAAAACTGGTTTTGGACGAGGCATTTATGGATTTTCTACCCGAAGAGGAGCAATCTTTCCTGCAAAAAGCGACCCAAAACCCTGATTTAATCGTGATTCGATCCGTCACCAAGTTCTTTGCTATCCCTGGGATTCGGGTCGGTTTTCTGGTTGCACATCCTTCCGTGATTGCTAGGCTAAAAGAACTTCAGGTACCGTGGAGTGTCAATTATTTGGCCCAGCTGATCGGTACGGCCGTATGGGACGAAAGTGAGTACATTGAGCAGACCAAACGATGGCTTGCAATGGAGCGGCCATGGCTGATGGATCAATTGCGCGCTTTGGGCTTACGAGTATTTTCAAGTGATACGAACTTTCTGCTCTTTTCACTTCCGCAGCAATCGACATACTCGGCCAAGCAAGTTCAGAAGCATTTGGCCAAACGGGGGATTCTGCTTAGGGACGCCTCATTGTTTAAGGGACTGAATGAGAGCTATTGCCGCTGTGCCATTCGCTTGCGGCAGGATAATGAACGCTTCGTTGCCGCATTTAAGGAGCTTCTCGAAGCTGGGATCGATGAAGCGGATGAACGCTAACCGTCAGGGAAAGTGAGGGAGTGCCAGTGAAGTGGATTTGGGTACGCCACGGTGAGACTGATTATAACCGAGCACGCAAATATTTGGGGCATACCGATGTGCCGCTCAATGCAAACGGAAGGGAACAAGCCCGTCAGGTGGCCGAGCTGATTCAGTCGGAATCGATCACTCGATGCTACACAAGCGATCTTATGCGCTGTATGGAGACGGCGAGGATCATCAGTCAGAGTACCCGAATTGCTCCGATTCCGGTTCAGGCATTGCGGGAATCCGATTTTGGTGCTTGGGAGGGCAAAACCTATGAGGAAATCATGGGTCTGGCACCTGAGCTAGCTAGCAGTTGGTACCAAAATCCCTTCGAGGTCTCCCCGCCGGGCGGTGAAACACTAAGCGCAGTGGGAAAGCGTTTGGATGATTGGTTAAGGAAGGAACAACAATCCTTCCAGCCTGAGGAGACTATCCTCTTTGTCAGTCACGGGGGCCCAGTTCGTTGGTTTCAGAGCAAATGGGTTTCCGAAGACGAAAAGCAGTTTTGGAATGTAAAGGGATTATTGCCTGGTCAAGCTTATGCGGCGGTTTGGAGTGATAACGGAAGGTGGATCGAGGGGATGAATGATCATGCGGCTCATACTGCTCAGACACGGAGAAACGAATTGGAATCGGGAAAGAAGAATCCAGGGACAGCTAGATATTCCGCTGAATGAAGCAGGAGTCCTACAGATGAGCAAGAGCTCAGATCATTTCGCCGACAGGCAGATCCACTTTGCGCGTATTCTCAGCAGTCCGCTGCTTCGTGCTAAGCAGTCTGCGGAAATTTGCGGCAGGCGGCTCAGCGTTCTTGTGGAAGAGGCGCCATCTTTTCGGGAACGAGCTTTTGGCGATTTGGAAGGTGTGACGATTGAGGAGATCGTCCGGCGCTACGGGATCGACTGCGAAGAGATCGTCGATTCGAGATACGGAGTGGAGTCCCAGGAAGATGTCCTCGCCAGGATCAGCATGGGCTTTGATGAAATCTTCGAGAGATTTGCGGACCAAAATATCTTGCTGATCACCCATGGCAGTATCATCAAACTGTTCGCCAAACAATATGGGGTGGATGTGGGGATCATGCGTAACGGAACGTATCTGGAGCTTTATCGAAACAAGGTAACTGTGGAATTATTAAATCATCATCTAATGACAGGGTGGGGAGAGATGCTTCGAACCTAGTCTGGATCACCGTAGCTAAACTAGAATAGCGCGATTTCTCATATAGAGAGATCGCGTTTTTGATGTACTCTTCACTTATTCGCTTATGAAAATTGTAATTGACTGGAAAAACCTCATCGTGTAATATGAACTACTAAATACACACGAAGACAAAGGAGTGATTGGATATGCTATATACAAATAAATATCAACGACCAAATACCGAGTATATCCAACTGAATATTCCGATCTGTCTTGACTAGTTTATTATCTCTGATTCACATGACATACATAACTGTCATCCACACAGGTCGGATTTTCCCTACCTGTGTTTTATTTTGTACCGCTCACGTATGCAGAAGAGTGCCACAGATAGAGGGCACTCTTTTTGTTTGTTTTTACATTTAGCGAATGAGGTGCTAGTATGTTTTCTTTTTTAAAAAGTAAAGCAGAGTTATATCCTTGGTACGGGAAACAGCCGATATTGACTTTTATTCAAAAGCATTTGGACAAAAGCGGAAACTTGACTTCGGGTGGAGAGGAGCTTCCAGATTCCAAAGAGTTTAACGCAAATGAGCAGCTCCGCTTTGCAGCAGGCGCGATGGATGGAATACTGATTCATCATACGGCTGGAACTGAAGCTCATGCGCAAAAAGTGAATGAATTGCTTCAACTGTTACGCAAGCAGACAGCCAAACCAAGTAACAAAACGAGGAGAATGACGTATCTGAAGGTGATGGAGGAGAGCGTTCTCAGCATAGTTGATGACTTGCTGGATGCAATCAGACATGGAGGCACTATCAACGCACAGTCGTTGTATGAAGAGGCTCTTTGGTTTATTCACAATGCTGCTCACCGCAATGTGGTCAAATTCGGGATTGCTTTGCTCGGTCTATTCCAATGTGATCGTGAACTTGATTTGCTGTTAACGATCGGAAAGCATGAGGAATTTACCTTGTTTGCTGCGGTTGCTCTTCGTAATGGGACAGAAAATTCAAATCAGCATTTGTTCCAATTAGCACAGCATGTCGACGGATGGGGGAAAATCCACCTTGTCGAAAGATTGGAAATCAATACACCAGAGCTGAAAGAATGGTTGCTGCGCTTTGGTTGTGAAAACAGTGTCATGAACCAGTATCTAGCATACACATGCGCTACAAAAGGTGAGCTGAAAGATGCACTATCGGCTGAGACAATCGATCCAGAGTTATATCGTGGAGCGGGTATCATTTTATCCGCATTGATTGTAGGAGGACCTGCGGAGTATATTGACGACTACCCGGATGCGAAAGAGGCGATTACCGATTATGCTCGCCATTCTTTAACCAACTGTAAAAGTGTAGACGATTTGTTCACGATTGCAGACATCTTAGGGTTTTTGACGGGAAATGAAGAAGAGTGGAACGAGAGGTATGCTAACAACTGGACGCAAGAAACAAGGAGCAGATTAGAAGAACAATGCCGTGAAATCTTTGCGTGGCCCCTATGGAACGACGTGCTTCAGACTCTTTTAGAAAAACAAGATTCTACCGACCTTTATCAAACCTATCGACTGGCTGATCTTTTGCATGTCGATGTTTGGGAGAATTTGTTCCAAATGCTTCAGTCAGAACCGCTGAATAGTAGTTTGTTTTACTATCTGATGAAAACCAACGATAGAGATCGAGTTCTCAACCTAGTGGAATGCGCTGAAAGAAAATTGCCGCTTCAAGAGATCGCTTCGGGTCCAGATTGTGAAATAGGATTTGGACCACAGTATAAAGTCCATGATTGTCTCAATTTTATCCTGCAGGAATTGGATCGATTTGAAGGGGTGGGTCTTGAGCTTATCCAAACAGCCTTACAGAGTCCTGTTGTCCGAAACAGAAATATGGCCTTAAAAGCGTTGGAAGGCTGGAAGAGAGAAGCTTGGGAGGCGGAGGTTCTGCCTGTATTATCCGTTGCTATCGAACTTGAACCGGAAGAAGACGTGAAGAATAGGATGAACGCTTTGCGAACGTCATAGACAAAAAGGGTGAAAAAATATGTTTCAAACAATACAAAATGTAAAAGTATGGGGAGAACCGCTTGATAACGCTGTATCGCAAGCTGTTACCTGCTCGCAGCATGGAAATGTCGTGCAAGTTTTATTGATGGCCGATCATCATAAGGGATATTCACAGCCGGTTGGTGGTGTGGTGGTTTATGATGGACAGATTTCGCCATCTGGGGTTGGTTATGATATCGCCTGTGGGAATAAGGCTGTTCGCACAAATCTGCAATATCAGGATATTCAAGATCAAATTCCCGCCATTATGGATGAAGTAGCCAAGAAGATTGCATTTGGAATGGGTCGAGTGAATAACGAGAAGGTGGAGCATGAGCTCTTTGACGATGAAGATTGGCATGTGTACAAACAAATCGGCAATAAAGAGCACGATTCTCTAAAAGCTCTAGCTCGTAATCAGTTGGGGACGGTTGGGAGCGGCAATCACTTTGTGGATCTTTTTGTGGAGGAAGCGACGGGTGTTGTATGGATAGCCAATCATTTTGGAAGCCGTGGATTCGGACATAAAACAGCAAGCGGATTTTTGAATCTGGCCCATGGTCGCAGGTTTTCCGATAAAGCTCCTGGTGAAAGCATGGATCAAGCTCCTACGCTGTTCGATCTGGATAGTGAACTAGGAGAAATGTATTTTAAAGCAATGGCCTTGGCGGGGAAATATGCGTATGCTGGTCGAGACTATGTAATCAACCAGGTTTTGCATATAGTAGGAGCTGACTCCACCTTTGAAGTTCATAATCATCATAATTTTGCGTGGAAAGAAATGCACGACGGGAAAGAACGGGTTGTCGTCAGAAAAGGAGCAACACCTTCCGCACCTGGGCAATTAGGCTTCATTGGCGGGAGCATGGGAGACATTTCGGTGATTGTGAGAGGAAAAGAATCGCAGGAAAATAAAGAGGCATTCTATAGCACTGTACATGGAGCAGGGCGAATCATGAGTCGTACCGAAGCCGCAGGTAAACTCAACTGGAAGACCCGCACTCGTACCGGCGGGAAAATCACGCTTGAACAAATGCATCAATCGATCAAAGAGTTCGGAGTTGAACTTCGGGGCGCTGGTACAGATGAAAGCCCATTTGTCTACAAACGGTTATCCGACGTTCTAGAAGCCCATAAGGAAACACTAGATGTCTTGCATGTGTTGAAGCCAATTGGTGTTTGTATGGCTGGTGCAGACGAGTTTGATCCTTATAAAGATTAAGAGAAACTGAAAAATGCTAGGCAAAGAGTTTCTCTCGGAAATAACAACTATAATCTGTGTACAGGGAAGTTACTCAGAAGAGAGCAGAGACCATCTGCTCTCTTTCTATTAAATATCAATTGTAAAATATTGACATAATTCATACTTAATTGTCGCACTGTTCTGTATTGTTAGAATATAAGAATTTGATTATGATTATTATCGATCAAAACTTTTTTGGGAGGGGCTGAACGAATGAAGAAAACTGCTTGTTTACTCATGGCATTATCTCTAGGAATTACAACATTAACTGGGCTGCCTATTAGTAAAAGTTTCGCGAGTTCCGAGAAGACCTATCTTGTTCTTTTCAAAGATGATTCCAATCTGCCAAAGGAATACCAAAAAGTCATTAAACAAGCGGGTGGCAACGTAAAAAAGGAACTGAAGAAACTGGGTGCAGTTGAGGTAACGACTGATAATCCCAACTTCCTCGAAGAAATCAAAGACTCAAATTTAGTCCAAGATGTCGGAGTTGAAAACCGGATTCAGCAGGAAAAAGCTGTAGATGTAGAAGCTTTTGATGAGGAGTCCATCTCTTCTAAGGGACATGACCTGTACAATAAATACCAATGGGATATCAAGCAAGTGACCGATAATGGTGAGTCTTGGAATCTTCCAGGAGGAGATGGCAAATCTTCGGACGGTCAAGATATTGTGATCGGGATTATTGATACAGGTATCGACTATACTCACCCTGATATTAAGGCCAACTATCTGTATGGCAAATCCTTTGTCCCAGGCATAGATGACGCGATGGATGAAGATGGTCATGGTACTCACGTGGCAGGATCGATCGCGGCGAATGGTCGGGTAATGGGAATCGGGCCAAATCTTAAACTGGCCGCTTACCGTGTATTCGGACCAACAGGTGATGCAGCTACGGCAGATATTGCCGCCGCACTGATGGAAGCGGGTAACGATAATGTCGATGTGGTTAACATGTCATTGGGCGGATATGATTGGTACCAGGATCCGGAACTTGCCACAAAAGATGTTGTTGCGGATGTGAGGCTTTTTAATCGAGCCATTACATATGCGATTAAAAAGGGTGTAACAGTTGTTGGTTCCGCTGGTAATGCCAACCTCGATCTTTCGAGTCCTGGACAAATCAGTAAGGGCAATGGGGGCAACGGTGCCACTCATCGTAGCCCGAGCAATCAGCAATTAATTCGTGTTGCCTCAAATGGTGAAGCAAAAAATCGCGCCTACTACTCCAATTATGGTGTAGGAAAAATTGACGTAACAGCCCCTGGCGGAGATTATGGATTAGCATGGCTTGAAACTGGTGACAAATCTTTGCGTGATCCATATAAACGTTGCTTGTCCACAGTTCCCGGTGGCTATGCATGGTATATTGGAACATCTATGGCTTCTCCTAAAACAACAGCTATGGCGGGCGTAATTATTGCACAACATGGAAAAGATAAACTTTCACCAGCACAAGTGAAGCACATTATTCAATCTACCGCGATCGATATTAATAAACCGGGATACGATGAAGATTCCGGCTTTGGGCTCATCAACGCCGTCAATGCACTCAAGTAGTGTAATTGACCCAATCAAGTAATTTATCTGCATATGGCTAGAGGGTGTCCTCTCTCAGTAGTTTTAACTACTGTGGGGACACCCTCTCTTTTGAGTTGATTTCATGAAACTAATGCAGCGCTAAGCTCATTCAATCATTATCGCTTCACGCTTCGGAATGCTGGGGGTCTTTTTCACCAGCATAAGATTCTAGTTAATCAAGGACTGCAACGGAGCGGGGATACGTCCACCGCGGCGAATGAATGCTTCAGAACCGAACGGATTCACCTGAATCACGGGAGCTCGGCCGAGGAGCCCGCCAAACTCGACCATTTCGCCTTCTTTTTTGCCTGGTACCGGAATAACGCGTACAGCGGTTGTTTTCTTGTTGATCATTCCGATAGCGGCTTCGTCCGCGATCATCGCCGATAAGGTGGCTGCTGAGACATCTCCGGGCAGGGCAATCATATCCAGACCAACGGAGCAGACACAGGTCATAGCCTCCAGCTTCGGCAGGGTTAGCGATTTGTCGAGAACCCCGCGGATCATCCCGTTGTCCTCGCTTACCGGAATGAACGCACCGCTTAAGCCCCCCACATAAGAGCTTGCCATCGCGCCACCTTTTTTGACCGCATCGTTCATGAGGGCTAGCGCAGCGATTGTTCCATGTGTCCCGACACGCTCAAGCCCGATCTCTTCCAGGATGTCAGCCACACTGTCATTAATCGCGTTGGTAGGAGCAAGTGACAAGTCCATGATGCCGAACGGGATACCGAGTCTTTCTGCTACGATCCGTCCGATCAGCTCGCCGGCACGTGTAATTTTGAATGCTGTTTTCTTGATAATGTCGGATACCTGTCCCAGATCTGCGTTGGGGTAGCGCTTGAGTGCGCTCAGCACCACACCAGGACCGCTAACTCCTACATTGATGACCGCTTCACCCTCGCCTGAACCGTGGAAAGCGCCGGCCATAAACGGGTTGTCCTCAACTGGGTTGCAGAAAACCACCAATTTGGCACAGGCAATCCCGTTCTGATCCTTGGTTCTTTCGGCAGCGTCTTTGAGAATAATACCCATCTGGCGAACCGCATCCATGTTGATACCGCTTCTTGTGGTAGCAATCGAGACGGAGGAGCAGACACGGTTGGTTACGCTCAGCGCTTCAGGCAAAGCGTCAAGCAAAGTCTGATCAGCCTTGGTTATTCCCTTATGCACGAGCGCAGAGAATCCTCCAATAAAATCAACGCCAAGATTCAATGCGGCGCGATCCAGTGTTTTAGCTAGTTCGACCGCTTGTTGGACGGTGGCTTTTCCGATGATTTCTGCGATAGGTGTTATCGAGATCCGTTTATTTATAATTGGGATCCCGAACTCCTTTTCCACCTGTTCGGCTACTTCTTTGAGGTTTTTCGCATAATGAGTAATTTTTTCATAGACTCGTCGATTCATTTTGTCAAAATCGGAATCGGCACAGTCACGCAGGTTGATCCCCATGGTAACTGTACGAATGTCCAGATTTTCCATCTTCACCATGCGAATGGTTTCTAGCATTTCATCTATTGCGATATTCATTTGTTCTCCTCCTCTCTATACCCGATGCATGGCCTGAAAGATTTCTTCAAGCTGAATATTGATTTCCAGTCCAAGTTCTTGCCCAAGTTGATCGAACTCATTTTGCAGTGAAGTCACATTTGCGACGTCCGATACATCGACCAGCATCATCATCGTGAAGAACTCTTGCAAGATCGTTTGGCTGATATCGAGAATATTAATCTGATGGGAAGCCAGAACATTCGTTACTCTAGCAATAATGCCTACCTGATCTTTGCCGATTACACTGACAACTGCACGTCTCTTTTTCATTTGTTCCACTCCTGTTTTTTTGTCTAAAAAATAAAAAAAAGATTGGATTCCTCCAATCTCGACGGGCAGTAGAATAATAAACCTAGGTAGGTTAATCTTCTGTCCTTTTGCCTGAGATTGTGAATCCTTCGGCGTCGCATGACTGCGATCTCTCCAGAAGCTGCTCCCGTTGTAGTGTCATCCACAACGATCATCGCGCGCTATTTATTGAATTAAAGAGATTGTAACGAGATATCCATGGCGCGTCAAGATAGATTCGCCGCATAAATTGGAGATCACTTGTTCAATCCTTCTAGTAATTGATTCTAGCAGATTATGAATGAAGATTGTTTGAATAGTTTAAGACGATTTATTGGACTATCCCCAAATTGTTCCTCCTTCTAATTTGAACTTGGTGAACCTACGACTCTTCCACTTGCCCTGACTCCCGGCGCCGCCAACTCATGAATACCAAGGACAATGCAATTACCGTGAGGACAGCCCCAAGCAGTTGAAATCCACCCGCGCTAAGCTTATCTCCCATTACGACGCCTAGCAACAAGGAAGAGAAAATCGTTCCGAAGTATCTGGATGTCATAAATAATCCCGATGCTACACCGATCATTTCTTTAGGAGAACTTCTGAACAAAGCCGCTTGCATTCCGACACTGTTTAACCCGTTGCTAATACCGAATGCCGCTAACGCCAAACACACACTGATAACCGGTGAAGTTTGATTCAATGTCACGATCCATACTGCCCCAAGTGTCATCAGCATTCCGGACACGATCAATGCTGGCCTTGGACCTGATTTATCGATCCATCGTCCCGCGATTGGAGAAGCAACGAGCGAGCACAATCCTAAGCTTAACATGAGAATCCCTGTATGGAACTCGCTGATATGACGTACCATTTGCAAGTAAGACGGAAGCCCGAAAAAGACAGAGTAAAAAAGTACGTTAACGAGGATGAACTCGACATTGACCCAAGTTATTGCAGGATATTTTGCGAATGTTCGCAATGGAATAAAGGGTAATTTGGTTTTTAACTCATGTCGTACGAAAGCTCCTAGAATAACAATACCGATCATTCCGACAATGATATTCATCAATGATACATGCCCAGAGGATTTTACCGACAGTAAGCCAACAAGCAGGGCAATCAGACCGACTGTGAAAAGCAGGATTCCTGACACATCTATTAAATTCATCCATTTACGAAAGGACATGTTGCGTGTAACAGATGTTGGCTTTTCGTCCTTAGGAATCATCCTCCAAGCTAATAGAAAGCTCGCCACCACGAAAGGAATATTAACGAAAAAGATAGCTTGCCAATCCCACCAGTGAATCAAAATACCTCCAATAAAAGGGCCAAAGGCTGCTGCTCCGGATTGGAAGACGGCCAAAACAGACAGCGCAGTCGCTTGTTTTTCCGTAATATGAATTCGCACGATGGCCATTCCAACTGAAACCATCATGCTAGTTCCGATGGATTGCACAATGCGGAACACGATAAGCCATCCAAAGTTTGGTGATAGTGGAGCGAATAATGATGCAACGAAGGCTACTACAAGCCCGGTAAGAAATATCTTCTTGCGACCGAATAAATCGCTTGCCTTTCCCATGACAGGCTGAGCGATAGCACTCGCAATGTAGAAGGAAAAGATAATCCAGGAAACAGCGGTAAAGTCAAGTTGGAACGCACCTTGCAACCTGGGAATAGCAATAGAAACCATCGAAGAATTCAATGGGTTTAATAGTATCCCAAGTCCAACGGAAATCATCAACCACCTACTGCGAGCATTCATTTTTGATCCCCCCAAAGTGTCTTGAGGTCATCGTACTTGAGATCAATCATTTATTCAAACGCATTTTAAGTTATAATTACATTGACTTGAGGGAATGAACGGAGGGTGCAAAATGGAACTTCTTCAACTGCAATATTTTCTCGCTGTAGCTCGATTGGAACATATGACCGAAGCTGCACGAAGTCTGCATGTTACTCAATCGTCACTAAGCAAAACGATTCAACGCTTGGAGGAGGATCTAGGTGTCCCACTATTTGATCGAACAGGGAGGAACCTACGATTGAATGAGTTCGGAAGCAGATTCCTTTGCCGTGCACAGAGGGCCTTGTTTGAATTGGAACAGGGGAAGCAGGAGCTTAGCGATTTGTCCAGCCCGGAACACGGCACAATCGAATTGGCGGTGACCAACGCAAGCACTTTGCCCAATATCCTTCGAGAGTTTCGGAAAAAGCATCCCCATACCCAATTTCATGTGCAAATGCTGACCACGCAGGAAATGGTTACGCTTCTTCATCGAGGAGAAGTCGATTATTGCTTGTCCTCACCTCCGATACAAGGGGATGACATTGAATGTCAAATCGTGTTCATCGACCCCATCCTTGTAGCTGTTCCAAAGGGGCATCGGCTGGCAGACCGAAGCAGCGTATCTTTGACAGACCTAAGGGATGAATGGTTTGTCGGTGTAAAAAAAGGCTACTTTACTCGCGATTTGGTAGACACCGTATGCAAGTCGGCTGGATTTGTACCTAAATATGTGTATGAGGGAAATGAGCCCGCAAGGCTAAGCACTCTTGTGGAAGCTGAAATTGGCATTGCTTTCATACCAAGCACAGCCATGAATTCTCGGGAACATATCCATTATCTCCAAGTGGAGGATCACGAATTGGTTCGGGAGATTGCTTTATTGTGGCATAGAAGTCGTTATTTTTCGCGGTCTGCTCGGGACTTCCGTGAGGTCGTTGTGGAATATTTTGAGGCGATATCCAAACAGACCAATTAGCATTCCCCTTCAAGTAAACAGTAAGGGGTGTTGCTTCGTATTGTCTACTTAGAGGGGATACTATCAAGAAGGCTCTTTTTTATCGTTACTCGATTTCATCTTTGTCCATAATTTGAGGATTCGTTATATCATATTTTGCCGTATAATTTGTGAAATTCGGTACTTTTGTCGTGCTATGATACTCATGAATTTGAAACACTTTGAAATGGTAGAACTCTTTATAGAAAGGTGTTTTATTCCATTGAATTCATTATTTAACCGTTTATACTCCCTGATGAGAAAAAGTGAAAACAATGTGTTAGAAGATTATTTAACTGAAATTATTGCGGAGATCTTCGAGAATGAGAAAATTCTTACATTATTTGTTCAGAAGTTTCTTAAACAAAATATCCCAAATCCTACAAACATTGAAGTTTCAACACAGAAAACTTATCCGAAATTAAGTCATCATTCTACAGATAGCCGGCCAGACTTGATCGTAAAATTCAAAGCCATAGATCCATTTGTTATTTTTTTTGAAAATAAAATAGATAGCTACGAGGGAACTGATCAGCTTAGCAGGTATGCGGACCATTTAGCCATGTATAAGAACAATGGTTGCAAAACATTCTTAATATATTTAACTAGACGCCATGATCCTAAGAAGCAGGCAGACATCTTCATTAATGGAGTTACAGCAGAGTTCATCCAAATGAGATGGTATGAGTTGTATAACTGGTTACAGCAGTTTTCGAGCAGTTACATAAAGAAAATATTAGCCTATATGGAGGAGTTAAGGTTGAACGAAACAAGAAGATTTGTACCACAGGATATCTATGCCATTCAACAAATGAGTCGAATCCAATCGATGATGGATGCCTGTCTCGACGGGGTTGTTGACGAGGTAATGAACAAATATTTTGGCAGACCAATCGGTTGGTCGAACCGAAATGTACAACTTAGGGATTTTAACCGTTACGTAAAATGTAATGATCAGAATAATGGAACTTGGATTGGTTGTGGGTTTTCCTTTCCGGATGCGGTTTACCCCACCGTCAATATTTACTGGGAAGTGAATCCAAACACTCCCTATAGAAACGATGTAATCACTATCATGAAAAGTTTTGTTAGTAATCATAGCGAATGGAAGGAATCCAACTTAGAAGATCCAATTTCATGGGCGAATATATCCCTCGAGGTAAGCCTTCTAAAATTCCTTAATGAAGATGATCATATCAGTGCAATCCAAAAATACATCATTAAAGCCCTTGAGCAGCTTTATACAGTCAAACAGCAATATCCGAATCTAGGTTGGAAATAAACTTCGAGATAACGACAGATACTTTTACTCGATAAACCAACAAGGAAAATTAAATTGGAAAGTTAACCTGAAAGATTATCAAGTTGGGGATGATGGCCTTACTACAATTGTTTCGGGAAGAGATGGTTTCCTTTACGTACTAAATAGTGGGGATTCTTTTGGAGATAGAACTGGAATAATTTCGAAATTTGATAAAAAAGGACAGAACTATTGGGTAAAAAAGGTCCCAAAAATTCAATGGTTATTCAATGATTTAATAGATATTGACCAAATAGGGAACGTTACCACATTATCCGATGATGGAATCATTCAAATGGACAATCAAGGAGAAGTGCGTTGGATCAATAAAAATATTCAACGAATAACAGAAACAAAACTTTCAACGTCTATCTGGTATCAAACGAACGTTAAAAGAATCGTCTGTGATCATGAGGGAAATGTATATATTGCCACGGACGATCAATTATTTAAAACGGATAGCAAAGGCAACATAATCTGGAGTAAAAACATAAAATTATACGATGATCAAATTTATCTTACCCAAACCGGGTTGGTCATTCTTCCAAACGATAAAGCCATTATCATGCTAAATGGGAGTAATGGAGCCGAAGTTAAGCAACAGCAAGTGAATTTATCAGAAATTGGGGTACCAACTGATGGGAAAAACGGAATCTATTTAAATTATGGAACATTTGGGTTGATGAATATTGATATAAATGGAAAAGTAAAATGGAGATATCTAACGGGTGATTCTCAGTATTACTATTTGGATAATATCGTATCCGATCCATTAGGAAACGTTTACTTCGCCAATACAGCTGGTAATATATATTCTCTAGACGCAAACGACCACGAAAGATTTATTTTAGTAAGGAAAAATGCTATTCAAACATCTTCCTCAATCGTAGTAGGTAAAAATGGTGTTATTTACGTCTATACAGAGAATATAGGCATTATTGCCATTGGCCCTAAAGAAATCCAGAAAAAATGAAGATGTTATATTTGCCTCTTGACCATTGATCAAGAGGTTTTGTCATCGAATTACTGTAATTTGGTGGTGATTACAATGGATATTGGATTTGAAGCGAAAGTATGCCACATTGGTTTTTCCATTGGTTACTTTACAAAAGAGTACATCATTTCGTGGTCTGACAAAGTGATTAGCACTCTTGAGGTTCCTGAAATTCCTGATAATATTTTCGATCTTTCTATGGCTAAAAAGACCGAGGATATTTCTGGATTGCTAACAAGTTTAATAAGCCTGGATACTAACGAGGATGAAGCACTAAAAACGATAGTCGGGATGATTTGCCTTAATTATCGGGATCAACAATTAAGTCTGTATGAGACTTGTGAATTGCTATATAGATTATCAAACTACGTGGATTCTGATCATGTGTGGAATACCTACTTATATGACATTACTGGTAGGCTTGAAATAGCTTTGGATGGTTATGGGGATGTAGAAGTCTCATTAGTGAAAATTGAAAGATTCTTAGTTGAGCACGAAGGGTTTTCAACGCATTTCGACCCGACATTTGTTCCAACCAGACCATTGATTAAAGAATTTAAACCAAAGATGGAACACGTAATTATTGATGTATCCAAAGTATTTTCCGCGTTCGATCTGCAATTACGATTAAAAAATGAATTGGATTTTCCAGATTTCTATGGTATGAACTGGAATGCATTTTGGGACGCAATTACCGGTATGGTTAAAATGCCCCAAAAACTAACGATTTCAGGTTGGAGCGTACTAATGAAGAGACTTCCAGACGAGTCTAAAATGTTAGAGGACCTTTTATTGAAGTATAAAGCTCAATACAATCATAATTTTAAAGTGAGTTTGGAATAGAACAATAATGAGATATATCTATTCCATGTATATTCACATGATAGTTTTACTTATAGTTGCCAACCAGAGTAATCCAATCCGCAAAACTTTAAACCTATAAATCGGATACGAATTAACGGGATTCCACATTTTTAGTTTTAAAAACCCCTCACAACACGCTATACTGGTTAATGGGAATATCATGGTTTTCATGGTATCATTTTATATCGCAAACTAACGAGTAAGGGGTATTCATATGGAAAAAACATTGATTTTCGGTCATAAAAATCCGGACACTGATTCAATTTGTTCCGCACTTGTCTATGCGGATCTCAAAACCAAATTGGGAGCGAATGTTGAGCCTGTTCGTCTGGGCAGCGTGAGCAATGAAACACAATATGCGCTGGACTACTTCAAGGCTGAAGCGCCTCGCCAAGTAGAGACAGTGGCAAACGAAGCAAACGACGTGATTCTGGTTGACCACAATGAGCGCCAGCAAAGTGCGAATGATATCGAGAAAGTGCGCGTAGTGGAAGTAATCGACCATCACCGTATCGCGAACTTCGAAACAAGCCATCCGTTGTACTACCGCGCTGAGCCAGTTGGCTGCACAACAACGATCTTGAAAAAAATGTACAAGGAAAACGGCGTAGAAATCCCGAAACAAATCGCTGGACTAATGCTGTCTGCGATTATTTCTGACACGCTTCTTTTGAAATCCCCAACTTGCACCGAGCAAGATGTGGCAGCGGCGCGCGAATTGGCTGAAATCGCTGGAGTGGATTTGGAAACCTACGGCTTGGAGATGCTAAAAGCGGGTGCGGATCTTAGCGATAAATCCATCGCTGAACTGGTTTCTCTTGATGCGAAAGAATTCCAAATGGGCAATTACAAAGCGGAAATCGCTCAAGTGAACGCAGTAGACCTGAACGACGTGCTTGGTCGTCAGGCAGAGCTCGAGGCAACTCTTAATAAGATCATCGCGGATAAAGGATTGGATTTGTTCTTGTTCGTCGTGACTGACATCATTAATAGCGACTCTGTTGGTATTGCGCTCGGAAGCCAAACCCAAGCGGTTGAGAAAGCATTTAACGTTACTTTGGTAGACAACAAGGCCGTTCTCAAAGGCGTTGTTTCTCGTAAAAAACAAATCGTTCCAGTTTTGACCGATACGTTTAACAATCTGTAGGCGAACCGAGAAGAGACACATCGTTCACCATGAAGGCTGCCAGAATTTTATTGGCGGCCTTTTTTAATGCAGCTACGGCATTGCAATCGCTGAGTTTTCTAATTTAGTAGCTAGGGGGCAACCATGCACAAAAAGATTTATACGGAAACCAAAAGACTTGTGCTAAGGCAAGTTGAGACGGAAGATGTAGAGGCTTTTCATCGGTATCGTTCAAATCCAAATATCGCAAAATTCCAATCTTGGGAGAACTACCAATATGAACAGGCGGCAAAATTTATTGAGGAACAAGCTTCTAATACACCCAATGTACCTGGAGCTTGGTTTCAATACGCCGTTGCCCTGAAAGAAGGTCAACTCCTAATTGGAGACTGTGCGGTTCATACTCTTCAGCTCGACCCCAGAGTTGTAGAGATTGGTTTTACGCTCGCTCCTGAGTATCAGGGACGTGGATTAGCTACAGAAGCAGTAATAGGTTTGTTGGACTATCTTTTCGAGAAACTCCAAAAGCATAAAGTGATCGCCCACGTGAACGTTGCCAACACCTCATCAATTCGTTTGCTCGAACGAATCGGGATGAGAAGGGAGGCACACTTTCTGGAGAACTACTTCATAAAGGGCCAGTGGGTAGATGAATACCTCTATGCCATCTTAGAACGGGAATGGTTGTCACACGGTCAAAGTATAACGGGAGAGCATAAGTAGTCGAATGGTTGGCGGCTCTTTTTTGTTTTTAGGTTTTACTGTGGAAGATAGGTCACGAACCAGCTATTAACAAGTTCAATTACCTGACCAAACTGATCCAAAAAGCTGTGATTCGCTCCGTCAATCACAACAAGCTGCGATTCACTTGAGAGGAATCGCATCCCTCGATTGGATCTTTCGCAGAGGAGACGCTCTTCTTCATCATTGTTGCCGTGAATGATGAGGACGGGGCAGGTAACGCGTTGAAGGAGCTCCTTTTGATTGACGAGTTCGAAATCAAGCAGCATTTGCTGGTCGATCTTAATCTGACGGCGCATTCCTTCGGTGCGAATTACGGTAATCATTCCGGTCTCCTGAAGTTCCCTCAGCTGTTCCTGATTGAACTGTTCCTCCCACTTGTAGTACATAGCAGCTGTTAATGCCCCTGAGACCACGATCGTAGCAATCTCAGGAGAATAGCACGTAAGGCAGATCAGGCTGCCTAGACTGTGACCGTAAAGCCCAATCTGTTGATAACCTAATGATTGCGCGAACCGAATCGCAGCCCGTAAATCATCTACCCATTTCTTAGTGGTTAGAGAGTCATCATCGCTCTCTCCACAACCGCTGAAATCAAACGCAAGCGCATCAAAGCCCGATCGGTTAAACGCTTCAGCCAGGCGCGGAAACCTGCCCTTGGATAACCGGTCTGATGTAAAGCCGTGGGCCATGATGATGATCGACTTGGAAGAAGCTGAATAGAGTGTGCCCACTAGGGTTTTTGCTCGTGTATTGGAGAAGGTGACTCGCGACAAGGGTTTGTTCACTCCGTTCTATTTGTGAATCATTTTCCCGATGATACAAAAAGAACCAAAGCTTCAGAAAATGAGCTTTGGTTCTTGGGAAGGTATGAGCTATGAAGAAATTATGAGGTCTTGTCCAGAGGAATACGTTAATTCCTGGAGCAAGCCTCATCTATACCGCCCAATCAAAACAGCTTCTTGCCCATCACGTGATCGAGAGGGATATACCCGAGCTCTCGACTATCGCGACTGTTGTTCCGATTGTCTCCCATGACGAAGATGCTATTCTCTGGAACGACCCATTTGGAATCGGAGACAAAATCCATGGTTTCCTTTGTATAAGGTTCTTGAAGTTCCACTCCGTTACGGATCACATGATGATTTTTAAACTCCAGCACATCACCCGGTTTGCCAATGACGCGTTTGACATAGAAGGTGTGCTCGCCTGATTTGGCGGAGAACATGCTGATGAACGGATTATCGAGAAGATCGTCTTTGAACGTCCGTTTCCGATCAATTCGACTGTCGATAATTACGATATCTCCATAGTCAGGAAGATAAGAAAACGTATGTGAGAGTTTGGAGACAAGAATATGCTCCTGATCATACAAGGTCGGGTCCATGGAATGACCTTCAACTTTAAATGGTTGAAACACAAATATACTAATACAGATCGCTAACACGATTGCAAATCCTAACGTTTTTGTCCAATCCCATACTACTTTCGCTGCACTCATTTGAGACCGCCTTTCCAACGAAGTTGTCCATATCATTCCTCTATACAATAAATGCTCCGTCCTCAGTTGACAACACCTTATTATATAGAAGGCATGGTTTAACAGAGTAGTTAGTCAGGGAAATCGCGTCTAGTTCTGGGGAGAAAGCCTGTCACAAGTAGGGTTCCGATCATGGTCAGTATGTACAGATGATACGACATACTCATGAGGGTTCTTTGCGTATAAGGAGTTTTTCCTGCACCTAGCGCTTCCAAATCTTCCTTTGCTTCCGATAAAAGTGCTGTTCGAGAGCAAGAGGTCGTGACAAGTCCCTCTTGGACACGATTCATAGTGTTCTCATTGGCGTATACCAGATAGGTCGCCCCTTTTGTGAATGAGTATCCGCAATCACCGCCACCGTCTCCCATACTGGTTGAGACTGCTACCTGTGAATAATTTACGCCTTTCCACGCATGGTTCACCTCAAACAATACCTGATAGCCCTTTGGTACTTGTGTAATTTCTTTAACGGTTCCTGTAAAGACAGCTTCTGAGTTCTGGAGCGCTTTAGATGGGGGAGGATGCGGTGCGCAGGAACAGGAAAAGACAGGCGGTGAGAGGATGAGGAAAGCGGCTGTAAAGAATAACAAGGAAACAAAGATTTTGGAGAAGTGCTGATTGATCAAGGCCATTCACCGTCCTGTAGTTAACAAAATTCCCATTCTCACCAATCGACGAACTCCAAAAGTTATATGATGCAGTATATACCATAAATTACCATACAAAAAATATGATTTGTCAAGAAAAAGGAGAACTTCATGAAAATTAGGAAAGCGGCCAGGCTTCTGGTATTAGACACCCAAAATCGTCTTCTTCTGTTCAAAATCAAAGACCCCTTCAATCCGGAGACGGGCGAATTTTGGGTCACTCCTGGTGGAGGTTTGGATGAGGGAGAAAGCTTTGAAGAAGCGGCCTTACGAGAACTGTGGGAAGAGACGGGTATACGTGACGTCCACATCGGTCCGTGGATTTGGACAAGGGAAGCCCAATTCCTATGGGAAGATGAGAGGATTCAGGCCCACGAACGATATTTTGTGGCACGAGTCAATACCACAGAGGTTACACTAAAGAATTTCACGGCTTTGGAAAAAGAAAGCTATCGCGAGCACAAGTGGTGGAAGGTAGGGGAATTAGCCGTAACGAACGACCTGATCATTCCCAACAAGCTAGCAGAGCTGTCCCTTCCGGTGATTACTGGTTCTCTTCCTGATGAACCACTAGACATTGCGTGAAAAAAGAAAATGCACCAAATCTTGGTGCACTTCAAGAAAAACGGCCAGTATTTATTTTAATATCGGAAAGTTTAATTGCTTTACAGTGGTAAAGTAATTAAACTTATCCTTTCGCGTAAGCCCACCAAGAAAAGACATCGTCCGCTTGCAGCCTCCTTGGAAGTGATACTTAGCGAAAGAACGGAGAAAGGGATAAGAGTCGTCACCCAACCCCTTTAGGGGCGCGAAGCGTTTGGCGACTCCCTTTCATAGTGAAAGAGCGGACTTTATTTCTTCCCTGCGAACTTTCACAGAGCGACGTTTCAGTCCCCCGATGAGAGGGGAAAAGGGACGAAGTCTTTTCTTAATTCTGATGGGTAAATTGCTCGTATTGGCTATAGATATCTTTTACCGCTGCGATTAACGCATTGACGGCTCTGCCTCGGTAATACTGGTGCAAATCATGAATAATCTCATCCATATCCTCTTTTAGGCTGTGTCCACGCAGTAGATTTCCAACAAAATCACGCCCTTGTTGAGTTGCCAGCGTACAGGATGCCGTGAGAATCACACCGTATTTGGGTTCAATCTCAACAGTAATCGTTAATGTCTCATAGACGCTAGTGGCGGCCATTCCTTGAGGGAGTCTGGCATGTCCGGCAAAAAAATAAGTATTCATGTTTGCATAAGCCCCCATTTCGGCAAAAGAGTATAATCCAACAATACCGTAAAGGGGAGGAGATGAAAACAAGGAAGAGCAATAATTTACCAAATTATTCGAACGGCCAGGAAGGAAGCATGTTGGAAATTGGTTTATCTGTACGGTATCCAAGCGCATATTCCGCTTGCATAATCGTGTGGATTTCTCTTGTTCCTTCATAAATAACAGGTGCTTTCGCGTTGCGGAGGAAACGTTCTACAGGATATTCGCTGGAGTAGCCGTATGCCCCGTGAATTTGGACAGCGTCATTGGCTGCCTCGAATGCCGCGTCGCATGCAAACCATTTCGCCAATGAGGTTTCACGCGTATTGCGTTTTCCTTCATTTTTTAAGCAGCCTGAACGGAATACAAGTAAACGAGAGATATCCAAATTCGCAGCCATTTTGGCGATCATCTGTTGAACCAGTTGGTGTTTACCGATCTCTTTGCCGAACGTATAGCGTTCGTGGCAGTATTGAATGCTCGCCTCAAGAGAAGCGTTGATTGTCCCGCAAGCGCCCGCCGCTACAGTAAATCGGCCGTTATCTAAGGCTGCCATAGCGATGGCAAAGCCTTCTCCTTCTTTCCCCAAAAGGTTTTCGGCAGGGACGCGAACTTCGTCGAGGAAGACTTCGCCTGTATTGCCAGCTCGGATTCCCAGTTTTCCTTTGATTGCCTTGGTGCTGACGCCAGGGTAGGTTCGCTCGACGATGAAGCAGCTAATCCCTTTATGCTTGGCTTCCTTGTCAGTCTTGGCAAAAATCAGGAAGTGATCAGCGACGTCACATAGCGAGATCCAGGTCTTGGAACCATTCAGAATATACTCATCGCCCACTTTGCGAGCCGTTGTTTGCATGGCGGCAACATCGGAGCCAGCATTGGGTTCAGTTAAGCCAAAAGCGCCGATTTTATGACCTTGGGCTTGCGGGATCAGGTATTTTTCTTTTTGAAACTCATTTCCCCATTGCAAGAGAGTCATACTGTTTAGCCCCGTATGAACGGATACGGCTGTTCGGAAAGATGTGTCCCCACGCTCCAACTCATCACACACAATGGCCAGCGTATTGTAATCCATGCCTGCACCGCCGTATTTCTCAGGAATGCAGACACCCATCAAGCCCAGATCGCTTAAAGAGGTAAGGATTCCTTTTTCAAAATGTCCTTTGGCATCCCACTCACCGATGTAAGGGATGATTTCTTTGTCTGTAAAGGAGCGTACCATCTTTCTCACTTCTGATTGTTCGCGGGTTTCTTCAAAATTCATCATTGAATATACCTCCTAAATGGTTTGGTTTTCTTTTAATTCCTTAATTTGTTGGTGGCGGTAGCCGAGTTGAAGCAGAATTTCTTCGGTATGCTCGCCATGCAAGGGAGGGTGCCGTTTCATTTCTACCGGAGTTCTGGATAGTTTGAGCGGGCTGCCAACCAATGTGACCGTGTCTGCTGTCGGATGTGGAAGTGTCACAAGCATATCCCGAGCGGTTACCGTAGGATCGGTCAAAGCCTGTTGCAAGTTGTTAATCGGCCCGCAGGGTATTGTCGCCTGTTGCAAGAGAGGTAGCCATTCTTTAGCTGGCTTGGTCTGTAACCTGCTGCTGATGATCTGCACCAGTTCTTCTCGGTGCTCCACTCGTTTTGGATTGGTGCGAAATCGATCATCTTCAGCCAGCAGAGGCAGTTCCAACAGATGCGCCAGATTGCCGAATTGCGAGTCGTTGCCAACCGCGATGACGATACTCTGGTCTTGGGTAGGAAATACCTGATAGGGAACGATGTTGGGGTGCTGATTGCCAAGAGCGGAAGGAATTTTTCCCGTCACCAAATAATTGCTGGCTACGTTCACTAGAGCGGACAATTGAGAATCAAATAGAGAAATATCCACATGCTGTCCAAGCCCTGAGTGATTGCGCTCCTGGATGGCGGCCAGAATACCAATGGTGGTATAAAGCCCAGTAAGAACATCTGCGATGGCAACACCTACTTTTAGCGGGCCAGAGGATGGGCTGCCGGTAATGCTCATGAGACCTGACATCGCCTGAATAATGAAATCGTATCCGGGATGATCGCTATATGGCCCTGTTTGCCCAAATCCGCTGATGGAGGCCAGAATAATCCGGGGATTTATTGATTTTAAAACCTCGTAGCCAAGCCCCATCTTGTCTAACGTTCCGGCTTTAAAATTCTGCACCACGACGTCCGAGCCAGGAAGCAAATCTTTAATAATGGATTGACCTGACTTTGATTTCAAGTCGACGGTGATCGCCCGTTTATTCCGATTGGCGCATAGAAAATAAGCACTCTCTCCTCCTGTGTAAGGTGGCCCCCAGCTGCGGGTCTCGTCTTCAGCAAGCGGATGCTCCACTTTGATGACTTCTGCGCCCAGATCACCAAGAATCATGGTGCAGAAAGGCCCGGCCAAGACTCGGCTGAGATCCAGTACGGTGATCCCTTCTAATGCTTTAGCCACACAATCCCTCCTAACTTTTAAGAAACGATAAATAAAAAAGCCAGCTAAACCACATGAAAGAACATGAGGCTTATCTGGCATGCAACCCGCGAACAGTCTCCTGGCATGGAAGATCTAACGGGTATAGGCAGTCGATATGAACGTTGCGTTAGAAGTAATTTTTAACTGTTGATTGAAAATTGTCAATAGTTTATTTTTTGCATAATCAATTCATTGTTGCATAACAACAAAATGAAACTCTTAAGGATTCCCCGAATTTCCTAGAGAATCGATTGGCATGGATATTGCTCCTCACTTTATGACAGACATTGACAAAGGGGCGAATAAACATGGAATTTGACTACTTGTATGACGAGATTGAGAGACCGTTTACCCGGTTCGTATCGTATGTGGCAAAGAAGAAACGGTATGATTTTGTGCTAATGTACACACAGCACTTTGAAGGAAAGTGCATGGTTATGTCTTTGCAAACGATGAGAATGGTGATGCTCTCCTCTGATGATATTCCCTTGGGAGAAACCTGGGTGAAACAATTGGATATTGCGGAAGAAGATAGAGAGATTGTGACAGATTTCTTTCGTATAGCACTCTCAGGCAGTCAGAAAGGTTTTGTACAATATTAAGTTTACGGGTGGGGAACGGTTTTGAGAACGATGGGCATCGCCAAAAAAATAATCATTTGTACAGCGATAATCCTCTTCCTGTTTACCATGGCTTATGGCTTTGTTAGCTTTAAGGGAATTCAAATGACTGTAGAACAAAGTGTGGGCAAAACAGCCATCTTACTGGCTCAAAATGTAGCCAAGCAATTGAATGTCAAGGACTACGAACAATTTCTGGAAAATCCGCAGGAAGGTGAACTTTACTGGAAGCTGCGCCAATCTCTCGACGAGTATAGGGTGACGTTGGGAGCGCTCTATGTTTACACACTGCAAGTTGACCAGGATCAGTTGAAAATCTTGATAGACGGCCAACCCAAAACTTCTCATGTAGCCTCGCCGATTGGGGAAGCAGTGACGTCTCCGACACGGGAGGAAGTAAGTCCAATACTTCAGGGAGGTACCATTAGCACGAGGATGATTGATGACCCGAAGTACGGACACTATCTCTCCGCTTTCGTTCCAATCCGCAACCAAGACGGCTCTGTCATCGGAATTCTGGGAATGGATATTGAAGCGAATCATGTCTATGCCGTAGGCAAACAAGTGATGATGGAACAGCTGCCACAATTGATCGCCATAACGGCTGTGCTTGTAACGATGGCCTTGACCTTCCTCGTTCTATTTATCCGTCGAATGATTCAGCCGCTTCACCAACTGAAAGAGTCTGCGCAAAATATAGCGTCCGGTGATTTGAGAATGATCGTAAGACGAGAAGCAGATCCTGCCTCTCAAGATGAAGTTGTGGCGTTGTCACAGGCTTTTCACCTGATGGTCGCTGATTTGCAGCATCTCATTAACCAAGTGAAAATGACCTCTTCTGAAGTAGCCAAAGCCTCTGTGGAACTATCGGCAAGCGCAAGTGACCATACACAAGCGGCAATGGAGATTGCAAGTTCGACGGTTGAATTGACCAAGGGAGCTGAGTCCCAGCTTGAGACGGTCGTTCAAGTAGCCAAGTGGATGGAGCAACAAAAAGTTGAAGCAAAGACGATGAGAGTCAAAGGTGAAGTGATGAGTGAACGAGCTACTGACGCGGTTCGAATCTCTCAAATCGGCAGGATGACGGTCGAGGATGTCGTTTCACAAATGAATGAACTCAGTGAGACAGTAGAAGAGACAGAGAAAAGAATCGCCAGTTTACATGAACACTCTAAGGAGATTGAAGCGATTGTTGGTTTTATCACCTATATCGCCAGTCAAACCAACCTTCTTGCTCTTAATGCCGCGATCGAATCCGCTCGTGCCGGAGAACATGGACACGGATTTGCGGTAGTAGCGGGAGAAGTGCGTAAATTGGCGGAACAAGCAGCAGCTTCAGCCAGCCAAATTGCCCAGCTTACCGAGGTCATTCAACGTGAATCGAGAAAAGCGGAAGAAATTATGCAGCAAGGAGCAATACAGGTTAAACAAGGTCTGGACAAAACGAATCGAGTTCACCAAGTTTTCCAGCAGATTCAGGAGAATGTCATCATCTTTCAGGGAAAATCGCATGAAGTATCTACTACCCTGCAAGAATTAGAACAGAGTAGGTATCAGGTCGTAGAGGCGGTCAATGTAGTGGCCCAAGAGGCGGAGTTGGCAGCCAAGCTAAGTGGGCAGAACGCGGCTTCAACGGAAGAACAGTTTGCCTCTATGAGTGAAATCCAGGATTTTGCTCATTCCCTTGCCGAATTGGCTGAAGAGTTGGAAAACACCTTAACCAAGTTTCGTTTATGATCTATGCAAAAATGAATAATCTATTCGAATTTGAATAATAAGTATCAAAGGCAACAGTAGAGTTTACCTAATGATTGTCGAACGAATAACTATTTTTGGGTTGGCATGAAGATTGCTTATAACAAAAGTGAGATATTCCTAAGCGAAGGAGTGACAATTCAATGGAACTCAAGATGCATGTAGATGGTGAATGGGTAAACGCTTTGTCGAAAGAAACACGTCCCGTAATCAACCCGGCGAATGGAGAGGTAATCGCACACGCCGCGGAAGGCGGAGTGGAAGATGCGAAGAAAGCGATTCAAGCAGCAAGGGTCGCTTTTGACAGCGGAGTATGGTCCGGAATTCCAGCTGCAGAGCGGGCCTCTTATCTGTTTGCGATAGCGAATAAGTTGGAAGAAAAAGCAGAAGAGCTTGCCCAGTTGGAAACACAGGACAATGGCAAACCACTTCGTGAAACAAAGTTTGATGTGAGTGATGCAGTCGCTTGTTTTCGCTATTATGCAGGATTGACTACCAAGCCGGATGGGCAAACCTATCACGTGGCTGACCCAATGCAAGCCATGGTTGTGAGAGAGCCGGTAGGCGTTTGCGGACTGATCACACCATGGAATTATCCGCTGCTTATGTCCGTTTGGAAAATTGCACCCGCCCTCGCTGCTGGGAATACCATTGTTTTCAAACCGTCTGAGGTAACTCCAGTAACAGCTGTCAAACTATTTGAAATCATCGAAGAAGTAGGAGTGCCGAAGGGTGTGGCCAACCTGGTGATGGGTCCAGGGGCGACAGTGGGGAATGAAATCGCCGAGAGCCATCTGGTGGATATGGTGGCTTTTACAGGGGGAACAGTGACTGGCCGAAGCATTATGCGGGCGGCAGCAGGCAACATTAAGAAAATTTCTTTGGAACTGGGTGGCAAATCCCCCAACATCGTCTTTGCCGATGCTGATTTTGAAACCGCTGTCGATTATGCCTTATTCGCGATCTTTGCCAATTCTGGTCAGGTTTGTTCCGCTGGTTCACGCCTGCTTCTTGAAGAGAGCATTCATGACCGCTTTATCGAGAGATTGGTGGAGAGAGCTCGTAAAATTCGCGTAGGTTTCGGCAATGACCCAGCTACTGAAATGGGTCCACTCGTAAGCCAAGCGCACTTGGAGAAGGTTCTCCACTACATTGAAGTAGGTAAGTCTGACGGAGCGACACTTGCCTGCGGAGGAAATCGCATTACGGCCAACGGCTTAGATCAAGGATACTTCGTGGAGCCAACCATCTTTACGAATACGACACCGGATATGCGCATTGTTCAGGAAGAGGTTTTTGGACCAGTACTTGCCATTCAGAAGTTCTCTACCGAAGAGGAAGCGGTCGAGTTGGCGAACGGTACGGTGTATGGTCTCGCTGGGGGAGTATTTACCCAAGATGGGGCTAAAGCCCTTCGCGTGATCAAAAAATTACGCGCAGGTATCACATGGATCAACAGCTACCATCCAACCTACAACGAAGCGCCTTGGGGCGGGTACAAGCAAAGCGGAATTGGCCGTAATTTAGGAACCTTTGGATTTGATGAATTCACTGAAGTGAAGCAAATCAATATTAATTTGCAAGTGGAACCAATTGGGTGGTTTGAAAACTAGAAGTCATCACGATCATTCATTCAGGTAAATAGGGAGGATATAACTATGACAACAGTTACTCGCAAAGATCAAAATGAATTGGTAGAGAAGTTTGCCAGTGTATATGAATACACCAATAAAGTCTTGAACCTCATTGAAAAAGAAGATATCACCAAAGAAGAAGCGGAATGGGTAACCCGCCAGACCGTGGATAACTTCCGTGATCATGTGAATCCAGGATTTCTTGCTTATCGCAAATCGGTAACCAAGGATGGCCAATTCGCCTCGGTTGAGTGGAAAGATTCTGGCCCGAACTGCTTTATGGACGTGAATGGCAAAGAGTATATTGACTGCTTAGGCGGATTTGGGATTTATAACGTAGGCCATCGCCATCCCAAGGTAGTTCAAGCGGTTATTAATCAATTGAACCGTCAAGCCCTGCACAGCCAAGACCTGCTGGATCCTCTCCGCGCTATGTTGGCCAAAATTCTTGCCGACATAACACCGGGAGATTTGAAATATTCGTTCTTTGCCAACAGCGGTACCGAGGCAGTGGAAGCGGCTCTGAAGATGGCCAAGATGTACAGTGACCGCACGACCTTTATTGCGACGACACGCGCCTTCCATGGTAAAAGCTTGGGATCGCTCTCTGGTACAGCCAAGGGTGTGTTCCGCAAACCATTCCTGCCGATGATTCCAGGATTCAAGCATGTCCATTTTGGCGATATTGAGATGCTCCGCAAAACGATGGAATGCTGCGCAATGGTTGGCGAAGAAGTAGCGGCTGTGCTTGTTGAACCGATTCAAGGGGAAGGTGGCGTAATCGTTCCGCCAGACAACTACCTGAAACAAGTGCGTGAGCTTTGTGATGAATTTGGAGCGCTGCTCATTTTTGATGAAGTGCAGACCGGTATGGGACGTACAGGAAAAATGTTCTGTGCGGAGCATTACGACGTTGTGCCTGATATTATCTGCTTGGCTAAAGCCTTTGGCGGCGGTATCATGCCAGCTGGTGCGGTTGTGGCGAAAGAAGAAGTTTTCAAAAGCTTTTTCCCTAACCCATTCATGCATACGACCACGTTTGGCGGAAATCCACTCGCGTGTGCGGCGGCTATTGCAACGATCAATGTGCTCATTGAGGAGAACCTTCCTGCCAGAGCAGAAGAACTGGGAGACTATTTGATGAAAGGCCTGCGTGAGGTAGCGGCTGATTATCCGGATAAAGTAATGGAAATTCGCGGCAAAGGTCTATTGATCGGTATTGAATTCCATAATGATGAGATTGGCTATGAAGTGTCCAAAGGAATGTTTGACAATGGCGTGCTGGTAGCAGGAACGTTGATCAATGCCAAGACGATCCGCATTGAACCACCACTTACGATCACATATGAACTAGCTGATGAGGTCATTCAAGTATTCCGTAAAGCGCTTGATTTGGTAGAGTTATAAAATCATTGAAAAAAGAAGGCTGACTCTTCTAAATCGGCCTTCTTTTTCCACTTTTTATTCAATTTTGCATTATACTATAGGAAATCTCGTTAAATGCAGTAGTTTTTCAAGGAGGCCGCAGCATGGGTTCGAAATGGTTCGTCAGAGAAGCATTCACGGTCACTTTTGACTCAACAGGTAATGATGTGTGGAATATCATGTCTCGTTACAATGAATCATATGTGTTTATACGTAATGAACAAGAGGATGGCAAAATTGTCGCATTTATACGCAATACCGATATGATTCCTTCCTTGAACAACCCGGATTGGATGAATCGTCCGGTTCGTTCGCTTCCTTACAATACGAACGTGATGTTTATTCAACAAGAAGCGGACATGTTAGATTTTTTTAAGGTATTTGGTGAAGAAGTAGTCGTCATTCTTGACCGAGATGGGGATTATCAAGGATATCTGCAACGAGAAGATATTCTGTATTACCTGTTGACCAATCAGTCATCTGGTACCGATTGGATTCGCTCGCTCCTAAACTCCATTCCGATGGGCATAATCATTGCTGATATTCATGGCAGGATTGAAAACTTCAGCTCGGAAGCGCTTCGAATGATTCGCTTGACACCCGAAGAAATCCGCAAACAGCATGTGGGAGAAATCCTGGATCGTGGGATATTTGAAAAAGTAATTGAGAGCGGTAAAGCCGTCTTGAATCATATCATTATTAACGAAAAAATTGGCGTGCTAGCTGATTTTGGTCCGATTCGCAACAAGCATGGGAATGTCACGGGAGCCATCATGGTCTTGCAGGACCTACCCTATATTGAGAATATGGCGATGGAATTGGAGTACGTCAAAAATCTTAACACCGATTTACAGGCCATTCTCTCTTCGATCTACGATGAAATTGTGGTTGTGGATGACAAAGGGGTTCTTTTGCGATACAGTGGCAATCTGATTAAGGACTTCTGGGAAATCGACAAAGAGCAGCTGATCGGGATCAACCTGATGGAGCTTGAGCATGAAGGCACCTTTTTCTCGGCGATCGTAAAAATGGTGTTGGAAAAAAAGAAGAAGGTTTCTGTCATGCAAGAGAGCCGCTCCGGCAAAAACGTATTGGCTGTCGGTAATCCCGTGTTTAACCAGAACGGAAAATTGGAGAGAATCATCATTGCCTTGCGTGATATTACGGAGACGGTTTTGCTGAAAGAAGAACTGCTTCACGTCAAAAAAATGTCGGAGAAGTACAAGAAAGAACTGGAAGTCTTACGCGACCAAAAACCCTTCGTGAAGAACCGACAAGTAGTCTATTGCAGCGATAAAATCGAGAAGGTATTGAGATATATTCAGAAGATCTCCAATGTCTCGTCCACCGTTCTCTTAACGGGTGAATCGGGCGTGGGGAAGGAAGTATTTGCCCGGACGATTTATGAGAATGGGGCAAGAAGCAGTAAACCGTTTATTAAAGTGAATTGCGGAGCGATCCCTGAGACATTGTTGGAAAGCGAACTGTTTGGTTACGAAAAGGGCGCGTTCACTGGCGCCAACAGCAACGGGAAGCTAGGGTATTTTCGGATGGCCAACAAAGGAGTTCTGTTCCTCGATGAAATCGCGGAGATGCCGCTTAATCTGCAAGTGAAGCTCTTGCGTGTGCTGCAGGAAAGAGAAATCATTCCGATCGGTGGTTCAAGTGTAGTAGAAGTGGACGTGCAAATCATTGCGGCGACCAACAAGGATTTGGAGAAAATGGTGGAGCAAGGCACTTTTCGCGAGGATCTTTTCTATCGCTTGAATGTTATTCCGATTCATATCCCGCCGCTCAGGGAAAGACCAGAAGATATACCGCTCTTAAGCCTTCATTTCTTGCAAATGTTTAATGAAAAATACCAAAAAAACAATCAGCTTTCCCAGGATGCGCTAGATGTGCTGGAATCCTATTCGTGGCCAGGCAATGTGAGGGAGTTGCAAAATATCATCGAACGAGTCTCTGTCACCTCTGACGAAGAGTTAATCGATTCTCAGCAAATTACTCAATTATTGCGCAAAGGGAAGCAACGGGTTGATCGAAACCGCAAAGCGAAAATCATGTCGTTGAAGGAAGCCACAAGAGCGGTGGAAGAAGAGATGATTAAGCTTGCGATGGATGAATACAAGACGACTTCATTGGCCGCAAAAATGCTCGGGGTAAGTCAATCGACGATCAGCCGTAAATATCAAGAGATTCAAAATAAACTGGAGAGAGGTGAGCGGACTGGTGCTAAAATTTGATGTCATTACCCCTTTTGCGGGCACGGTTGAGCAAATTTTCTTCCGGCAGGGGGAGCGGGTAGAAGAAGGGGATAAATTGTTTACCATCAAAGGAAAAGACAATGTGTACGACATACAGTCACCCATTACAGGATTCACAGACCAGATTGAGGTCTCGCATGGGGATCAAGTAATCTGTGGTACGATATTAGCCCAAATCAAGGAAGCGGCCATCACGCAGAAGGCAAATAGAAAAGACCCGTAGAACAAAACGGGTCTTTTTCTGTGAGAATCGGTTAAATCTCATGAATGGCTTCTTCAAAATCAATAGTCGGCGGCTTATAGGTAAAGAACTTGGTCGTGTAGACGAGATAAACGATTCCAAGAGCAGCCCAACTGAGCCCAAGGATGAGTGAATGGAAATCTAGATTTGTCCAAAGGAATGCGACGAAGCTGGCGCCAATCAGAGGTGCCACTAGATAGTTGAGAAAGGCTTTAAATCCACGTTCTTTCTTTTTGAAAATAAAATGGGCAATGACACACACATTCACTGCGGTAAATGCCGTAAGGGCTCCAAAGTTGATAAACGACACGGCCGTTTCCAGGTCAAGGAATAATGCGCTGAGACAAAAAATACCAATGATAATGATGTTGCTAACAGGAGTTTGATATTTAGGATGAACATATCCAAATACTTTTTTCGGAAGGACACTTTCTCTTCCCATCGCGTACAAGAGTCGAGACGCGCTGGTATGAGAGGCTAGACCAGAGGCGACGGTACCAGTCAAAGCTCCGGCCAAGAAGATGGATTGGAATAAGGTTCCTCCTAGAAAATACGCAATTTCTGGAGAAGCTGCTTCAGGATCTTTAAACATTGATGCGCTTGGATACAGAGACTGACCAAAGTAGGAAGCCGTGATAAAAATGACCCCACCAATCAGGGCAACTAAGAAGATACCGCGTGGAATTGTTTTCTTCGGATTAATCGCTTCTTCTGTATAGGTCGTTACCGCATCAAACCCTAAGAAGGAGAAACAGAGAATAGCCGCACCGCTAAAAATTGTACCGATGTTCATATCGGAAGTGAAGAATGGGGCAATCGTAAATAAATGGCTTCCATTATCGCCACGCATGAGATGTTGGATGGTTAGAACGACGAATGAAGTGGTTACGAGCACTTGGAAAATGACGAGGAGAGTATTAAAGTTGGCGGTAATATGGGCTCCTCGGATGTTGACAAGCGTCATGAGCAAGGTAAGCCCAATAATCCAAGTCCAACCGGGAACATTGGGAAATGCAGCTGACATATAGATTTTGCAAAGAAGGGCATTAATCATAGGGAGGAACAAGTAATCAAGTAGGGAAGCCCAACCTACCATAAAACCAAGATGAGGATTTAACGTTTTGCGTGTGTAGGTATATGCGGAACCCGCGGAGGGGAATTCTTTCACCATTTTGCCGTAGCTGGCTGCAGTAAATAACATGGACACAAGGGCCAAGATATAGGAGAGGGGAACATGTCCGCCGGTTTCATCGGTTACGATTCCAAATGTATCAAAAACTGTCATCGGTGTAAGATAACCCAGACCCAAAATAATGACATGAGGAAGTCGCAAGCTTCTCCTTAATTGAGGAGGTTCCATCTTTTGAGTAGTTATTTCCATGTATCTAAGCCCCTTTCAGTCTCCAATCAGACCAGATAATTTCTCGGTAAATAATTTTCAATTTAAAAAATTCAGATAAATGTAAGCGGTTTAGTGTTCTGGCAACAAAGAAAACTTGGCGATGCCAAGCCTCTGGCGCCGGTAGAGCCTTAGTTGCACTTGGATCGAAAAGAATTTTTATAGATTCTTTTCGACCAAAAAAATGAGTCATGCACTTCTTCGATTTTGCGATAATCAACTCCTTTACTTGCGAGTGACATTATTGATACCATTTTCTGAATTTAGCAAATTTCATGCCAAATTAGCGAATAGAGAAGGAAATGTTAATTTTCTGTGATTTTTTGGACTTTTTTCAAAAATGATCATGCAATTTTGAATAAGAATGCGTTTTTGCATAATTGTTTTTGCTTACAAGCAAATAGGCGATGACTTGTTGATTCGTTGGCATGATACTTGCTCTAACAAGGCATGTGTGAGCTGTACCATTATGTGCACTTTCTAGGAGGGTTAAAAAATGGGGAAACAACGTCGATTTGTCTCGGTCAAATCAGGGGTACCTGGTCCTCAATCAGCGGAGCTTATTCAACAAAGGCAGCAATTTGTCCCAAAAGGTGTCGGGAATAATACCCCAGTTTTCGTCAAGTCAGCCAACGGTGCTCTTCTGGAGGATGTAGACGGGAATGTGTTTCTTGATTTTGTGGGAGCTATCGGAACCTTAAACGTCGGGCATTGTCCGGTGGAGGTCGTACAAGCTATTCAAAAGCAGGCGGAACAGTACATTCATACTTGCTTTCATGTGGCGATGTATGAACCGTATGTGGCTTTGGCCAAGAAGTTAGCGGAGATCACCCCTGGTTCATTCGAGAAAAAAACAATTCTCTTGAACAGCGGAGCAGAAGCGGTGGAGAATGCTGTAAAGATCGCTCGCAAATATACAGGAAAACCTGGGATCGTCTCGTTTACACGCGGATTTCATGGGCGCACGCTTTTGGGGATGTCTCTTACCAGTAAAGTGAAGCCGTACAAGTTTAAAATGGGGCCATTTGCTCCCTCAATCTATAAAGCGCAGTATCCTTATCCATTGCATCGCCCAGAAAGCATGACGGAAGAAGAGTATGCCTCCTATTGCATCAAACAGTTTGAGGATTTTCTTTTGACGGAAGTCTCTGCTGAGGAAGTAGCGGCCGTAATTATGGAGCCTGTACAAGGTGAGGGCGGCTTCATTGTGCCACCGAAGGAATTTGTTCAAGGAATCTATCGAATCTGTAAGGAGAATAATATTCTGTTTATTGCCGATGAGATCCAGACGGGATTTGCTAGAACAGGAACCATGTTTGCTTCTACTCAGTTTGAGATTGAGCCTGACATCATTACCATGTCCAAATCAATTGCGGCAGGGATTCCAATTAGTGCCGTAACTGGCCGCGCGGAAATCATGGACGCTCCCAACCCTGGCGAAATCGGAGGTACATACGGGGGAAGCCCATTAGGGTGTGTGGCTGCTTTAGCTGTTATTGAAAAGATTGAAAAGGAACAACTAACTGAACGCTCACAAGAAATTGGCGATACGATTCGCAACTATTTTGTGAATTTGCAGCAAGAGGTACCAGAGGTTGCCGAAGTGAGAGGACTCGGAGCTATGTGTGCGATCGAGTTTTTGCATCCTGTCACGAAACAACCGATGAAGGAATTCGTGGCCAAATTACTGAAAGGATGCCTGGAGGAAGGCGTGATTCTCCTGAGTGCCGGTGTACACAGCAATGTAGTCCGTTTCCTTGTTCCGTTGGTGGTTACCGACGAACAGCTGCAAGAGGGCCTGGACATCATTGCCGAAGTTTTGCGTAAAGTAGGAAAAGAAGAAGTGGGAGCGGGGGTATAACGATGGAACAAAAACAGATCTTTATCAATGGACAATGGGTGAAGACTAACTCCTATATGGAACTAACTTCTCCTTATTCACACGAGGCAATCGCACTGGTTGCTCAGGCGGAAGAGCAAGAGACCGAAGACGCCATTCAAGCAGCGGTTCAAGCTAGCAAAATCATGGCGAAGATGCCAGCGCATGAGCGGGCCAGCATTCTAGAGAAAGCCGCATCGATTATGGAACAAAGAAAAGAAGAACTTACCCGAATCTTGGCTTTGGAAGCGGCGAAACCCGTGAAAACAGCTCGAGTTGAAATCAATCGGACGATCCAGACCTACAAATTTGCCGCCGAGGAAGCGAAACGGATTCACGGAGAAACGGTTCCAATGGATGCTGCTCCTGGCGGGGAAGGACGACTCGCCTTTATTTTGCGTAAGCCTATCGGTGTGATCGGTGCAATTACACCGTTTAACTTCCCGTCCAACCTGGTCGCGCATAAAGTCGGTCCCGCGATTGCCGCAGGGAACTCCGTTGTCTTAAAACCAGCCAGTCAGACGCCGCTCTCTTCCTTGGCCTTAGCGGAGATCATGCACGAAGCAGGTCTTCCCGCCGGAGCGCTGAATGTCATCCCAGGCAAGGGAGCCGTTGTAGGAGAGAAGTTGGTGACGGATAAGCGGATTGCGGCCATTACCTTTACCGGAAGTCCGGAAGTGGGCATCGCGATGAAGAACAAGGCGGGTTTGAAGCGTGTTACCCTTGAGCTGGGATCTAATGCAGCCGTTATTATTGATAAAGGTGTGGAAATCACTAAGGCGCTTATTGATAGATGCATCACCGGCGCATTTTCTTTTAGCGGTCAAGTCTGTATTTCCATTCAGCGTGTCTACGTCCACGAGAGCTCCTATGAAGAATTCCGTGAGAAGTTTACGCGTGCGGCAACAGAATTGATCATAGGAGACCCTCTTGAGGAGTCAACGGATGTGTCTTCAGTGATCTCTACCAAAGAGGCAGACCGGATCTCTTCTTGGGTAGAGCATGCAATCGCGGAAGGAGCAACCCTTCTGACAGGCGGGAAGAAGTTAGAAGGTAGTCTGTATCTGCCTACAGTGTTGGAGAATGTGAAGGAAGATTCCAAGGTATCTTGTCAAGAAGTGTTCGGACCAGTGGCCATCCTTGCTCCATTCTCTGCATTGGATGAAGCGATTGCCAAAGTAAATGATTCTCGCTACGGATTACAAGCGGGTATCTATACCAAAGATATCTCATTAGCCCTGAAAGCGGCAGAAGAACTGGAAGTCGGCGGTGTGATGATCAATGATATTCCGACATTCCGTGTAGATAACATGCCGTATGGCGGTGTGAAAGAAAGTGGAATTGGTCGCGAAGGATTGAAATACGCGGTAGAAGAAATGACCGAGATGAAACTGATTATGATGAAGTTATAAAAATGAGGCCTTTCCTGGCGAGTATCGCAGGGAAGGCCTCTTGTATTATTGGAAAGTTCAATTGCTTTACAGCGGTAAAGTAATTGAACTTTCCTTCCATTCGCGTAAGCCCGCAATAGAAAAGACTTCGACCGCTTGCAGTCTCCTTGGGAGTGAAACTCAGCGAAGGAAAGGAGAAAGGGATAAAAGGCGCCACCCAACCCGAAGGGCGCGAAGCGTTTGGCGACTTCCTTTCGGATTGAGAGAGCGGACTTTTATACATCATTGCGAACTTCCATAGAGCGACGTTTCAGTCCTCCGATGAGAGGGGAAAAGGGGCGAAGTCTTTTCTCATCGTAGGAGTTTTTTCATATTTAATGCGACCAGGCTGGAAAATTCATGAATTAAGGTGGCAGCCAGTAAGGAAGTGATTTGTGTCGGATCATAGGATGGAAGAACCTCTACCAAATCAAAGCCAATGTAATTAAGGTCAGTCAGTGAACGGACGAGTGCAAGCGTGTCTGTGCTGCTAAAGCCGCCAACCTCTGGTGTGCCAGTTCCCGGGGCAAAAGCTGGATCAACAAAATCAATATCAAAAGTCAAAAAACAGGGAGTATCCCGAATGGTATCCTTTACCTGTTTCATGACGTCAGCAAATCCACGTTGCCTAAGCTCTTGGGAGGTGATGACGTTATAGCCTAGCTCATTGCTTGCCTCCAGATCACCAGGATGATTTAACGTCCCTCTTATACCGATTTGAAAAACTTTGCTCGGCTGTAAGAGCCCTTCTTCATGTGCGCGAATAAAGGGTGAGCCATGCCAATACTTTTCTTCGTAGTACGTATCCCAGGTATCGGTATGGGAATCAAATTGGATCAGGGCAACCGGTCCATAAATCTTGGAGGCCGCTCGCAAACTGGCTAGCGTGATGGAGTGGTCACCTCCTAATCCGATCGGAACAATCCCTTTATGCATGAAATCAAGAATGGTTTTCTCGATTGTCTCATAGCTTCGGTGGATATTATGGGGAATAACGGGAACGTCTCCGATATCGATAGCGCGAGTTTCTTCAAATGGGTACACCTGATGGATCGGATGATAAGGAAATAAAGTCATAGACGCTTGCCGAATGGCTTGGGGAGCGAACCGTGCGCCTACACGAAAAGAAACGGCCGTATCAAATGGAATTCCAACAATGGCAAGCTTAGCGTTATCCCTAACAGCGGGGAGTCGCATAAATGAACCCGTCGAACAAAACTCTGGCTTGATATCTGGAGAAAGTGGATATTGCATTGGATTTGCCTCCTTTCCTCTTTAATCGCTCCCAAGGCATATTTCATGAAGTTTTTCCTCCAATGTTGCAAGGGTAGTCTCCGGTTCTATAACAGATCCTTCTGTAATTTCAAGGGAAACGAGTTGTCCGCTAAAGGAAGAGCAGATTTCTACCGGCTGACCATCACCATTTTGAATGACAGCAAGGACATCGCCTTCAAATATGTAATGGTCCGCTTGAGGAATCACTTTTTGCACAGTTCCTTTCCACGGGCTCGTAATCTCAAATGTAACAACCATTTTCATTCCTCCCAAACTTCCTTTCTAACAGGTATATGCAGGGACTATGCCAACAGAAGGGAGCGGGAAAAAGGGAGGAAAGACCAAGTTAACCTCTTGGATTATTCAAAATTTCAAGGGTTATGCATTTTTGCATGATTGCTTGATGCAGTTTGCCATATTGCCTACGGAAATCAGCATCATACTATACTGGCATCAAAATTGCTTCAACTCACCTGCAAAGAAAAACAAAGGGGTGTAGCGATTATGACGACAGGTTTGCAACACAATGTACAAAGGGAAGTAGAAGAGGAAAATCCTTTAACGGCTTTTCAGATGTTACTGAGAAAAGCGACGGACATTCTTCGTTATCCGTCAGAAGTGTACGAGTTTTTAAAAGAACCGATGCGTTTTTTGGAGGTTCATTTTCCGGTTCGAATGGATGATGGAAGCACGCGGATTTTTACAGGGTATCGCGCTCAACACAATGATTCTGTAGGGCCGACAAAAGGAGGAATTCGTTTTCATCCGGAAGTTACAGCGGATGAAGTGAAAGCGCTTTCTGGGTGGATGAGTTTGAAGTGCGGGATTTCTGACCTTCCTTACGGGGGTGGAAAAGGCGGAGTTATTTGCAATCCCCAAGCGTTATCGATGACAGAACTTGAGCGAGTCAGTCGTGGATATGTGCGGGCCGTCAGCCAAATTGTAGGACCAAGTAAAGACATTCCCGCTCCGGACGTTTTCACGAATGCTCAAATTATGGCATGGATGTTAGATGAATATGATCATATCCGTGAATTTGATTCGCCCAACTTTATCACAGGGAAGCCAATTGCTTTGGGTGGGTCGCTCGGTCGAGAAACCGCTACATCCAAAGGAGTGCTGCACGTTCTGGAATTAGCCTGCAAGGAGAAGCGGTTGGATTTACAACAACTTCGCGTGATTGTCCAAGGGTTCGGAAATGTGGGCAGCTATTTAGCCAAAATGCTTTATGATAAAGGGGCCAAAGTTATTGGTATTTCGGATGTGTACGGTGCCATCTACGATGAACGTGGCTTGGATATTCCTTCGCTCATGGAACGCAGAGACTCATTCGGAGCGGTAACCCATTTGTTTGCGAATAAAATAACAAACCAGGAATTGTTGGAAAAGGAATGCGATGTGCTGGTGCCAGCGGCCTTGGGTAACCAAATAACTGGAGAGAATGCGGATCGGATCAAGTGTAAAATTGTGGTAGAGGCAGCCAATGGTCCTACGACAACCGAGGCTCATGAGATACTAAGTGAGCGCGGAATTATGGTTGTTCCCGACGTTTTGGCCAATTCGGGCGGTGTTGTGGTTTCTTACTTTGAGTGGGTACAGAATAATCAAGGCTTTTATTGGACAGAGAGGGATGTAGCAGAGAAATTACAGCAGAAAATGGAGCAAGGCTTTGCAAAAGTGTTGGAAACTTCCGTTAGATATCAGGTTGATTTACGGACAGCAGCTTACGTGGTCGGAGTCAGAAGATTGGCTGAGGCGTCGTTTTATCGGGGCTGGATTCAACTAAACTGATTGATTGAGCTGAAAAAATAGGAGCGGGCACGCTTAAACTATAGGTGAATGTCCGTTTCGGGCGGTCAGATCAAAAACATAGTATAGTATGCCTACAGGACGAGGCAAAACAGTCAGCCATCTTTGGGATGTTACCAAGGATGGCTTTTTAATTGGATCAAATATCGAGTGAATGTTCGGATGACTTTGATGATTTGAGTGGTTTGAACATTCTGGAGATGACGAAGGGCAAATAAAGCAAGAAGAATATCACGACGGCAACCACTTCAAGTGAGAGGATGTACCAAGGATAAGGCCCCAAGTAATCGATCAAGCTGGGATTGCCAGGCTTATGGGATACGAACATATAATTGCCGCCTGTCCCTTTATTTACAATCAAGGCAACCACTAGCAATCCATTAAGAAGGCCCATCGTTTTCCAAATGGAAACAAGCGTCGGTTGGTATTGCTTTACCCAAGTCATGTACAGGCTGGCCCAGATGATCGCAGCATGCGCAATAAAAAAATGAAAGAATCGCACATGTGGAAACGGATAAAACAATTCGGGAGTAAACATTGCCGATGCTGCGCCGCCAAGCCCAATAAAGTAGGTAATCTCAAATAGACGATAACTATTCGTTAACAACATCCAGATGGAAAACAATAAGGACACGCTGCATAGCTGTAACGGCAACGTATAGGCGGACGACCAATATCCGGTCCAGAGGTGCCAGAGTTGGAAGAAGATCTCCGTTAATAGTAAGAGTCCCGCAAGTATATACCGAACAAGACGATCCGTAATAGTCTCTTGCAATCTCTTACGGAAGAGATAAATCAGAATGGAAACAGCTAGGCATACCGCTAGTGCAACGAGATGCGGCAGAGAAAATAGCCGAAACGGCTCTCCGGTAAGTTCATAGGAAAAGAAGCGTAGCTCCATTGGAATGTCCTCCTTGGCTTATTCACTTTCTTCGTTGAAAAGTGGTCACCGTTTAAGTTGGGAATAGTCGTAATCGTCGTTGATTCCTTGTTTATGTAAATAGACAGAATTTTTTACACGGTAATATTGTCCCATCACGGTTAGGAAAGCCACGAAAAAGAGGATGATCCCATAGGCAAGCATAAATCTGTCGGTGGAAAAGCAGAAAACAATCGTTGCCAGTGCAAGAGTAATCAAGGCATAAAGAATTTTCTTCATCATCAAAAGGACCTCCGCTTAAGTTTGAGTAAACGCCAACCTGTCACCTAATATATGGTAATATAAGTAAGGCGGTTTGTTTAGTTTTTTTCAAGGGGTGATTGATCTTGATGACCTTTACAGAAGCTCAGATCTATACGAACTTTGTCGTGCTTGAACCAACGGATCTTCCGGAAGCTTCCAGGGTGTCGAGTTTTAGCGTCCGAAAAGAGACCGAGCAAATCCGTTCTTCCATTCGTTTTGAAGTCGCGGATGAGAGCAGAGTGTATCAACAGCATGACTATTATGTACATATTCGGGCCAATCATCGACTGACGGAAGAGCAGGTGCTTAATCTGATGCGACAGATGATCGTTACTTCTGCTTTGAGTTCAAAACCTCATGAATGATTTGGGCAATTTCAGGACTCTCGATAAAATAGGCGATAGTACGTGATTGAGAATTATCCCTGCGCTGCACTTCTGGTCTTGTCCCGCATCCGCCTAACGAGATTCTTTGTCCGTTTTTCAAATTGATAAAGGCATGACAACCATATGTTGGTCCTGCAAACTCGTCGTTATCGTCGACGAATTTGGCTGAGTTGAATGCTTCAACCGTGGCGAGCTGTTGTTCTTTGGTAAAAGTAAACTCACCTTTTAACTCATCCCATACAGTTACACTGGCAACCTGTTCGATTGGAATTTTCGTATGATAAAGGGATGCTTTTTGAATAAAAACACCAACAATCAGAACAACTAGAACAGTAACCACTACTAACTTCTTCACGACGAACACTCCTGTTATGTGAAAATTAGGAATTTTTCTCTTTTAATTATTCAAGCTAGTAGGCTCTCTCTCCTTTGTGAATACACCGCCAATCACTGGTGAAAACTGGTGGTAAAACACAATGGAGGTGTTCATTATTCAAGGCTTTATTATGAAAGTCATTTTGGTTCCAGTCCTTTTGGTATTATCTGATTATGTATTTCCCAATTTGAATTACGGCAACTTGACGCAGGCGGTACTCACGGGTCTTGTGATTGCGGTAATAGGTCAGTTAATGGAAGTCATGCTCCTTCACAAAGGGACCGTGTTTACGAGTACCGTACTTGATTTTTTCGTATCCTTTCTTGTGATTTACCTTAGTCAATTCGTCTTGGCTGGCACTCGAATTACATTAGTCGGCGCATTTATGGCTGCACTCGTCATAGGAGTCGTTGAGCATGTCGAACATATCTGGCTTGTCCAAAGTGGACGCACGGAGAAAGGACAATAATCGTCTGGACATGAAACTATTCGTTAAGCGGGTGGTTTAAATTTTTAAAAAGTTTATCTGCTTTACATTGGTAAAGCAGTTAAACTTTTTTTCTTTTCGTGTAAACCTGCTGTAGAAAAGACTTCGTCACTGGAGACTCATTTTAAGCGAAACAAAGCGCAGAGAACGAAGGAAGGGAAAGAGTCGGCATTCTTTACGTCAATGAGAAGCGAAGTGATTTTCTTGTCGACTCCCTTCCGTAGTGAACGAAGCGGACAGTATATGCTACAAGCGAGCTTAAACAGAGCGTAGAGGGACGAAGTCTTTTCTTAGCGCTCACATTGTCATGAATTGTCGGAGCATAGGAAGAATAAGTGCAGAATATTCTTTATTACAGAATAGCGTATTGTCCAGCGCATCCACCCTTGATTGGACAACACATGTTGAATAGGCCACAGCAAATTTTACCTTGAAAGGACTGAGAAAGAATGGTGGTTTCCCCATGCTGTGGCGCCCCGGTGAAAATGGCCAAACGGCCTGATCACCCTCTCGTGTATGATGACACCTATGATTTTCAGACGTCTGTTTACTTCTGTACGATGTGTGGCAAGGAATTGGTTCAGTCTCCCGTTTCAGATCCAACGATGCGAGAAAATTCGGTGGATAAGGAAAATTTGATGTAGAGGAGAATGGGTATGCATTTGCAGAGAGCCTTGACCCCAAGCAACAGAGCGGACTTCTTGGTGGAAATGGTTCAGACGGTCAGTGGCTTGTTGTTGGTTGGGTTTCTTTGGACGCATATGTTGTTTGTAGCCAGTATCTTGTTAGGAGTGAATGCTTTTAACGCGCTGGCTTCTTTTATGGAGCAATTCAAGCTGTTGCACGTGGCGGTTGTCTTTATCATTTTGGCGGGATTATCTCATGTGGGGGCTGTGCTACGGCGTATTCCTGGAAGGTGGCAGGAACAGAAGGTCGTATGGAATCATGCCAAAATCATCAAACATCGGGATACCTGGTCGTGGCTGTTTCAGGCGGTAACGGGAAGCGCAATGCTGATCCTGATCATCATTCATGTGTTTGTGGTGGTCTATGCGGGTATAGATGCGAAGCTGAGCGCCAATCGGGTGGATTCATGGATGCTTGGTTTTTATATTGTTTTTCTTTTGTTAGCGGAGTATCACGCGAGTGTGGGAATCTATCGGACTCTCGCCAAATGGGGCTTTGTGAATCGGCACAGCGTGAAAAAAGTATTATCGGTGGTAACCGTCTGCACAGTCCTGCTCGGGCTAGTGAGCTTGTTGGTATTTTATAAGCTGGGGGGTTCCGTATGAGTCGTTACGACATTTTTACCACAGACGTATTAATTGTCGGAGCAGGGCTGGCAGGGGAACGCGCGGCTGTAGAGGCGGCGGATCATGGCTTGAATGTCATCCTTCTCAGTATGGTTCCGCCCAGACGGTCCCACAGCTCGGCTGCTCAAGGGGGGATGCAGGCTTCTCTTGGCAACAGCGCAATGGGCAAAGGGGATAATCCGGATGTTCATTTTGCCGATACGGTCAAAGGATCGGATTGGGGCTGTGATCAGGCGGTAGCCCGGATGTTTACGGAGACGGCCCCAATTGCGGTACGTCAAATGTCCTACTGGGGCGTACCGTGGAATCGCATTCAAGCGGGTTCTCATGTGTATGACGGGCAAGAGATTCGCGAAGATCCCGAGAAAAAAGGGCTGATTACCGCTCGTAATTTCGGTGGAACGGCCAAGTGGCGCACCTGCTATACCTCAGATGGGACGGGTCACACTCTTCTTTATACGATGGACAGTATTGTGTTGAAGCTGGGGATCACCGTGCATGATCGAACGGAAGTGATCTCACTTATTCACGATGGCAAGAAGTGTCATGGGGTTGTCTCCAGGTGCTTGCGAACCGGGAAACTGCGAGTGTACATCGCCAAAACAACAGTGATTGCGACCGGCGGATATGGAAGGCTGTACGGCGCTTCGACCAACGCGATTATCAATGAAGGGAACGGAATGTTTGTCGCGTTGGAAACAGGCGTCGTGCCACTCGGAAATATGGAAGCTGTTCAATTCCATCCGACGGGGATTGTTCCTTCATGGATTTTGATTACAGAGGGAGCTCGTGGGGATGGCGGGTATCTTCTCGATAAGGATCACCACCGCTTCATGCCAGACTATGAGCCGAAAAAGAAGGAATTGGCTTCTCGTGACGTGGTATCGCGTCGGATCATGCAGCATATTCAAAAAGGCTTCGGGGTGGCAAGTCCATACGGAGAGCATGTCTGGTTGGATATCCGGCATCTAGGCGAAAAACATATCAATACCAACCTGCGAGAGATCGCCAACATCTCCCGCAACTTCACGGGGATTGATCCCGTGCATGACTTGATCCCTGTTCGGCCTACACAGCACTACAGTATGGGCGGCATTCGCACGAATCGAGACGGAATGGCCTACGGACTGGAGGGCTTGTTCGCACTGGGAGAAGCGGCTTGCTGGGATTTGCACGGATTTAACCGATTAGGTGGCAATTCCTTGGCCGAGACGATTGTTGCCGGCATGATCGTCGGAAAGAAAATCGCCGAGTACACCAAAGACGCAACGTTGCACGTATCGAGTCGTCTGATCGAAGAGGAAGTGCGGGTACAGGAAGATCGCATACAAGCGTTGATTCAAGGGCGCAACGGGAATGAGAATGTCTATAAATTGCGGAGTGAAATGGAAAAGACATTAAGTGAAAATGTAGGCATTTTCCGCTCCGAGCAACCGTTGCAGTCCGCTGTGACCAAATTGCAAGAATTGCTTCAGCGTTCCTATCACGTGGGACTTCGCAGCGGGGGACAAGGCGCCGATCCCGAACTGGCTTCGGCTCTTAGGATCAAGGGGATGCTGCGCCTCGCTTATTGTATCGCGGCGGGGGCTCTAGCAAGGAAGGAGAGCCGAGGCAGTCATTATCGAGAGGATTATCCCAAACGAGATGACGACAATTGGCTCAAGCGAACGCTCGCTTACTGGCCGCAGGGTGCCGATCGTCCAGACCTTCAATATGAGCCAGTGGAAATCACCGAGTTGCCGCCAGGTGATCGGGGCTACGGAGAGGCGAGCGCTCAGGCTGTTACCGCCAAACCATAATCCAGGCACGATCAGGTAAGACAGGACACTGTACCAATCAGTTTGATAAATGGAGGAGAAGAGGATGGCCCAGCGGCAATTGACCTTTCATATCTTTCGCTATAACCCCGAAGTTAATGATTTCACGCCAAAAACAGAGTCTTTTCAGGTAAAAGAAGAAGTAGGAATGACGTTGTTTATTGCTCTGAACAAAATTCGAGAAGAACAGGATCCCACCCTGAAATTCGATTTCGTCTGTCGGGCTGGTATCTGCGGCTCTTGCGGCATGCTGATCAACGGCAAACCCAGCTTGGCTTGCAAAACTTTGACCAAAGACTTGCCAGACGAGATTACGCTCATGCCGCTGCCTGTGTTCAAGCTGCTTGGAGACTTGTCGGTCGACACGGGTACGTGGTTCCGCGATGTGTCTTTGCGAACGGAATCGTGGGTTCACACGGAACGTGCGTTTGACCCCACTGCCGAAGAGGAACGGATGAAAAATGAGACCGCGTTGAATATTTACGAGGCGGAACGCTGTATCGAGTGCGGCTGCTGCATTGGCGGTTGTGCGACGGCCAATATCAAGCCGAATTTCATTGGGGCGGCGGGTGTCAATCGAGTAGCGCGGTTCATGGTCGATCCTAGGGATGAGCGGAATCAGCAAGAGTATTTTGATATTGTTGGTTCTGAAGAAGGAATATTTGGCTGTATTGGATTGATGGCTTGCGACGATAATTGCCCGATTGGCATACCGCTTCAAGAACAGCTGGCATTTGTGCGCAGAAAAATGGCGGTAGCGGGCTGGAAGCGATAAGTGAAGCGAGAAAAACCCTTGGTGCTCAAGGGTTTTTTTTATTTTCAAGCGTCTATCGAACTTATTTGGAATGACTCTCTCCATCCACAGCGAGAACATCCAAGGAAAAGGTAAATCAATTGATTTTCAAAAATATGTTGACTCTCTTTTTGTATCAGTGTACTATGTCATTAGTACACTATAACACGAACACAAAGGAGCGGCGTTTAATGGATGCATGCCTTCGATTACTAGGAAAAGAATTAAAGTTGATGAAAGGATGGATGTTGGGAAGTATAGCTATACTGGTTACCGTAGGGCTACTTGGTGCATGGTCTGCTTATCAAAAACCTATAGGCTTAATCAGTCTTTTGATGATTGTCATTCTCTTTATCCATGTCTTTTATGTACCGGCCTATCTATGGATTAGTTTGTCGAAAGAATGGAAAGGAACCTATCTCAATTGGCTTCAATTCCCTCAATCCGGGTGGACATTATTGGCAACAAAAATGCTTAGTGCTGTGATTAGCCTATGTATCTCGTACGCTATCGCCTACGCTTTTTTCTTTGGTATCGGCCACTTAGACCTGAACAATACTCATTTGCCAGCACAATTAGTCGATCCGAATGGGTTTGATCCAAGCGTCAATATCCGTTATATGCAAGGTTCCTTTTTATCAGTGTTTTCTATGGTTCTGTACATGAGTCTGAGTCTTGGCGTTTGGATTCTTTTACTCAATATCACGATTCAGGCGGTAAGACGCAAACTACAAAAGTTTAGCGGGTTTGTTACATTCGTGCTTTTCACCTTTTTGTTTTGGGCAGAATTGACATTTAGTGGCACAAAGATGTATAGCGCTTTAACGAAATGGGGAGCTTTTTCGGGGGATTCCGTCTGGGCGCACCTTCAGATGCACGCGGGAGAAATTGTATTTGGACTACTAGAAATGGCAGTGTTTTTCTTTGTTGCGGGATGGTTACTGGACAGGAAGGTAGAGGTGTAATAATGGGCGAAGAGTTTAACGCTTCACAACCGATTTATCAGCAGATTGTGGCGCGAATCTGCCGACAAATTGTTCGAGAGGAAATAAAACCTGGTGAGAAACTTCCCTCTGTGAGGGAGATGGCCATACAATCAGGAGTCAATCCAAATACGGTACAACGTGTCTATTCTGAACTTGAGCGAATGAAAATTATCGAGGCAAGAAGAGGCCAAGGGTCATTCGTGACAGAGAATATGGAAGAATTGGAGCGATTGCGCGTGCAGCTTAAGGTTGAATATATCGGAGATTTTGTAAGGAATATGCAGGAAATGGGTTTTTCGTCTGCCGAGATTGTGGAAGGCATCCTGAATTATTTGGGACTGGAAAAATAATACACGCGGTCAGGAGTGAGGATTCTATGTCAGATGTGCTGGTGAAATTTCAGCATGTATCCAAAAAATACCGGCGTCAAGTTGCCCTTCGTGATATAAGTTTTGAATTGCCAAGAGGTAAAATCATTGGGCTTATCGGCACGAATGGGAGTGGGAAATCGACAACGTTGAAACTGATGGCTGGGTTGATCAGGCCAAACAGTGGAACGGTTATGATTAATGGGGAGGTGATCAAAAGGCGGATTCCAGAACAGGTTTCATTTTTACCGGATAGCGATCATTTATATCCATTCTATACGGTGAACCAGACGATTGAATTTTTCAGCAGTATCTATCGTGATTTTGATAAGAAGAAAGCAGTAGAGATGTTGGCATTTATGGAGTTGCCGGGTGATCAGCTTGTAAAAGGACTATCAAAAGGCAACAAAGGGCGGTTAAAGATTATTCTGGCGCTATCCCGCCAAGTGCCGCTAATTGTGATGGATGAACCATTGTCTGGGCTTGATCCAATTGTTCGAAGCTCCATTATCAAAAGTTTGATTTCTTTCATTGATATTGAAAGCCAGACTGTTATCATGTCTACGCATGAAGTCGCAGAAATCGAACCGCTTCTTGATATGGTAGTGCTTATTCAAAATGGCGAACTTCAAATGGTTCAAGAGGTTGAGCAGATTCGTTTAACCAGCAACATGAGTCTTGTTGAATGGATGAAGAAATCCGCCGAGTAGATTAAGATACTTAGCAAATTTCTAAAAAAGAGGAGAAATTAAAATGAAAAAAATGAAGAGAATTTTAGCAAGTGCAGGTGCAACCATCGTATTATTGACTGGCTGTTCGTCTGTTGGGAACATGGATTTTACTCAATATGCAGTAAACCAATTGGAAATCAAATCATTGGAGTCTAATGGAGTAACTACTTTCCATTTGAAATATGACGAGAAAAAAGTTAAAGATGAAAAAGCATTGAAGCTGTTGAAGTTATTCAGTGACATAAAAATCACTGCTCACATGATCAGTGAAAATGACGACACCATGTCAATTGAGGGTACAATGACCGTGAAGAAGGGTGACATTCCATTTAAGTTGTTCCTTAAACAAAATGAATTCATTCTTCAGTTAGATAACGCAAGTAAGCCGATTCGAATTATTGATAAATCAGGTTCACCAACTGCTAACACCGATCATTTTGTTGCTGCCATAAAAAAACTTACTCCGTACATTGTCAAACATTTGCCGAATCCATCAACACTTGAAGTAACGTCCAAGCAGGATAAAGTAATGGGTGAGAACATAAATGGGAAAAATGTGCATGTAGAAATATATGGAGATGAAATTCCTTCTCTTATTCTTAGCTTTATGGAAGGAATAAGTAAAGATAAGGAAGCGATCGAGATTCTGGTCAATGCCATTAATCAAGCAGATGATTCAGTAAAACTGACAACACAATCATTCAAAAATGAGCTGGATACAATGGTTGTGAAACTGAAAGAACAACTTCCTACGCTGAAGCAAGATAAAACATTTCAGCAAGTCTTCAGTAAAAATAATTATATGAAGGCTGATATTCTACTTGATAACAAACTCCATGAACGCAAGTCCAATCTGACATTCCATTTCGCATTTCCGACCCCTAATGTAAGCGGAATTGAATCCATGGAGATCAATACGACAGCTGAAAACTGGAATATAAACCAATCTGTAAAAGCTCGAAATATTTCCGCAGCTCAGTATCTTACGGATGAACAGCTTGCAGATGGTAAAAAAGGCAAAGCTTTCTTAGATACCTTAAATAAGGATCATAGCGTTTTATACGATATTCTTGTGAATGATTTGAAGGTAAATGTAGATAAAGAAAAATAGTGGTTTATCAATTTCTGACGTGACGGTTTCCTCTTCTTATGCAAACAGTTGGCCAAACCTTCATACGAGATGTAAGGTATAATGAGGTCAGCAGCAAATAGTGATAAGAAGAGGTGACCATGATCCATGAGAAAAGGAAAAGCATTAAGGCAAGGTGACACGATAGGAGTTCTTGCCGCTTCCAGTCCATGTCCACCTGAAGTGGTACAAAAGGCCAAGGCAGAGCTGGAAGCGTTGGGTTTTCGAGTCAAGCTAAGTGAAACCTGCTGGGAGGATCTCGGCGGTTTTTTGGCGGGAACCCCTCAACATCGAGCGTGTGAACTTGAGGCTATGTTTACGGATCCTGAAGTGGATGCGATTCTCTGCTTGCGTGGAGGGTATGGTTCACCACAGATTTTGCCTCTACTGGATTACGAGTGCATCGCTAAGCATCCCAAACTTTTCATCGGTTATAGCGACGTAACGGCATTACATACAGCGCTTGGACAATGTTCCAATCTCGCTACCTTGCACGGGCCGATGGCTTCGATTGGTTGGATCACGGGTGTTGATCCATTTTCCAGGGAGTATCTTCACAGGGCCATAACTTCTGCTGATCCACTGGGACAGATCGTCAATCCACCAGGTGAAGAGATGATGTGTCTGGTTGGAGGAGAAGCCAGTGGCCCCATCGTGGGTGGGAATCTCTCCTTGATCGCTTCCTTGATGGGTACGCCGTATGAACTGGATACCCGCGGAAAAATCCTGTTCATTGAAGACGTGGGAGAGGAACCGTACCGAATTGACCGAATGTTGACCCAATTGTCGCTAGCCGGTAAATTCGCCGATGCAAGCGGAATCCTCATTGGAACCTGGGCCGATTGTTCACCCGATAAGTACCCGGATGGATTTGATGTGTTAGATGTAGTCAAGGCCATCGTCACTCCCTATCAGAAGCCTACGATTTGGAATGTGCAAGCAGGACATGGGGAATACAACATAGCGCTTCCGTTCGGGGTTCAATCCTACATGAATGCGAGTACATGCACCGTAATCATTGAAGAGAGCTTAGTGAATGATGATGAATAACCAAAGGATTTGGCAAGAGTCCCAACGCCTTCTTCCATGGTTGCGAGAGATCAGACGAGATTTTCATCAGTACCCGGAGCTTGGGCTAGAGGAGTTTCGAACAAGGGATCAAATTGTTCACTATCTTACAGAGCTCAACATCCCGTGCAAAGTGGTAGCCAAAACGGGAGTACTCGGATGGATTGAAGGAACTGCTCTGAACGAGCAAAGCGCAAAAGGGAGAACAGTTGCGCTTCGTGCTGATATGGATGCCTTGCCAATCCTTGAACAAAATAACATCTCGTATCGCTCCACGGCGGATGGCAAAATGCACGCGTGCGGACATGACGTTCATATGACGGTGCAGCTCGGTGTAGCACGTATTTTAAGCGAACAACGAGAGAACTTCTCGGGAACAGTCAAATTACTATTTCAACCAGCCGAGGAGACAGTAGGCGGAGCAGTGCCGATGATTCAGGAGGGTGTACTGGATAATCCGCAGGTTGACGCGATCTTTGGCCTGCATGTAGCTCCTGACTTGCCGGTTGGTCACATTGGGGTGAAATACGGGCAGATGAATGCCTCTTCAGACACGCTCCACCTCAAAATTCGTGGGGAAAACGCTCATGGGGCTTACCCACATATGGGCAGGGATGCCATAGTCATAGCCGCGCAAGTCATTGTTGCCCTTCAAACCGTTGTCAGCCGCAACGTCGATCCCAGGCAATCTGCGGTTGTTTCACTGGGAACGATTCAAGGTGGAACTCAAGGAAACATCATGGCGGGTGAAGTCAGACTGACGGGAACCGTGCGAACCTTGGACGCCCGAGTCCGTACCTTGGTGAAACAGCGAGTGAGAGAAGTGGCTCAGTTAACCGCACAAGGACTGGGTGGAGAAGCGATCGTGGAATGGGAGGAAGGGTATACGTCTTTGGTCAATCATTCAAGCATGGTTGATTTGGTCAATGCTTGCGGTGAGAACCTGCTGGGCAAGGAAAAGGTCCGCGTGAATGAATGGCCATCACTTGGGGTGGAGGACTTCGCCTTCTTTTTGGAACGAGTTCCCGGCGCTTTTTATCAATTAGGCTGTCGGAATGAGACGCTTGGAATTACGTATCCGCTCCATCATCCCCGATTTGGGGTGGACGAAGGCTGTCTTGCGATAGGAGCAGCGATGCAGGTGTGTAATGTATTGAGCTTTTTGAGGATGGAGAATATGCCGAGCCAATAAAGTAGAAGTGTCGGTCGAGCAAATATCCTCTCATGTAAAATGGCCCGGAGCTATGCTCCGGGTTTTCTTGGGTAATCCTCTCTGTTATAACTTGTCCTGAGTATTACAAGGATTGCATGGTTGCCTGAGCTTTTCAAATGAATGCAATTGGAGGGGTAGCGTGAAGAAGGTACTAGTTTTAGGGGCAAGCGGGTTTCTCGGGGGGAGGATCCTGAGGGAATTACAGAGCCAATCAGAGGTGGAAGCATTGGGAACATACTGCCGCAGTGGTTCCCTTGGGTTAAAGCAGCTCGATGTGACAGCCGAGGGGGAATTCGCCAAGCTGTACGAGTCCTTTCAACCTGCTGTCGTCATCTGGTCGGTGATGAGCGGTGTGAATGAAGACGACTTAATCAGTCGAGGGCTTCCTCGGGTGGTTGAATCGCTTGATCCAGCCACGAAACTCGTTTATTTATCAACGGATGGCGTATTTTCGGACGGGCTTGGTAACTACAACGAAACGCACCAGCCCTCTTATATGCAAGTGGACACCCCATTGGCGCACTATTCAAATGCCAAGCTTCAAGGGGAAGAGCTGATTCTAAAGTGTCATTCTGAGCATGTCATCGTACGGACGGGGCCGATTTATGGCACCGATGTGAACGGTGAATGGGACAAGCGTATTGCCCAACTGATAGAAGAACTGACAGCAGGAAGACAAATCGTTCGATCAACCAATCTCTATCGAAGCTTTATTCATGTGGAAGATTTGGCGAAAGCCACCGCGGAGATCGCAATTGGAGAGCTGAGCGGATATCTGCACGTTGGACCTGACCAGAAGGAGAGCTACTACACCTTCAATCGTAAAATGGCGATCAAGCTTGGACTTCCAGCTGATCTCGTGGTGGGATCGACTGTTGATCCTGTGGAAGCAAAAGAAAAGGGACTCCCACTGGATACCTCCCTCGACACATTTCATGCAAGATCCAGTCTGCGAACCATTTTCCGAAGGGTGTAGGAACGCATGATTGAATTCACAAAGTTCAGTAAGAAACAGCCTTTCAAAATTGGAGGGCTGTTTTTTTACCTCAACTTCCAGAGAATGACGACTAAAAAAATGAATTTTTTGTGTCCTCTCCGTATAGACTTTCGATATAGAAGATGCTAATCTAATAAGTAATAAACTTGATTTCATGCGGATTTCGTCATATCTTCTTGTCTTTTGTACGTGGACATTTGTTTTTGCGGAAATGACTCCTAATGAATAGACATAATGAATGACGCTGCAGCTGATCTAAGTGAGGAGGGGTAACCTTGGCAAGTAAGATTCTCGATCAATTCTTACAGGAAAATTTAGCCGATTTGAAGAGCAAAGGACTCTACAATGTTATCGACCCATTAGAAAGTCCCAACGGTCCGAAGATTAAAATCGCGGGCAAAGAACTGATTAACTTATCATCCAATAACTATTTGGGCTTGGCAACGGACCCTCGTCTTCAGGAAGCTGCCATTGAAGCGATTCATCGATACGGCGTGGGTGCCGGAGCCGTTCGCACAATCAACGGAACGCTTGATATTCACATCAAGCTGGAGAAAAAACTGGCGGAATTCAAGCACACAGAAGCGGCTATCGCCTACCAATCGGGCTTTAACTGCAACATGGCGGCAATCTCCGCGGTGATGGATAAAGACGATGCGATTCTCTCTGATGAGCTGAACCACGCTTCCATTATCGATGGATGTCGTCTATCCAAAGCCAAAATCATTCCTTTCAAACATTCAGACATGGAAGACTTGCGGGCCAAAGCGAAAGCGGCTAAAGAGTCTGGCTTATATAAAAAAATCATGGTCATTACCGATGGCGTTTTCTCCATGGACGGGGATATCGCCAAGCTTCCGGAACTCGTTCAAATCGCCGAGGAATTCGATCTCATTACCTATGTGGACGATGCACATGGTTCAGGCGTATTGGGCAAAGGTGCGGGAACTGTGAAGCACTTCGGGTTATCCGATCGTATCGACTTCCAAATCGGTACACTTTCCAAAGCCATTGGGGTCGTGGGTGGTTATGTAGCGGGTAAACAAGATTTGATCGACTGGTTAAAAGTTCGCAGCCGTCCATTCCTGTTCTCCACCGCGCTTACTCCAGGGGATGTTGGTGCTATTATCAAAGCGATTGATATTTTGACAGAGAGCACAGAGCTGCACGACAAACTCTGGGAGAACGGCAACTACTTCAAACAAGGCCTAAAAGCGATCGGCTTCAACATTGGTGAGAGCGAAACGCCAATTACGCCTACCATAATCGGAGAAGAGAAATTGACTCAAGAGTTCAGTAAACGTCTCTATGCGGAAGGCGTATACGCTAAAGCGATTGTATTCCCAACGGTTCCAAGGGGCACAGGGCGGGTTCGCAACATGCCAACGGCCGCACACACCAAGGAAATGCTGGATCAAGCCATTGCGATCTATGAAAAAGTAGGCAAAGAAATGGGGATTATCTAGATGAAAAAAATCGTCGTCACTGGGGCGCTGGGACAAATCGGATCTGAGCTTGTCATGAAAATGCGTGACGTGTACGGTGCGGATAACGTCGTCGCTACGGACATTCGGCAACTAGAAGGAAACAAAGTCGTAGAATCAGGTCCGTTCGAAATTCTCGACGTGACTAATGCGGAAGCGATGTTTGAAATTGCCAAAAAACATCAGGTGGATACCGTGATTCATCTCGCCGCATTGCTTTCAGCGACGGCGGAAGCGAAGCCTCTTTTGGCTTGGAACTTGAACATGGGCGGTTTGGTGAACGCGCTAGAGGTATCACGTGAGCTTGGCTGCCAGTTTTTCACGCCGAGTTCCATTGGCGCTTTTGGTCCAAGTACGCCAAAGGACAACACACCGCAGGACACGATTCAACGTCCAACCACGATGTATGGCGTGAACAAAGTGTCTGGTGAACTATTGTGCGATTACTACAATCATAAATTCGGCGTGGATACGAGAGGGCTTCGTTTCCCTGGACTGATCTCCTATGATACGCCTCCGGGCGGCGGCACGACGGATTATGCCGTTGAAATTTACTACGAAGCAATCAAAGCGGGCAAGTACACTTCCTACATCGGTCAAGGAACCTACATGGATATGATGTACATGCCAGACGCGTTGAACGCGATCATTAACTTGATGGAAGCGGACGCATCCAAGCTGATTCACCGCAATGCGTTTAACGTAACAGCGATGAGCATCGAGCCAGAAGATGTAGCGGCGGCGATTCGCAAACATATCCCGACCTTCGAGATGAGCTACAATGTTGACCCGATCCGTCAAGCGATTGCCAACAGCTGGCCAAATTCCATTGACTCAACAGCCGCTCAAGCGGAATGGGGTTTCAAAGCCGAGTATGATCTGGATAAGATGACAGAGGATATGTTGTCTAAGCTTGGAGAGAAATTTCTTCACAGCGTAAATTAATTTAAAAGCTTTAAAGATAAAGCGAAAGAGGTCTTCTACGAGAGAAGACCTCTTTTTTATTCAATCGGAAAGTTCAATCCCTTCCCTATTCGATGCGATTCGGGCTTGCTTAATGAGAATCACTCCGTACATGACGACAAACAAAACCATGAAGAACGAGGACATTTCATACATCCCCGCATAACCTGTTCGAGTCGCCACCATGCCAAGCAGAGTGGAACCAATGGCGATGCCGAGGTCAATTGAATTAAGGAAGGTGCCGTTCGCCATTCCCCGTTGTTCGGCAGAAACCCGTTTAATCATCCATGCCTGAATGGAAGGCTGAAGGATACCATAGCCAAGCCCATAAAACAAAGCAGAAGTAAGCATCAGCGAAGTATTGCGGGAATTAGACAGCAGCACCAATCCAATAATCACAAAAACAGCCCCGGGAATCAGGACAGCGGCTGGCCCTTTGCGATCGAATACCTTGCCGGAAATAGGGCGAATGAGGACGATGGCCATGGCGTTGCAAAGGAAAAACCACCCGACGTTGGGGATATGCGTCTCCATTCCAAATAGCGCCAAAAAGCTCAAAAGTCCGCCATAAGTAACGGACAGTAAAAAGTTAAGGAAAGAAGGCAAAAGCAGTTTTTTGTTGAACCAGTCCGATCTGGTTGTTGGTTGCTTCCGAAGATTCTCTTGGGGCTTCGTCCGATTGCCTAGACTCGGCAGATTGACTAACAATAAGAGCGGCAGGATCAGAACGACGGCAAGTGAAGAGGAGAAGATGAGAGATCCGAAACCGAATTGATCGAGCAAGGTTAAACCAAGTATCGGTCCCAATGACAAGGCCAAGCTGGTGGAGAACCCGTAGTATCCCATCCCTTCGCCCATTCGTTGGTTCGGGATGCGATCGGATACCATGGTCGGAAATGTCGTGCTTGCGATGCCGAATCCCACACCGTATAGGACACGACAGCCAATCAACATGGTGACGGAAGTGGCCCAGAAAGCGCCCGCCGTCGATAAAGCTGAGATGGCGAGTCCAATCAGGAGAATCACGGCTTTATTGCCCCGCTTCAGCCATTCCCCGGTCACGATGCGAGCCAGTACCGCTGCCAGCGCGAACAGGCTGATCACCAGACTAATTATGGTGTTGTCGGCTTGAAAGGTGCTTTTGACATAAGCGGGAAGCGGGCTAATCACCATTTGCAAATTCAAAAACAACAAAAAATTGCTCAGCGTAAGTAAAATAAATTCTTTTGTCCATAGTTTCTCTTGCTGTTGCACTCCATAGCACTCCTATTTCTCTCTGTTTGTAAGATTCTCAATGATTTGAACCAAAAGCTTGTGAAAAAGCTCCCGCTGTTCGGAGGTTAAACCGCTTTGCATCTCCTCAATCGTTTCACGTTCGATCGGGCTAATTTTATCCAAGAGGCAGTTTCCCTTATCTGTCAGATAGATGCGGAAGGCTCGCCGATCATTGGGGCATAGCTGTTTCTTTACAAATCCTTTTTTCTCCAGTGCGTCAAGGATGCGTGTGATGGTAGGCTGATCCTTGGCGCTTCTTCTGGCGATTTCCTTTTGATTAATGCCATCCTGCTTGCTTAAGCGATAGAGCACCGACCATTGCTCGGGGGTTATATCATATTCTTTTAGCCTAACGTTTAATACTCCGAGTAGCTTGCGATAGCTCAAGCCGAGTAAAAAACCAAGCGATTCATCTGCTACATCCAACCCCACGTCATGAACCTCCTTTCATCTTCATATACTTGTCATGACAATTATATTTAAAGCAACTAATTTTGTAAATGAAAAAAGACCATGAGTGCTCTCAAGGTCTACACGAGTACTAGTACAGGTACGGCTCACCGTCATAGCCGAAGATGGAGCGTACTTTGCTATATTGTCTTACGTTCACATCCGGGAACACAATGCCAATTTCCCCCCACGGTAAGGACTTCAAGGAATAGGGTAGCTTGGCTGTATCCAGTTTTCGCACAATGAGCGGGGCATCACGCCAGGTGACGGTGTAGAAGAAGGACTTATCGAATGGCATGGCACATACACACTCCTCACGTCATATATTCCTAGATTACCCAACTGAGTTGAAAAATAAATAACATGCTGGATGAATTGCAGATACATAGAGGAGAGTATCGAAAATATCAAGATCAATGACTTTTGGAATATTTAGAAAATATACAATAAATGCTAAGATAGTTTATAGATTCCAAACAAAGCCCCACACTAGTAAAGGAGGGTCATATGCGAAAAACGAAAAGCAGATGGTGGAAACTTATTCTCATGTGCAGCTTGTCTATTCAACTGATGCTTGTGCCCGCGTACGCTGAGGCGGCGAGTGCTCCGGCAGCCATTGAACCGCTAGCTCACAATGTAGAGAAGCTGCTCTTGGATTTGACCAAGGATGTTAACAGCATGGGGATGCAGCCAGCGATCTCTGTCTATGATGTGACGAAACAAGAGGTACTGTATCAGCACAATGCCCAGAAATCCTTGATTCCTGCCTCCAACATGAAGCTGTTCACGACGGTTGCGGCGTTGGAGAAGCTGGGGCCAGAGTACCAGTTCAAAACGGAGGTGTATCTGGATGGTACCCCTCTGCCCAACGGAAAAGTAAAAGGTGATCTCATTTTAAAAGGGTATGGAGATCCTTCACTATCTGTGGAAGATTTGCAGAAAATGGCCAAAGAATTGAAGGACCAAGGAATTGAACGGATAGATGGACGGATATTGGTAGACGAAAGCTATTTTGATTCTGTCCGATTGGGCTATGGCTGGATGTGGGATGATGAACCGTTTGGTTACAGCGCCCAGCTAAGTGCGCTTGCCTTACATAAAAATAACCTGACACTCACCATCACACCTGATCATGCTGTTTCTGAGGCGCCTACAGTCTCAATCGAACCACAAACATCTTATGTACAAATTGTCAATCAGGTTAAGATCGTCGACGGCGAAGAATCTGATATCACGGTAACGAGAAGTCGGGCACATAATGTTGTGACACTTAGCGGGACGATTGGCAAACAGGCGGAGCCGTATCAAGAGGACGTGACGATGGAAGATCCGGCGATGTTTGTCGCCAAAGAGTGGGCCAAACAATTGGAAGCAGCGGGGATTACACTCGGAAAGCACGATGGGCCTGGGAAGACCACCCTTCAAACGGGAACCCCGATGGTCACACATCTTTCCAAACCGCTGCAAGATATCTTGGTCGAGCTTAACAAAGAAAGCGACAACTTCTATGCGGAAACGTTGCTAAAAACCTTGGGAGCCACACAGAAGGGAGTCGGAACCGCTCAAGCAGGCACACAGGTCGTGGCGGAGGTCTTGAAGGAAGCGGGAGTAGAAGCCGGGTTTCAACAAGTGGACGGTTCGGGGTTGTCTCGCCTTGATCTCATCACAGCAGACCAGATGGTAAAATTGCTGGTGTTTGCGGACGGACGTGACTACCGAGATCTTTTTGAAAAGACTCTGCCGATCGCCGGAGTTGATGGGACGCTGAAAACGAGAATGAAGGGTACGCCAGCCGAAAACAAACTGATCGCCAAGACAGGCTCGATGGGCGGTGTGTATTGCCTTTCTGGTTATGTAAACGCAAGGAATAACGATAAGCTGGCCTTCTCCATTCTGATCAACGGGGTCTACAAATCCAAATATGCGAGAGAACTACAAGATAAAATAGGGGTCATTCTCGCAACATACCCGGAGATAGCAGATATGGATTACCAAGCCCCAGTCAAACCAACCTACAAGCTCTCTGCCTTGTTGGATCCCATTTTGGAGCAAAAGCAAGCCACGGGTCTTACCGCAGGTGTCATCGTTAAGGCATTGGATGGCAAACCGGAAGATTCCGTATGGTATGAGCATGAAGCGGATCAACTGCTGACGCCAGCTTCCAATTTGAAGCTGTTGACGGCTGCGTCAGCCTTGAAGCAGTTAGGAGAAGACTACCGCTTCAAAACGGAGCTTTATGCTTCTGAAGCAATCCCAGGCAACGGCGTGCTGAAAGGAAACCTGTACCTAAAAGGGTATGGAGATCCAACATTGCATACGGAAGATCGCTTGAAGGTGCAAGATGGTGTTTCCATCGAGGGAATTGTCAAATGGCTCAAGGATCGGGGCGTCAAAAAAGTGAATGGAGACTTGATTCTCGACGAGAGTTTTTTTGATCGTGAGCGGTTAGGTCTAGGCTGGGCGTGGGATGATGAAAGCTACTACTTTAATCCGTTGCTTGGCGGATTAGCCTTGAACCGTGGCACCGTGATGGTCGAGTATCAACCGGGGAATAAAGCGGGCGAACCAGTGAAGCTTGCGCTCTTGCCGAAAACTCAATACGTGAAAGTGATCAACGAGGCGCACACAGTCGAAGCGGGGCAGGAGAACACGCTGGCGATTGAACGAGAACGCGCAACCAACGTCATTCATGTGAAGGGGAATCTGCCGTTGGGTACACAAGGAGATTACGAGCGAGTGCCTGTGGAAGAACCGGCACTCTACGTGGGAACCGTGCTCAAGGAGAAACTGTTTGAAGCGGGTATTGTCATGAATCCCAAGAGTCGCATCGTAATCGGAGAGGTTCCTCAAACGGCAGTGAAGCTGCAAGAGTTTACCTCTGTACCTCTACGAGAGCTTGTGTCCTACATGCTGAAAAAAAGTGACAACTTCTATGCCGAAATGCTGCTGAAAACATTGGGAGCATCAAGCAAGCAGCCAGGCACTTCTACGGCAGGAGTAGAGTCTGTAATGAAGACGATACAAGCGTTTGGAGTAGCGACCAATTTTGACATGGTGGATGGCTCTGGCTTAACCAGATACAACCAGATATCGACTCGTCATATTGCTTCTGTTCTGGAAGGGATGTCGAAGGAACCAACCTTCCAGACCTATTATGATTCACTGCCGATCGCTGGAGTAGACGGTACACTCAAATCAAGGTTGAAGGGAACACCAGCCGAGAAGAACGCGCACGCCAAAACAGGCTCGATGACAGGAGTGAACAGCTTGTCCGGTTATGTGACAACCCGAAGTGGAGAGAAGTTGGTCTTCTCCATCATTCTGAACGGTTACACGGAGAATGATGATGTGTTGACAGCCATTCAAGACCAGATTGTGACTGTGCTTGCTTCCTATCAACAGCCGTAAATAAGAGAGCCGGAAGAAGGGAGATTTTCGACCCCTTCTTCCGGTTCTATAATATTGGAATGATTAATTACTTTACAGATTTAAAATAATTAATCATTCCTTTCATTTGCGCATGCCAAGCAAGAATAGAGGGACGATATCTTTTCTTATCTTGGGAATTGTTAAAGGACTGTCAAATTCAGCCTTTTCCTCCTATGGTACAATATGGGATAGTGTAGGGGGTATGGGCATGAAGCTGGAGGAACAAGAAGTAGAAGAATATTCTGAAAAACAAATCCATCAATTTGATCAAATTGATGATGAAAAATCAGAACAGGTTGCGCGAAAAAAGTACCAAAAAATATTCTGGGCCGTCATCATCGCCAGTGCGCTGGCGTTTGTCATTTTTGATACCGTTTTGATTGTGAATATTGTAATGCGCTAGGCGTCAACCCGATTCGGGGTGGCGTCTTTTTTTGGAGAGAAATAAGAAAATATGAATATAAATGCCTAATTATTGGCAGGTAAAAGCGAGGAATTTGTAGAATTATTGGGGATTGTGGTGTTTTTTTACATAAAAATTCATAACCAATGACAACTGCTAAAGGAGGGTTTTCTCGCGAATAGTTGTAGCATCCATCGTAAATGAAAGAGTAAGTGAAAAAATTATCGGTAAACAGGAGGAGCACGAGATGGCGTATTGTATCGAATGTGGAAAGTCAATTGAAGATGGTAAGGTATTTTGTTCGGAGCATGAGAATGAAGAGATCGCTAGTACGCAAGCGGCTGATACAGCATCAGTCGGGCCTGCATTGAATCAGGTATCTAACTACCTCAATCAATGGCTTCCTATTCTCAAGCAAATTGTCTTGCAACCATACACAGGATTACGAAGTGTAGGGAAACTGCCAAATCCGTTTTTGGGAATATCTTTGATTGTTCTGGGCGCATTGCTTAAGGCCATTATTTTATCATCAATTTTGGATAGCTTTGCTAGAAAAATGGGACGAATGCTCGGTATGGGAATGATGACGATGGGTGATCTTTCCGATGTAATGGAGAATGATTTTACCAATCATATTTTCTTTAAAGTATTCCTGTATGACGTTGTTGAATTGCTACTCTTTGCTGTTGTTTCCTTTGCGGTACTTAAATTTATTTGTAAGAATCATGAGATATCCTTTACACACGCGTGCAACGGAATCGGTATTACACAAGTTTATATCATTCCTGGACTTTTAATTGGATTACTTTTGATAAAAATTTCCGCAATTGTTGGATTTCCATACTTGTTTGGATTATTTCTGTTTGTCCCTACTGTGTTACATGCTTATTTCCGTGAGAATGGTTGGATCAAGCCGGCAAATGTATATGCGATCCCGCTCATCTTTTTCTTCACCATATTCATTACGGCTATTTTCTTGTAGGGGTAGGGGGAGTCTATGAGTTATTGTAACCATTGTGGGAGTAATATTCGTAATGCGAAATTCTGTAATCAGTGTGGGAAGCCCGCTATTGTCTTTACTGAGGTGGCTACTTCTGTACAAGCACCAATCGTACCTTCCTTCCAATGGAAGAGTCTCGGCCAATGGAATTGGAAACGAATTTTACCCGTAATCGGGATTGTTGTTGTATGCGTTATTTTTTACACGCTGGGAAGCGCCTCGGCTGATCCGAAGAAAGTCGTTGAGAATTTTGAACGGGCTGTTAAGGAGAATAACTCGGCTCTAATGCTGGAACAGCTAACCTTGCCTGAACAGATAGAAGATAAGTCAGTACTTACCGAAGAGGTTGCCAAAGCGATTCTAGCCGACATTCAATCCAATAGAATGCTAGAAATGTATAAAGCAGATTTCTTGCAATCAGCAAATAACCTACATGACAAACCGGACGTTACCTTAAAGCATGACAAGCAGCGAGAAGCAGCAAGACTGACGTTTGTGAAGGACGGGCACAAGTGGTTGTTCTTTGACAATTACAAAATCCTGATTTCTCCGGCGTACTCTACGCTCCGTGTCCCAAACAAGGTTAAGCTAGAGACGAAGGAAAAGGGGATTCAAATTGAGTCAATGATAGAAGGATCGTCCGAAGAACAGAAGAATTATATCATTGGACCTCTCTTACCTGGCAAACATACGTTGGTCGCTCGATTTACATCTGATTTATTTGGGGACATGACGGCGGATACGCCCTTTGAGGTGAAACTACGGATGTATCCAGACATTCCGCTTCATTTGTCTACAAAACAAGTCGAGATCAGCGTCGATTCAAACGAGACGAAGCTTTACTACAAAGACAAGCAGATACCTGTACAGTATCAGGAATCATGGAACGGCTTTAGGGCAGAATTGGATGAAGTTCCTACCATGCCAATTTCGCTAACGTACAAGGTGGTCACACCATTTGGCGAAATTACTCACGAACAAACACTCGGTGAACAAGACCGGCTGCTTCAATGTCCTGCTTCCCTTGCAGAAGCGCCTGAATTTAAGAAGGTAGTAGGCGATTTGATGCGTGATTACAACCTAGCCTGGGTGATCTATGCTCAGTCCAAGAGTAATCTGGATGGACTCAAACCGTTCCTCACACCTAATTCGCCAACTTTAAACCAATATACGGAAGAGATTGCTCAACCTGCTTCGAGGGTTTTTGTGGGTAAGCTCACGAATTTGGCCATTGACTATCAATCGGCCAAATTAAAAGACGCGACCCATCTGACAGTACCGGTTATCGAAACATACGATGACCAATGGAAGAATGTTTCGACTGGGGAAATTAGCTCGAATGGCAGTAAAGAAGTGTTTTGGCGATACACGCTGGAATTGACGGACGGAAAGTGGAAGATATCGCAAAACGAGACATTGTTTAGTTGGGGACTGAATCGGGATCAATTCGAGGCTATTCCATTAGACAAAGGAAGTTCACCAACTTCTGCTACGTCACAATCGATCTCCAGTAATTCTCAGGAAAAGCAATTGTATCAGGTTGATCCTGCATCAAGAAAGCTAAAAGTCGATTCAAATTTCTTGAAGGTAGCCCAGCAGGGAAAGCTTCAGGGAATAGTTTTTGGACTCTCTGATGATTTTAAGAAGATTGACAATTGGTGGGGAAAACCTGAAGTTCAATACGATGAAGGGACCAATGGACACTACTACGGAAATATCGAGTTTAGGGAAACCGCTGAAGACTCCAATAAAATTGCGGATATGTGGGTATCTGAAGATATTGCCTTGAAAAAGGACGAGCTTATCAAGATATTTGGTAACCCAAAAGACTCATCGATTAACGATATGACGGGAAAATATGAAATGAGTTATCCTGCGGGAAAAAATGAAGTGACATTCATCTTTTCTGATGAGAAGAGCAATGTCTCACAGGTTCGACTTAGCCCTATTAAGTAATGTAAGGAAAGACTTAGATACGAAGAGAGTACCCGAGATAGGTACTCTCTATTTATTATCGTTGCCTTCTAAACCCCTTATACCGCGTCCCTTGATAGGTTAGCGTTCCGGTATCTCCCTCGATAAGTAAGCCGAACTCGTCTCCCGATACATGAAACTCAGCTCTCTCTCCAGTGTCATATTCAAAGGTCAAATAATAAGAGGTACTCACACTTGAATTACCAGAGCCTCCAGAGGTTCGTGTTCGCTTGCCAATCACTTTGGCTGAAACCGTAAGGATCGGAGACGCGTTATTTTTCGACCAAGTGATCAATCCCTTCATGATAGCGTATAGAAAGATGCTTAGAATAATGCCGAAAACCAACAGAAACCACCACGGAGCCCCATGTAAGAAGAGAGAGAAAGTAGACTCATAGGGAGGTTGAAAATCATTTGATTCAAACAAGTCAAATCACCTCATGTCTATCATTAAATCTGCGTTTATTCAACAGCGAACAGCTCTCTTATCTTGTTGACTGTCTCTCCAATTCCCGCATGAATCACAACCTCAAACATCTCTTCGAACTCAGCAGGGTCACGATTAATGAGCAGAAGGTGACGCTTCGAATCGGAATTGGCGATGGGTACAAGCTGGTTCACTGGTGTTACTTTAAGTGAACTTCCCATCACGATGAAAAGGTCAGCGTTCTCGACAGCGGCAACAGATGGTTCCAATTCCTGCACGGCGTCACCGAACAATACGATATTGGGCTTCAGGATTTCCTTACAGTACTCATTGGTGCAGACGGGTACATCCATTTTCATGATGTAGTCAAGCGGATAAGGGGTCATACAGGCATGACAATGAGCTCCCTTGGCGTTGCCATGTACTTCGTAGACGCGAGTGCTGCCAGCTTTTTGATGAAGTCCGTCAATATTTTGCGTGATAATGGTTACGTCTTTTCCCAGCGACTCCAATTCAACAAGGAAACGATGTCCAGCGTTCGGTTGAAAAGTTTCGGCGACTTTTAACGAAAATAATTCCTTATAAAACTTCCAGAAGTCCTTCGGGTTATAGTAAAAGTACTCTGACGAGAGCTTATGCTCTGTATGGCGATTCCAGAGACCCGCGTCTGAACGAAAATCAGGGATTCCTGACTCTGTACTAATACCTGCTCCGGTTAGAACGGCGATTCGATTCGCTTGTTGCAAAAGTTGTGCGGCGTGCGATAGCTGCATACGAAATACCCCTTTCATCCGATCGATTCCCTATCTTCAAGAATATACCAATCTGGTAACCGTGTGTAAGCTATTTTTTACAGCTTATCGAACAAGGAATACTCACTCCTTCGACCAATTTGTGATAGCATTAGATACGTAAGATTCCAAAAAAAGTTGCAACTCCAAAGCAAACAGGAGCTAGGGAGAGAGGAGAATTCAGGAAGGAGAACGCAATGCCAGCACAACATTCTAACGGGCAAACCGCCATCCTCGTAATTCACGAAATATACGGAATGAATCGGCATATGACGGATTGGAGTGAACAGCTGAAAGCTCTGGGATACAAAGTGTATCTACCGGATCTGTTAGCGGGACATCCACCATTTGACTATACCGAGGCGAATGAAGCGTATCGTTATTTCACCGAGCAAGTAGGGTTCGAACAGGCTGCGCAAATCGTAAAAGAATTAGCGATTTCCCTTCGTCCAAGCTATGACCAAATTATTCTCATTGGGTGTAGCGTCGGTGCCACGATTGCTTGGTTGGCAAGTGAAGAGGAAGGCCTTTGCGACAAAATGGTCGGTTTCTATGGCTCACGAATCAGGGATTATCTGGATCACGAGCCTCACTGTCCAAGCTTGTTGCTGTTTCCTGAACGGGAAAGCTCATTTGATGTCCATCAATTAATCAGGGAGCTTCGCACCAAAGCAAATGTACACGTCAATGCCTATGCGGGTGAACACGGCTTTGCCGATCAGTATAGCAATCACTACCTGGAGGAATCAGCGAAACGCGCGTGGGATGAGATGTTGGCGTTTATTCAACCTGTGAGACCCAAATAGCAATCATCATTGAAACGGCAAGACATCTCAGAGGGGGAAGAATCATGAAGCTAGAAAGAGAAATACTGTTGACCAAATTACTAAATCTTGGAATTAGCGAAGCATGCGGCAAGCCAGTGGAAGAAGCATCGATTAACGATCTTCAAACGGAATGGGCGAAGAATGAACCGACTTACGAAAAGATGAGTCGCTCCAATAAAAAAGCAGAATAACTAGTAGGAACCAAATAGAGTATGAAGATAGGAGGAACCATCATGCCAATCGCAAGAGTACGAGAATATGTACAGCAGTACGAACCGGCGATTGAACCGCTTGTTTTTGAAGAAGAGCTCCACACTTCTCAAGCAGCAGCTGACGCATTAGGTGTCGAGGTTGGACAAATTGCCAAATCCATTTTATTTGCTTCACAAGGAGAGTATGCGTTGTTTGTAGCTTCGGGTGATGTGAGGATCAATAGCAAAAAGATGAAGGAGCTCTTGGGAAATAAGGCAAAGATGGCAACTCCTGAGGAAGTTGTGGAGGTTACGGGCTTCATCGTAGGAGCTGTCTGTCCGTTTGCCTTGCGACAGGAGATTCCGATATACATAGATGAGACGCTTGTACGGTTTGATCGAATCTACACGGCAGCAGGGATTCCTGAGTCGGTGCTGCCGCTGACATTCGAGCAATTGGTTCGCATTTCAGGAGGAAGCGTAACCGCTGTGTGATGATATGACCATTCGGATAGAGGTGTAGAAGGGGAGAGAATGATGATCGAATTACAACACATGAATCGTAGTCACAAGGATACGTTGCGCAATCTGTTTGAGCTGTACACCTATGACTTTAGTGAATACATGAACGCTGAAGTGGATGATCATGGAAGATATTCAGTGAATTATAGCGATCAATATTTAATGGATGAGAGTTATTCCACCTTTCTTGTGTTGATCGACGGTCGTACGGCAGGATTTGCAGTAGTGAAGGCTGATCATCATGAAACCTTTTCGATCTCTCAATTCTTCATTATGCGAAAATATCGACGAACAGGAGCAGGAAAACTTGTGGCCACCAAATTGTTTGACCAGTACCGAGGAAATTGGAGAGTGGCCCAAATTGCCAAGAATTTGCCCGCGCAAGCATTCTGGCGTAAGGTGATTGCCGAATATACGAAAAGCAATTATACGGAAAGATACCAGCAGGATCGTATCTGGAGTGGGCCCGTTCAAGAATTCAACAATCGATAATGTAAACGATCAAAAAAAGGTTGAACCACTACCCGAAATTCCTTCACAATCCGAGTCGTTTGTTTGCGACGGATCGGAAAATCGGGTGGTTATTCAACCTTTTCATATAGGAATGGACGGGCTAGTGGATGCTGTTCTTTTTGAAACGACCGCCCCGCACATCGTGAATATTGCCCACTGCGAGAAACGCCCCAGGGTCAACATCTTCGACGATCAACTTCAGCTTGGCCTCCTCCAGACGGGTGATGATACAGAAGATGACTTTTTTATCATCACCGGTATACCCGCCTTCTCCGTTCATATACGTAACTCCACGACCCAGACGCGCCAAAATGACGTCGCCAATTTCACGGTAGTGATCACTGATAATCCAGACCGATTTGGACTCCTGAAATCCTTCAATCGTGAGGTCAATCATCTTAAAGGCAATATAATAGGCGATTAAGGAATACATCGCGTGATCCCATCCAAAGACAAATCCGGCGCTGCCCAAAATAAACAGATTGAAGAACATGACGGTTTCACCGACTGAAAACGGGAGCTTCTTGTTGAAGAGGATCGCGACAATCTCCGTACCATCCAAAGAACCACCGTAACGGATGACAAGACCAACGCCGATCCCGAGAATAATCCCGCCAAACACTGCCGCCAGAAGCGGATCCTCGGTTAACTCCTTAACAGGGTGCAAGAGTGCCGTACCAATGGACATTGTCGTAACTGCGAACAGTGTAGAGAGGGCAAATGTCTTCCCGATTTGTTTATAGCCGATCAGCAAAAATGGCAAATTGAGCAGGAACAAAAAAATACCCAGTGCCAACCCTGACAGGTGAGAGAGGATAATTGAAATCCCTACAATTCCTCCATCAATAATGTGATTTGGTACCAAAAAAATTTCCAAACCAACGGATACCAGTGAAGCCCCCAAAAATATAGCGATAATTCGCTTGGCAAGTTTCCCGAAGCTTAGTTTATGGTGCTGTGTCTTTTTTAAGACTTCATTCAACGTTAACTCAGCCTCCTTATGAAATGGAATAAAAAAACTCCTCCTTTCATTATAACGAAAGAAGGATGGATGATGAACTGATTGTCAATTCAAAAGATTATAGTAAAATCGACAACCAGATTTTCAGTGCGGTAAGTCCAATTAGAACCGCGAGTAAATAGCGAAGGACGCTGACATCTAGTTTTTGGCTTACCAATGCGCCGAGCGGCGCGCCGACCAAGCTTCCGATAACCACAATCAGAGTGGGGAGAAGCGGGATATGACCGGCGATGATTTTACCGATCACACCGCCAATGGCCGACAGAAACACAATGGATAGAGATGAGGAAATCACCTTACGCGTCGGTATCTTAAACACCGCCAGCATAACAGGAACGAGCAGGAATGCACCGCCAGCCCCGACAATTCCCGCTACCAAGCCGATCAAGGAGGTAAGCGTAATCGCCAGCGGTTTATTGATTTGAACAGGTGACAGTTCGCCAACGTCATTGGCTTTGGCCGGTTTGAGCATAAACAATAGAGCCAACAGAGCCAATATGCCATAAACAACATTAATCGCTTCTCCACTGACATAGTGAGAAATCAATCCCCCTGCCAGACTCCCCAGCATCAAGGGAATACCCATTAACCAAATCAGCGAGTTGGATGGCTGATCTTCCTCTATCTTGGCTTTACGGTAAGCAAGGACCCCCGATAAAGAAGCGAAAAACACCTGAAACATGCTGATGGAGGAGACCTCCTGAGACGTAAATGGTGTAAATCCGAACCAGAGCGGGAAAAACAAAAGCATTGGAAAATTAATAATGGCTCCTCCAATGCCTAAGAGACCTGAGAAGAACGAACCGGTTAAGCCGATGGCCATCAAGAGTGCAATCTCGCCGAAATTCATAGGAACCCCCAAGATGTAAAAAAAATAGTATGTGGTAACCGAAAAATGCTATATAATAATTCCGAGTAAACTAATGGGATAAATGAGGAATGTCCGATGATGAGGTTTTTTATGAATTGCTTTAAAGAAAAATGCCCAATCTGCCACGGACCGCTTCAATCCGAGAAGACCCGAACCTGCTCCGCCAGGATTTGCGAGCATGGACACTATAAAGTAGAAACTTATCATCATCTCGGTGTCCGAATTGTTTATGAGAAGGAACACCTGTGAAAAGTATAGCACTTTGCCCAAAATGAAAACATCCCCGAGCTAGCCGCCAGGGGATGTTGCCGTTAAGCAGTCTTCAATTGTCACAAGCTTTCCGCTTTGTATCCGCAGTATTTTCTCGCCGAGTTTTTGCGCTTCATTGGCATCGTGCGTAACCATTAGCACCGGAATACTCCATTGCTGGTGAAGTCGTAACAAAATATCATGGCACTGGGAGCGGGTTTCTTGATCCAGCGCCGAGAAGGGCTCATCCAATAGAAGCAGGTCGGGTTGGAACGCCAAAGCCCGGGCTAAAGCGACCCGTTGCTTTTCGCCTCCGGAAATTTGTGACGGAAAGCTCCTAAGCAGATGCTCAATTCCGATCACTTCGAGAATCTGCTGGATGAGCGGTGAATCGATGGAGAGGCCCTTCGCTTTTGCTCCGTACATGATATTTTGCGCGACACTCATATGTGGAAACAGCGCATACTCTTGAAACAAGTAGCCAATGTTTCGTTTCTGAATCGGGAGCGGTCGCTTGTTGGATTGGTAAAAGAACTGATCGTCTAGCGAGATGAAGCCGGAATCAGGGTGGGTGATGCCCGCGATACTGTTGAGGATCGTGGATTTACCAGACCCGGATGGACCGAACAGTACGACAATCTCATCAGCGACCGTGAACGTGACATCAAGTGTATAATGGGACAAGGCTTTTTGGATGGCGACATTCAGCATGATGATCCCTCCTGATTCACGAGTGGCGACCGGGCAGTTTGCTCTTGGTCCACCAGTTTAACCACATGATTGTACTAAAGCTGAGAGCGACGATGATCACGACCCAGAACGACGCTTTCTGCATGTCCCCGCCTTCTACCGCAAAATAAATGGCAATCGGGATAGTATCGGTTTTGCCTGGGATGTAGCCCGCCAGCATGAGCGTTGCCCCGAATTCCCCAAGAGCTCGGGCGAACGCGAGGACAAGCCCTGCAAGCACGCCTGGCCAAGCCAGCGGGAATGAAACGGTCCAGAAGATCCGCCATTCTGAGGCTCCCAATGTGCGAGCCGCAATCTCCAGCTTTTTGTCTACCGTTTGAAACGCAGCCGTTGCGCTCTGATACATGAGCGGGAATGAAACGATCGTCGATGCGATCACAGCCCCGACCCATGTAAACACGATGGTCACGTCAAACTGCTCTAACAGCCATTTGCCAATCAGGCCATTTTTCCCGAATAAAAGCAGCAAGCCAAAACCTACGACAGTAGGAGGCAACACTAATGGCAATAAAAGACAAGCTTCCAGAAGGCTTTTGCCCAAGAATTCTTTACGAGCCATTAAGCGCGCCAATACCACTCCAAGGAAGAAGACCAGAATCGTGGCGATTCCCGCTACTTTTAACGATAGGAATAAGGGGGTATAGTCTGTCTGTACCATAAAAGCAACCGTCCTATCAATCGCTTACATTCAAGTGTTATAAGCTTATTTTACATAAAAACCATGCTTTTGCAGAATGGAGATTCCCTTCGCGCTGTTCAAATAATCGAGAAAGACATCGGCTTGAGCAGGATGCTTGGAAGCACTGATCACAGCACCCGGATATTGAATAGGCTTGTGCCATTCCGGTTTGGCAATTGCAAGAATTTTGATTTTATCCGTGCTTAACGCGTCAGAAACGAAGACAATTCCCGCGTCAACATTACCTGATTCCACGTAGGTAAGAACCTGACGCACATCGCTTCCGTAAACAACCTTGTCTTTTAAGCTATCCCACAGCTTTAAGTTTTCCAATGTTTCTTTTCCATAACGTCCAGCCGGTACGCTATCTGGATTTCCCATGGTCATTTGGTGAATCGATGCTGGGTTCAACTGGTCGAAACCGACAACTGGCAGTTTGGTATCTTTTGGAGCGACAAGTGCCAATTGGTTATGCGCGAAAATAATACGGCTGCTTTGAAGAATGAGGTTACTTGATTGCAGCGTATCCATCTCTTTTGGGCTAGCGGACAAGAACACGTCAGCAGGAGCGCCTTGTTGAATTTGAGTCGCCAATTTACCAGAGGCTCCGAATGTGAAGGTCAACGGGTAGTTCGGAAAATCTGTTTGAAACGATTGTTTAAGCTCATTTAACGCGTCTGTCAGACTGGCCGCGGCGGAAATGGTCAATTCCGCTTTTTGGTTCTGTAAGGCGGGAGTGACAATCGACACTGTACTTGAGTGCGAATTCCAGATTACTTTGGCACCCAAGGATTCACTGATGAAGCGAACTGGCACCATGGTTTTGCTGTGGATGATTTGTGCGGGAACTTCAAGAGAGACGCTCTTCTTGTCTATTTTTGCAGTTTTTTCGCCTATTTTCAATTCAATTGAAGTAGATCCTTTTGTTCCGGCAACAATTTTGGATGAAGGATTGTAAGTTACCTTGGCTCCCAATGCTTCAAATATGTCTCGCATAGGGACAAGCGTTTGTCCGTTTATGATCACTGGCGGCTGACTGACGGTTTGAGTTTTTCCATCAATTTTGAGAGAAATGGAGCTGGCTGCTTCCACCTGAGTGGTAAAGAGGGGGGTTACTTGTGTTAGTAATAAGCTAAAAGTTAATAAGACGAAAAATGCGATGGATTTGAATTGTCTGAACAATGTCCTCACTCCTGTAATCGTATGTACGTATTGAAGATTGCGTATTGAAGATAAACCCGCTACACCGTTGCGATCTATTTCTTGATCAAACACCCCCTAATTATAATTGGATATAACTAATTATAATTAGTTATAATACATTAGTTTTTTAATAATGAATACTAGGGAATTCCCTGATCTTTGTCGAGAAAGTGACCAAAAAAAGGTGCTTCTATTTCAACCATAGAAGCACCTGTACTGTCATTATGCGGTTGTTTACTATTGAAATCCGTATTTGTGTAGAATGGCTTGCCCTTTCTCACTCTGCAAATAGTGAAGGAATGTCTCCGCTTCCTTCCGATGTGTCGTGCTGCCGAGGATCGCTCCCGGATAGACGATCGGATCATGCCATTCTGGTTTTGCTGTAGCCAGCACCTTCACATTCTTGGAAACGAGTGCATCTGAAGCGTATACAACGCCTGCGTCCGCGTTGCCTGACTCCACAAACGTCAGCACTTGGCGCACATCGGAACCGAATACGAGCTTAGACTGCAGCTTGTCCCATTGTCCGAGCTTCGTTAACACTTGTTTGGTATAACGTCCTGCGGGTACGCTATTAGGCTCTCCAACGGCCAGGTGTTGGATGGAGGCTTGATTCATCTCTTCAAACGAATGTAGAGCGAGCGGGGAATCTTTTCGGGTAATCAGAACCAACTCATTGTGGGCGATGGTAGTAATTGATTCGGGAGCTACCAGTTTGTTGTCTGTAAGCTTGTCCATATCTTTCTTGCTAGCAGACAAGAAGAGGTCAACAGGAGCCCCTTGCGTAATTTGTTGAGCCAGTTTTCCAGATCCGCCAAAGGAATACGTGAGCGTGATGTTCTGATTTTCCTGTTCAAAAGTTTGCTTCATTTCTTTCAACGCGTCTGTTAAACTAGCGGCAGCAGCAATTATCAGCTCGCTTTTTGCCAAAGACGATTGGTCAGGTTGGTTTGTTTGAACGGGTGCTGGTTGTGACGATTGCGGGTTAACATTGCCGCATCCAACTGGGATAAGTAAGAGACATGCGGCAAGACCAAGTTGTAATAAGCGGGTAAACATATGTTACCTCCGGTGTTTTTTATTTAAGTATAACGGATTATGTTCAAATTAGTTATAAATAAATATGACAGTCTATAAGTAATGATGGTTAAGTGTTGTGAAAGCAGGTGAAAGCAGAATGAACCAAGAGGTCTCGTATACGACCGAAGAGATTGCTCAGATTTTACGTGTTTCTAAACTGACGGTCTATGATTTGATCAAAAAAGGAGAGTTGCCCGCATACCGCGTAGGTCGGCAAATGCGCGTGGATGCCGCAGATTTGGAAGCATACAAACTGCGGTCGAAGGGTGGCACCAAACCAACAGCTCCCCAACCTAACTGGTCCGAACCGACTGCTGTAAGACATCCCAACGTCTCTGATCAAGAGAAACGATCAAGTCATGCTCTAACGAATCAGGCGGTGATCATCAGTGGTCAAGATATTAGCCTGGACTTGTTGGCGAACAAAATTGAAAAGCTCGGGAATGGGATTCGTCCCTTACGATCGTATAACGGCAGCTTGAATAGTTTGCTCGCCATGTACAAGGGGGAATCCGATGTCGTTAGCACCCATCTGCTGGACGCGGACACCAATGAGTACAACATCCCCTACATTCGTAAAATACTGGTTGGTCAATCGTATCTGGTCGTCAACCTGATGAGCAGGTGGGCGGGTTTGTATGTCCAGAAGAACAACCCCAAACAACTGAGTAAATGGGAAGACCTGGGGCAAAGCGGTATGCGTCTCGTCAATCGTGAAAAAGGATCGGGAGCACGCGTCTTACTAGATGAACAATTGCGTATTCATAAAATATCCAAGTACGGCATATTCGGCTATCATCAAGAGGAAACAAGTCATCTTGGGGTAGCCAGTGTCATTGCGGCGGGACATGCCGATGTCGGAGTGGGGATTGAAAAAGCGGCGCAAATTGTCGGAGTTGATTTCATCCCGATGATCAAGGAAAGCTATGATTTAGTCATCCTGAAATCCCAGGAAAATCAAAGGTTGATTGAAGGTATCCTGGAGATTTTGCAATCCACCGCTTTTCAACAGGAGATACAGGCCATCGGAGGATATGATGTCTCCAGAACGGGCACAATCGTGTACGAGACGGAGTAAAAGGAGACTTGAGATGAAAATTCTAGTGTTAAATGGCAGCTCGCGAGAACGAGGAAATACGGAGCGGCTAACGCAAGCGGTTCTTCGGGACCTTCCGCATACTGTGATTAACTTGCGTGAGAAGCGCATCCTGCCGATCGATGACAAACGACATACGGAAGAGGGTTTTCAGCCGGTCGATGATGAGTTCGATGAAGTGATCACACAGATGCTCAGTCATGATCTGCTGATTTTTGCCACGCCACTATATTGGTACGGCATGTCCGGGTTAATGAAGAACTTCGTGGATCGGTGGTCTCAGGCGCTCCGTGATTCCCGTTATACCTTCAAGGATGACATGATGAAAAAAGAAGCATACGTCGTGATCGTTGGCGGGGACAATCCAAGGATCAAAGCGTTGCCGCTGGTTCAGCAATTTCAGTACATTTTCGGGTTTGTTTCGACTCCATTCCGTGGCTATGTGATTGGTGAAGGCGGCAAACCAGGCGATGTGGAAAACGACGAACGCGCGATGCTGGAAGCGGAAGCTCTACATAAGCAGTTGAACATGAAGCTCCACGGATAATACGAAAAAAGGCGGTAGGCTATAATGCCTGCCGCCTTGCTGTTATTGTGGTTCAAACTATTTCCCCGCCTTTCGGAAGCCCGCATCCTTAGCTTCTTGCTCGGTACAGAACCATTCTTCCGGTTTGGTCTTTTCATAAGCAGGGCTATCCGGGAGATGATAGATTTTCTCGCCCTTCTTGTTGATGTTACCTTTAATTTGCGGATTGGCACAACCAGCTTTAGGGACTGCCGATTGTGATGGATTGGATTGCTTTGGTTGTTGCGATTTGTTCGATTCGTGCGTAGACTTGTTCGCTTTGTCAATCACTTCCGGGTGATACCCGTCCTGTCTGGCATAATCCTCGATGGACCAGATCCCAAGGCCTTTTTTCTGTGCTTCTGACTGGATGGCGCGATATTTGTCCACGTATTTAACATTGGGGGCATAAATGTAGGCGACGCGAGCTAGGCCTTGTTCAAGCAGCATTTCCTGAACCGACTTCCCGTTTACATAGATGTAATAGAGGTATCGACCATATTTGTCAGGGCCAGGGGAGACGTCCTTCTCTAGCTCAATCTCTTGACCGTCTAACAGCTTTTTGGTAAATTGGGACGCTTCCTCTCCGAAGGGCTGTTTGCCGAGTCGCGGATGGTGCGTCTCCGGTGTATCAACCAAGAGAAAACGGATGGTGGCTGTCTTGTTGTCGAAGCGGGCTTTAATCGTGTCTCCGTCAATCACCTCTACTACTTGAGCGGGGATCCGATTGGGATCTGATTTGGCGGTAGATTGAGAACAAGCCGTCAAAAGAAGAATGAGAGCCAAAAGATAGAATGTGAGTATTTTCTTGGTTCGCATGTTTTCACCTTTTCTATGTAAGTTTCTTTCTGGTGGTGTCTACCATTATAAATTTTCATGAAAAAAGAAGCAAAAGCAACAGAAACAAATCCGAAGAACGTGACGTAAAAAGTAACGGACCGAAGACTTATTGGCGTAATCAACATGGGGAATAGAACAGCCGATAATGAAATAGACGCATCTTCTTCAGATACGTCTTGATTTTCAGGGGAGGTATTATTGAGATGGAACTGTTTCGCTTTGATCGAGAGGTTGGCCGAGAAATTAAGGCATTTAATAGCACCAATTTCATTATGAGTAGAATCGGCCATTTGGAGGAAGTTCACCTTGGTCTTATGCACATTGGCGAGAATGGGGTGGTTGGTTACCATCAGGCGGTGACTCCTCAGATGTTTCTGGTTGTTGCGGGTGAAGGCTGGGTGCGTGGTGAAGAGCAGGAACGTACGCCAATCAGGGCAGGTCAAGCGGCTTTTTGGCAAACGGGTGAGTGGCATGAATCAGGCTCTCTTCATGGCATGACGGTGATTGTGATTGAATCCAGTTCCTTGGATTCCACGCTTTGGGATCAACTCTAATTTCCTCTGTTCGCAGTCAAATGGATTAGGTTGATGGTGTTGATTTGATGCAATTTCTGAAAGAGGAAAGCTCTTACTTTTGAAAAATACGTATTAGACTATTCAATCCTTCCGTACGAAAAGCCACAATATGCCACCTCACTGGCATTGCATAAATCCTGTCGCCTCTCATCTTCCGTCAGCGGAAGTGAGCGGCGACAAGATGATCCGATAAAGACAAAGGGCTTTCCAAGTGCCATATACTCCTTGATAGCAAGGAAGTCATCTTGGATAACCCTGTAGTTGTAAGCACTTCTACGTTTATGGTACCTGGCCGGTTTCTGCCTTGCGCAAATACGCCCCCGTTATCGAATGCTCGGCAGCAGAAAGCTGGACAGGAGTGCCTTGGAATACAATTCGGCCACCCCGGTGGCCGCCCTCGGGACCCATGTCAATGATCCAGTCTGCGCTCTTGATCACATCCAGGTTGTGTTCGATGACCACCACCGTGTTGCCCCCGTCGACCAAGCGGTTCATAATGTCCATCAGACGAGAGATATCGGACATATGCAGTCCGGTTGTCGGCTCGTCCATTATATAGAGACTGCCTTCCTTGTGAAGTTCCCCGGCCAGTTTGATGCGTTGGCATTCCCCGCCCGATAAGGTGCTCAGAGGCTGGCCCAGCGTTACGTATCCGAGTCCCACATCCTCCAGCGTTTGCAATTGACGGAGCAGTTCCTTCCTGCTGAAGAACTCCGAAGCTTCCCGTACCGTCATGGCGAGGACGTCGCTGATGGATTTTCCGTTCAGCTTATACTCTAGCACTTCATCGCTGAACCGCCTGCCCGCGCAAATTTCACAAGTCGTCCTTATTGGATCGAGAAAGGCCAAATCCGTGTATATCATCCCGAGACCCTGACAGTTGGAACAAGCTCCCTTGGAGTTGAAGCTGAACAACGATGCGCTCACCTTGTTGGCGGCTGCGAACAGCCGCCGGATCTCGTCCATCATCCCCGTATAAGTGGCCGGATTGGAGCGGATGGATGTGCCCACGGCTGACTGGTCGATGACAATCGACTCTGGATGCAATGGCAGGAATGCTCCGTTAATCAACGTACTTTTGCCTGAGCCGGCTACACCCGTTACCACGGTCAGTACACCGACCGGGATATCGACGGTCACATCCTTCAGATTGTGAAGCTTGGCGCTGGTGACGGTCATCCAGTCCATAGGCACCCTGGTTGAAGTTTTCAAGGGCAGACTTTGCTTCAAGTACCGTCCTGTCAAGGTATCCGCGCGGAGCAAGCCCGCAAAGTCGCCTTCGTAGACGATTTCTCCGCCGCGGGTTCCCGCATAAGGTCCGACATCAATGATGTAATCGGCGATCACCATTACTTCGCGGTCGTGTTCGACGACGAGCACGGTATTCCCTTTGTCCCGGAGCTGGCACAGCATGCCGTTCAGACGATGGACATCCCGCGGATGCAGCCCGACGCTCGGCTCGTCGAAAATGTAGATCATGTCGGTAAGACTGCTGCTCAGATGACGGACCATCTTGATGCGCTGCGACTCCCCGCCCGACAAAGTTGAGGTCTGTCGGTCCAGACTCAGATACTCCAGCCCGATGGAGACCAGATGGTTCAGCCGGGTCAGAATCCCGTCAATCATCGGGCCGGCAACGGGATCCCGAATGGCTCCGATCATACGAATAAGCTCTCCAATCTCCATCGCTGCGCATTGGGCTATGTTGTAACCGTTAATCCGGCAGCCCAAGGCCTCTTGATTAAGCCGGCTTCCCCCGCAAAGGCTGCATTCGCTGTAGGACAGGAACCGGTCAATAGATTCGCGTTTGGCTTCGGACATCTCGCTGCTGTCCCGCTTCAAATACAGGCGGGTGAATTTGGGCAGCAGACCTTCGTAATCCGATTCGATTGCCCCGCCTTTGGTGTGGTAAACGATCTTGCTCTCTTTACCGTGAAGGAGGACATCCCACTCTTCCGGCGTATAGTCAGCGAGCCGCTTGTCGTTGTCGAACAAGCCAGAATGGGCATAAGTATTCCATAACCAGCTCCCCACTTTAAATGCGGGGAACAGGATCGCGCCTTCATTCAGCGACTTGGACCTGTCAAGCAGCTTATCTACATCGAACTGCACCACCTGTCCGACTCCGGAACATTCCGGGCACATACCGGCCGGGTCGTTAAACGAGAATACATGCGAATTGCCGGCAAAAGGTTTACCGATTCTGGAGAACAGCAGCCGGAGCATTGCATAAATATCCGTGATCGTGCCGACCGTCGAACGTGAGTTGCCGCCGAGCCTTTTCTGATCGATCACAACCACCGTAGACAAGTTCTGGATGAGATCGGTATCCGGCTGACTAAACCGGGGCAGCCGATTGCGGATGAATGCGGAAAACGTCTCGTTAAGCTGCCGCTGAGCTTCGGCGCTAATGGTGTCGAAGACCAAGGAAGATTTGCCCGATCCCGAGACGCCGGTGAAGATCGTGATTTTTCGCTTCGGGATGCGGACATTCACGTTTTTCAGGTTATTCTCGCGTGCTCCTTCAATTACGATATCATTGACGTCCATAGACTCCACCTCGGATTTCTATTTTCTAAGCTTTCACAGTATAACTGAAGAATCATGACAACAAGTGTCATGATTAGACGAATGATTTCATAAAGTTTGTTCGGCACCTGGAAGGCTGACGATGCAGAGACTCGCCAGAGCAACCGGGGCGAAAATAAGTTTTAGACTGAACCCCATAAATGAAAAAGCGGCGGTCGAAGACCAAAAAATAAAGTCTTAGACTTGCCGCTAAACTAACGATTTTATCATTGGAATGTGTAATATTATTTGTTCGCATCAAAATGATAAATTAGTTGTACAACGCCTGAGGAGAACGTTCTGGTATTAACCATTTTTAAATTCAACCTCTGTTTTATATCCGCAAACAGCGGTTTCCCTTCTCCCAAAACAACAGGGTGAACAGATAATCTAAATTCATCAACAAGTCCTAAATTGATAAAAGTTGTAATCAGACTTGCTCCACCATATAGCCAGATGTCTTTACCAGGCTTATTCTTTATTTTATTTACTTCTTCGAGAATACTATCATTTATGAATACTGCTTTATTATCAGTCCCCTTTTGCGTCCTGGAAAACACATATTTCTCTTTACTATGAACCAATTGCCAAAATTCTTTTTCAAAATCCGTAGGTTCGATTTCCGGAGTAAATTGTCCCCATAAATCATAGCTTTTTCTTCCATAGAAAATGGCATCAATTTGATTTAAAAAATTTTTAAACCCCAGCTCAGAGTCCATAATGCACCAATCAACTTCACCATTTTTCCCTTCAATAAAACCATCTAAAGTAACTGCTAAATCTAAAATAATTCTTCGTTTCATGATTTATTACTCCTTTCGTTAATCTACCACCCATTATAGACCTCAAATACGTCACCTTATGTCATATTAAAAAGAGAGGATATCTTTTTAACAATGCTGTCCGTCAGAGCGATTCCCTAAAAGCAATACAAGCATTTCTTCTACGTGGGTTCTCATCAACCATTGAAAATAGTTTCAACACGAAAGTAAGTTGTATCCACCGTTGAAATCCTTTTTAGGGCATACGGGAATAGAAGAAACGCTCTTGAACATTTCCCTAGAGCTGTTATCTACTGCACACATTCTCCACAAGATGCCCTGAAGTTTACCATCCCATGGCTCAACGGGTCTAAGCCCTTACATTCCATTAGACAATACACCTTTTAATAATATTAGTTCAATTCCTGTGTTGTTATTATTGAATAGATCGGTTATACATCCATGCTTTTCACGTCTAACAACTTGAGGCGAAATGAATTTCTTAAGTAAGAAACTTCATTACCTCTTTAATATAACGTTCAGGCTCTTCGATACTTGGGGCATGACCAGAATGCATAAATTCAATGAAGGTCGTATCAGATATCAGGGAAGCGGTCTCTTTACCTCTATCTGGAGGATTCAAACCGTCATATTTTCCACTAATGACTAATGTGAGTGCGGTAATTTTATTCAAATTATCTCGGAAATCAAATCCTTCTAGTGCTTTGTTTGATGCTTCTTGCTCTTGAGGCAATGTCAGCATTGCCTGTTGATCATTAAAATCGCTAAAAGCTTTCTGAACAGCTGTGTAATTATGAAAGATATACTTGAAAGCACGGTTGAATTTTTCTTCAAAAGAGAGTCCCTCTAGTTCCTCTGCATGACGGGCGAAAAGCTCTTGCATGGAAGATGTTTTGCCATGGCTTTTCGGGACAACGAGAATCAGCTTCTTTATTCGATCGGGGACGGCAATCGCCACACCATGCGCGATATAACTCCCCATGGAGATTCCCATAAGATCTACAGTTTCATCCCCGAGATGATCCAACAGGTTAATCACATCTTGTACATGCTCTTCCATCGTATAATGGGGGGGGCGGGCTGACTTTCCATGTCCGCGCGAATCTAGTGCAATAATACGAAAATGTTCTTTCAGCCAGTTGATTTCATGCCTCATCATCTTGCTGCTACCATGAAGACCATGAAGTAAAACTAAAGGAGAACCTTCTCCTTCTTCATAATAATAAAGTTGTGCACCGTTTGAAGTAAAAGTCGGCATTTTTGTCACCCCGTTGAATTATAGAAGTATATTCTTTTCGTGAATAATCGCCACTTTATTAATCTTAAAACACCGTTCTGGGTTGTAAATATTTCCATTTCCATATCACTACGCTAACCTGCCCGGTAGCTGAATAACTTACTGTCAGTCTAGAACGTTATTATCACATAACATCCTCAACAAGTTACCTCAGCCAAAGTGAGAGAATTCAAGCGACAAATCCTAACCAAATCAGAATGATGAGGATTCCGGCAATCTAATTACTGCCTTGTTGTTTTCTTTCATCACAAACAGCTTGGCATGCAGCGGTGTCTTTGGATCACGATAGGCTCAGATTTAAAAAATGCTCCGCTAAACGCCGGAGCATTCCACTTCCTGTATGAGATTTTTCACCTTTTGGCGGAGCTCATCTGACTCATCCAAATTGACATCGATAGTAAAATGCAGCGACTTTAGTTTGTTCAAGGTTGATTCCTTGGTAATACATCGGAGGGTGTGGTCTATCATGGTGCATTCAAGTTCCTGCGTGACATACCTTCTCAGTTGATTGCGATTCACGCAAATCCACCTCCACATTCTCATTATCTCCATCATAATCGTTCAGTTGCGCAAAGACTGTCGAGATATGTAAGGACGATGGGAAAATGTGAAATGGAAATTCACAGGATACATGCGACACATGTGGGAAGACTAACACCGAATCGCTGATCTGTGTCGAGGAGGGCAATATGGAGATGAACATGGGAAACCATATGGAAACCAAAGAGATTCCGCACGTCGATATCCCCGATGAATTCACACAAGTGGACAGGCCTGAGGTGGAAATTACCACCCCACACCCACAGCCTACGAATCCGCAAGTGGCAAGCAGCACATCTGGACTGAGTACGGTTGATCAGGAAGAGCAGACAGCTGAAATGATTGGCTTTACCCGCTCATAACGTTGAGCAAGATTGTATAAAGACTCATCCCTTCCACCAAGGTTGAAATGGCAGAGAAGTTTGCACGCTTTCCCAATTCCCGTCAAAACGAATAGCCCGATCGTCGATATAGGCGCTCGCTTTGGGCTTGGTGTTGGTGACGGGAATGTATGGGAAAGCGTTTTTTTGTAGCCATTCGATGATTCTCTGCGGTTTTCGTACGGTATATATCACGAATTGATAACTCGACTGATTCGCGTTGATAAATTCAAGCGCACCAGGGATGGGGTTGCCCATATGGTGTTCGCCTTGCCAGCCAGAATACTCCGCAAGTACCCCATCAAAATCTAACGCAATGATCGGCCTTTTTGCCATGATGCATCCCTCCGTTTACACGACTCCCGATTAGTATCCAACGATCTCACTAGCTTTCACTCAGGAAAAAGGTAACAGTCAACTTCAAACAAGAAGAGCAAACACTACACTCAAGAGAACAGAGGAGGCAAGTGAATGCACACAACGTGGAAAGGCTCCATCAGCTTCGGACTAGTGCACATTCCGATCAAATTGTTCACGGCTACTGAAGAAAAGGATATTCGCATGCGTCAGCTTCACCGCGAATGTCATAGTCCCATCGAATATCACAAGTTTTGTCCGGTCTGTAACAGGGAGATTGAAATGAATGAAATCGTCAAGGCTTACGAGCATCAACCTGGGCAGTTTGTCATCCTTGAGCAATCCGAACTCGAGAACCTAGCGGCGGAGAAGAACAAAAACATTGAGATCATCGACTTTGTCAATCTGGAGGAGATTGACCCGATCTATTTCAATAAATCGTATTTCATTGGTCCGAGCGAAGCAGGTCATAAAGCATACTCCTTGTTACGTCAAGCGATGCAGGAGACAGGCAAGATCGGAGTGGCCAAAATTACCATGCGATCCAAACAGAATCTGGCGGTAATCCGCGTTTATGATAAAGGCTTAATGATGGAAACGATCTTCTATCCGGATGAGGTTCGCAACGTCGACCAGGTCCCCGGTGTGCTGGATAATCTGAACGTAGAGGTTAACCAAAAAGAAATGGAGATCGCTAAGCAGCTGATCGAACAATTAACGGTTTCCTTTGATCCCTCCAAATACACCGACGAGTATCGATTGTCTCTGATGAATCTTATTGAAGCAAAGATAAATCATGCAGAGATCAAGGTAGCCAAAGAAGCGCCAGCGTCCAATATTATCAACCTGATGGAAGCCCTTCAGGCGAGTATCAACCAAGCCCAAAAACAAGCCATTTCCGTGAAAACGCCCAAGGAAGATAAGCGAGAGGAGATTAAGGAAGAAAAGCTGGAGGTGCTCAAAGAAATGACCAAGGGTGAATCCAAAAAGAAAAAAGCAGCGAAGAACAAATCCGCGAAGGAGAAAGCAGCCAAATGAAGGGCGATCGGCTCCTGCTTGAACCAATCATTCCTTTTGAACCTGTCAGTACAGATGTGATCCCACAAGGGGAACAGTGGATTGCCCAGATCAAATGGGATGGTGTTCGGATTCTCACTTATTGGGATGGACAACAGGTATCGCTTTATAACCGGAAGCGTAATCCAAGATCTGTTCAATTTCCGGAACTGCTTGACATCAAGCGATATTGCAAGGCATCTTCTATTATCCTGGACGGTGAAGTGATCGCGTTTGATAACGGACGCCCTTCTTTTCACGAGGTCATGAAGCGGGATGGTATACGAAAAGAAGCAAACGTAGAACGTGCCAAGGAGCAAACTCCGATCGCCTATATGATTTTTGATGTTTTGTTTTGCAATGGTGAATGGGTCACGCATTTGCCGCTCCAGTCAAGGATGGAACTTCTGTCCGAGTGGATTGTGCCGCAAGAGGATGTTCTGATCGTGGAGAGCTTCCATGACCCGGAGGTTTTATATCAAGTCACCGTGCAACATGAACTGGAAGGTATCGTCTGTAAGGATCTCACGAGTATATACAGCGTGAACGAGAAGAATCGACGTTGGCAGAAGAAAAAAATATTTCGAGATCTGAATGCGGTGGTCGGTGGTTTTACGCTGAGCAATGGTCTTATCAATGCGCTGTTATTTGGCGTTTATGATGAGCTTGGACAGCTTCAATACATCGGACACGCGGGTAGAGGCAAAATGAAACAAGCCGAGTGGGAGGCTTTAAGTGAAATGCTGAAGCAGTTGATTCAGCCAAAGAAAGCGTTTGTAAACCAACCAGAGCGATATAAAGAAGCGGTATGGGTTAAGCCTTTGCTTACTGCCAAACTTCAATTTTTGGAATGGACGAAGGGCAGAACACTTCGACAGCCTGTGATACAGGCTTTTGTGAATGTATCGCCGGAAGAATGTAAATCCCCTCCCATCAAATTGTGAGAGGGGGAACAGTCATGACCTTTTTAATGCAATTTTTCCATCAGGTGTTTCAGCATATGCGTGATCCACGTATTTTTAGTCGGTTCCTGACGCAGTTCCCCCAGCAACATGAAATATTCGTCGACCGCGGCTCTGATAGAGGCTGCGATCTGAGCTTGTTCCCTTGGCGTCAGTAAACGGTGTCGATCAGACACATTACTTAAATACCCCATCTCCACGATAATCGAGGGACAAATCGAATGACGAAGCAAATAATACGTTTTCCCCACTTGTGGCTTGCCATGTACCTTATACAGGAGGTTAAGTGAGTTCTGCATCAGTTCAGCCAACATGTAACTTTGGCTGTTGTGCTGATAAAGGACAAGCGGCCCGCTGGCTCTGCTTGAATTTGACCAGTTAACATGCAGGCTGACCAATATCTGTGGTTGCAACTCCATCGCAAGGTGTCTTCGCTGAGCGAGATCCTTAAGGTGGCGTGAACGACTTTTTGACCAATGGTTTTCATCGCTTAGCGCATAATCTCCATCGCGATTCATTACCACATGATAACCTTTTTCAGCTAAAGCCTGATAAAGCTGCTTCCCGATGGCCATGTTGATGTCTTTCTCAAGAATGTTACCATAGGTGGTTCCACTGTCTACCCCTCCGTGTCCCACATCAATTAAGACGTCGATTGGATAATCTGATGGGGAGGCTTGAACAGTTGAAACCGGGAGTAAGAGTCCGATCATAAGACAGAATCCCATCACTTTTTGCTTCATATTAATCACCTGATACTAGCGAATTTGGCTCTCTTATCCTTCCCTTTTACTCAGCAGTCATACGGAAACCATGGTGTAAATCAATTGTAGAAAAGCCAAACTACCCGTACGGCAAAATTTTGTGTAAAGGAGTGTCGAGATGAGGCAAGCTTCGATTAAATACAGGGCTTTAATCGCATATGGTCTTCTGATCATTCTGCTTGTAACGGATAGTGGAAGCACTAATGCCGCCCCATTAGATAACCCTGATCCTAAGAGAATCGCCATCGTCATTGATGATTTTGGAAACAACATGCTAGGGACAGAAGAAATGTTGAAGCTCCCTTTTCCCTTAACCGTTGCCGTTATGCCATTTTTGTCGACCACCAAGCGGGATGCCGAGTGGGCTCATCGCTTGGGACATGAGGTTTTTGTTCATATGCCGATGGAGCCGTTGCGGGGAAAGGCTTCCTGGTTGGGACCCGGCGCTATTACTACCGACCTCTCAAATGAAGAGATTAAAAAAAGAGTAAATGCCGCTTTTGAAAATGTTCCTTACGCAGTGGGGATCAGCAACCACATGGGCTCCAAAGCGACAGCCGATGTACGAGTCATGCGCGCAGTCATGGAGGTGTGCAGAGACCGTGGAAAAGTGTATTTGGACAGCCATACGACCTACTTTAGTGTAGTGGAAAAGGTAGCCCGCGAAATGGGTGTGCCTTATATTCAGAACAATCTCTTTCTCGATAATCAATATAGCAAACGGCATATCGCCAAAAAGGTGTATTCCCTGCACGACTATTTAAAGACCAATTCAAATTGCATCGCGATTGGACACGTTGGAATCCAAGGGAAGAAGACAGCCTCAGTTTTAAAGGAGAATAGTTCCTTTTTAAAAAATGAAGGCAAGCTGGTGACTGCCACCCAGTTAATGGATCCGAATTATCACGTGATTGGTAAGCGTGAACGAAAGGAAGGGAACAAATGACATCAGCAACGATGGAACGTGTTGAGCTGATGGTGGATGGAACGCCCGTTGGTATTTCCAATCCGGACAAGCTGTTATGGCCGCAGAAGCCTATCAGCAAAGTCCAGTATCTCGAATATTTAATTCAGGTGGCTCCATATATGCTTCCTCATGTAATGGATCGGGTATTAACAGTCATTCGCTTTCCTGACGGGGTAACCAAAGAGAAGTTTTATCAAAAACACTGTCCGTCATATGCTCCCGATTTTGTCCAAACCTATCTTGTGGAAGATATTCGGTATATTCTCTGCAATGATTTAGCCACTTTAATTTGGTTGGGGAACCAAGCCTCCATCGAATTGCACGTTCCATTTGTCACCATCCATTCCACTAAACCGCAAGAAATCGTATTTGATCTTGACCCTCCGTCACAGAAAGAATTTGCTCTGGCTGTACATGCGGCCTTGATGATGAAAGAGATTTTTGATCAGTTGAAGCTTGTCTCGTTCGTCAAAACATCAGGAAACAAAGGCTTGCAAGTGTACATTCCGCTTCCTAAAGAACAATATACATTTGAAGAAACCAGAAGCTTCACCAAATTCGTTGCCGATTATTTGACTGCGCGCGAACCCTCCCTTTTCACAACGGAACGATTAAAAAAGAATCGCGCCAACCGACTGTATCTGGATTATGTTCAACATGCGGAAGGAAAGACGATTATTGCTCCCTACTCGGCTCGAGGCAACGAGGACGCATTGATCGCCACACCATTAATCTGGCAGGAAGTGAACGAAAAACTTCGTCCTCATGACTTCACGCTAGAGATGCTACCTAGGCGGATTCAACAGAACGGCTGTCCATTTGCACAGATGGAGGAGAGCAGATCCCGGCAGAATTTTGACTATTGCCTGGAATGGATTTCTAAACAAAAAACAAGTTAATCACCAATAGCCACTTCAGAGGTATAATATATAGATGTATAGGAGGTGGCTTCTTTGATTTATCTTAAATCAGAGGAAGAGATTAATAAGATGCACGCGGCGGGCCAGATTCTGGCAGCTTGTCATCAAGAGATTGCGAAATTAATCAAGCCGGGAATTACGACTTGGGAAATCGATCAGTTTGTGGAAAAATTTCTGGCTAAACATAACGCAACACCCGAACAAAAAGGATACCAAGGATACGAGTACGCAACCTGCGCGTCGGTCAATGATGTGATCTGTCACGGATTTCCTTCCAAAAAGGAGTTGCGCGAAGGAGATATTGTGACCATTGATATGGTTGTCAGGTTAAATGATTGGTTGGCAGACTCCGCTTGGTCATATGCGGTAGGCAAAGTGTCCACCGAGGCACAGCGTCTGTTGGATGTGACCAAGCAGGCCCTTTTTGTCGGGATCGAAAAAGCGGTGATCGGCAACCGTTTGGGAGACATTTCTCACGCGATACAGGAATACGGGGAGTCTCAAGGGTATTCGCTTGTTCGTGATTTCTGTGGACACGGAATCGGCAAGGAGATGCATGAAGATCCGGTTGTTCCCCATTTCGGACCTCCCGGACGAGGCGTTCGTCTCAAAGAAGGCATGGTGATTACGATTGAACCGATGATCAATACCGGGACGTACCATGCCACCGTCGATGATGACGGGTGGACAGCGCGTACCGCAGATGGTAGTTTATCCGCACAGTACGAGCACACCATTGCGATCACCAAATCGGGTCCGCGAATTCTTACCCAACTGGATCTTTAATACTTTCTTTTGCATTTCTAGTTGTCTGTTTCACTTGATTCTGTTAGAGTAAATACAATTGAATCAGGTGTAAATAGAGGTGCGCTGCGAATCAGTAATTCTTGGTCTACGGGAGAAGGGGCTCCGGATGAGAATGAAAGGTCAAAGTGCCGAAGTCGACGTTGCCCCCCGCAACATCGGCTGGGGTGTCCGTGAATAACGGCCATCTTGTCATGAAAGGCTACTTTCGTGGAGCGCTATTTATCATTTGCAGGGGAATCAAATGCAATGAGTAGATATGCTGCTCATTGCATTTTTTGGTTGATGTCAATGCTAGATTACCTGCGGTACAAAGAAAGAATCAGTTGATGGTTAAACCAATGTGGAGGTAGAAAGTAATGAACATGATGAATGCCAACGAAATCATCGCTTTTATCCAGAAAAGCGTCAAGAAAACCCCAGTACAAGTACATATCAAAGGACAATTGGAAGGCATTGACTTTGGAGCTAACACCAAAACGTTCATCACAGGCAATGTAGGCGTATTGTTTGGTGAGTGGAGCGAGATTGCACCAGTATTAGAACAACACAAAGACCAAATTGAAGATTACGTAGTGGAGAGCGACCGCCGCAATTCGGCAATTCCTATGCTTGATACCAAACATATTCAAGCTCGTATCGAGCCAGGCGCAATTATCCGTGATCAGGTGACAATCGGCAATAACGCCGTCATCATGATGGGGGCTATGATCAACATTGGCGCTGTGATTGGCGAAGGGACCATGATCGACATGAACGCAGTCGTAGGCGGACGCGGAACCATCGGCAAAAACTGTCACATCGGAGCGGGTGCCGTTGTAGCTGGCGTAATTGAACCACCTTCCGCAACCCCTGTCATCATTGAAGATGATGTTGTTGTAGGCGCCAATGCCGTTATTCTGGAGGGCTGCCGAGTAGGTCAAGGCTCTGTAGTCGCTGCAGGTGCTGTGGTGATTGACGATGTGCCTCCGTATGTAGTAGTGGCAGGTACACCAGCACGCGTGATCAAAAAAATTGACGAAAAAACCAAATCCAAAACCGAGATTAAACAAGAGCTTCGCCAACTGTAATACTCACGCTAGGTCCAAAGCGAAGGAGGAGAGACCCTTGGAAGATTGGCGTTCATTAGATGAAAACTATATCATGTCAACTTACAAACGATTACCTATTGCCATAGCCAAAGGGGAAGGCAACTACCTGTTTGACACGGAAGGAAAACAATACCTTGATCTGTTTACGGGGCTTGCAGTGAATATTCTCGGCCATTCACATCCTCATGTCATGCAAGCATTGCGTGAGCAGGGTGAGAAGTTTCTGCACATCTCGAATTATTTTCTCAATCCGCCCGCTATTCAATTGGCTAAGCGTCTGGTAGAGAATTCGATTCCAGGTAAGGTCTTCTTCGGGAATTCGGGAGCAGAAGCAACAGAAGCGGCGATTAAACTCATTCATAAGTGGACGCTCAAGCGGGGAAATGGTCGCGAGGGAATCGTCGTATTGAAAAACAGCTTCCATGGTCGGACACTAGGAGCGCTTCGTCTAACTCGACAACCGCATGTCTATCAGGATTTTCCACAACCAGATTTTCCGGTGTATGAGCTTGAGGTGGATAACATCGCTGAGCTGGAAGACCTTTGCGCTCGTGTGAAGCCAGCGGCTGTTTTAATGGAGCCGGTGCTAGGCTCAGGCGGTGTCATTCCGTTGCGTATAGAATATCTTCAGCAGGTGGCTGCGATTACGGAGCGTGAGGGCATGCTTCTATGCATTGATGAGATCCAAACGGGAGTTGGCCGTACAGGAAAATTCTTCGCGTACCAACATGCGGATGTGACCCCTGATCTCATCTTATTTGCCAAAGGCGTGGGTGGAGGCCTGCCGCTTGGCGGACTCATCGCTGGCCATAAACTGAGCGACTTATTTCAACCGGGGGACCACGGAACCACGTTTGCTCCCTCTCCATTAAGCGCCGCTTTGGGCAATGCCGTACTCGATGTTGTATTCGACGAGGCATTTATGGAGAAATCTCGTACGGTAGCAGCCTATTTGTGGGCTCAATTGAACCGTTTGAGCGAAAAGTATCCTGATCTGCTCCAGGGTTTGCGTGGAAAAGGCATGATGCTTGGACTGCCGACCCAATTGCCTGCAGAGCAAGTAAGTGGAATCCAACGATATATGCTCCAACGAGGCATACTTGTCGATGTGACGCAAAAAACGATTATTCGTCTGCTTCCGCCGCTTACAATGAAGCAAGAAGAAGTGGATCGACTCATCAGCTTGTTGCAAGAAGCCATTGAACATGTCGTCGTTTCGAAAGGAGCTGTAGAATGAACGCTACAGGCTCTTCTTTCATTAAAATAAGACGCGAATTGCACCAGATTCCTGAGCCAGGCTTCCAAGAATTCAAAACACAAGCCTATCTACTTCAGTTTATCGAGCAGCTTCCGCAAGATCGGTTGGAGATCAAGACATGGCGGACAGGCATTCTTGTTCGCGTACGCGGTTTGAATCCAACAAGGACGTTAGCTTGGCGCGCGGATATGGATGGTTTGCCGATCGTAGAGGAGACCTCCTATGAATTCGCCTCCACACATCAGGGGTATATGCACGCGTGTGGTCATGATATGCATATGACGATCGGGTTGGGAATCCTGAGCCACTTTGCCCAAAACCCGGTGGATGATGATTTGCTGATGATTTTCCAGCCTGCTGAGGAAGGACCGGGCGGGGCTCTGCCCATGCTCGCAAGTAAGGAATTCCAGTCCTGGAAACCTGACGCGATTTTTGCCTTGCATATCGCTCCCGAGTATCCGGTGGGAACCATCGCTACCAAACCGGGAATCCTGTTTGCCAATACCTCAGAACTGTTCATTGATCTTGTCGGAAAAGGCGGACATGCCGCACACCCGCATAAAGCCAACGACATGGTGGTGGCCGCCAGTCATCTGGTTACGCAGCTGCAAACGATTGTTGCGCGCAACCTTGACCCGCTGGATTCGGGGGTCGTGACGATTGGCAAAATTGAGGGAGGAACCAAACAAAATATTATTGCAGAGAGAGCCCGTATCGAAGGGACCATTCGCACACTCTCTATGCCATCGATGCAAAGAATCAAATCCCGTATTGAGGCGTTGGTTCGCGGGATTGAGGTTGGCTTCGAATGTCAGGCAACTATTGATTATGGCTCAAACTACTGCCAAGTATATAATCATCACGAGCTGACCCATGACTTTATGGAGTGGGTTCTAGCCAACGAAAAGGTTCAGTTGATTGAATGCTCGGAAGCCATGACTGGGGAAGATTTCGGATATTTTCTCGCGGATATACCGGGCTTCCTGTTCTGGCTCGGTGTCGATACCCCGTACGGACTACATCACAGCCGAATTGAACCAAACGAGGATGCGATCGAGGTAGCAATTCGTCTGATTACGGACTATTTCACATATATTGGCAAAAAGATAAAGTAAAAATTTCTGTCGCTTCTTTTTCTGTCGGGGAAAGAAGCTTTTTTTTATATTTTCTGTGGATAACTCAACTGAATCCTTGTAGATCAAGCCTGTGGATACTGTGGATTCTGTTGAAAAAAATATCAAAACATGCACAACTTATTTCACTTTGGTGCGTCTAAGATAATATGAAAAGAATTCGGAAGCTTGATGTGAGCATTTCGAACAGTTGAAAAGGAAATCGTACTGGAGGAAAGTGGTTATGAAAAAGTTAGCGTTGATGGCTCTGACTAGTTTAATGATTGTGGGAGTTTCAACGACAGCATTAGGCGATGGTAGCTTAGACGTGTTGGTGGATAAAACACGGACCCATGTAGAGCTTCCAGCTTCATCGGTTGAGTCCGTTCAGGATTTAGTAGACAAAATGGGTGGATTTACTTCATATGATAAAAAATCCGGCAAATTAATTGTTGAAACACCTCGGGTAAATATGCTGGTTCTCGAAGGTATTCAACAGGTTCGTAATAAAGGTCTGGTATTTACCAACCCGATAAAAGGTTGGACTGACAAAGACATCCCGCGCAGCTTTGGCGTTTTCGTTGAGGTAGATGACGCGCCTGTTTCCAAGGAGCTTGAATGCCAGGTTGTTTTGATCGCACCAAATGGAAAGGAATTGGATAGTGGAAAACAACAGAAATTCTCCACAATCAATGGAAATTCCTTCTTCTTCTCCGAGCCGTTCATTTCCACCAAGTTGCCTTATTATGGTACATACAAGGTACAGCTGAAGATGAGACGCTCAGACAAAGACCCGTATACCATCGTGGGTGAAAATAGTTTCACTGTAGGAAGATAGCTGACTTCGATTTTAATTTGAACGCTTTCATGGTATAATCGACCCTAAGGGTATAAACTGAATATATCCAAATTTAGTTTACTTGAGAAAGGAAAGATGGGAGCGGATGAAGACGAATCCCGCGAGGTCATCCACAGATGTAGAGGACCCCAGTATACGAATTGCTTGGAAAGACGATCAATCACTGTTAGCCAGTTGGTCTATGACGGAGAACTTTCGTCAGGAAGTAGAGCGAGACTTTGGTATTCCATTTGCGGAACTGCCGTTTATTCTAAGGCTTTATGACCTGACAGGACGAAACGAAATCAAGAATGACGGTACAGACAGCTATACCGATTTTGATATTAATCATCGTTCGTCTGATTGGATTCTCTACGGCTGCATGGAAGGCTTAACATATTGCGCTGACCTGGGAATTCGTATGATTGACGGAAGATTTTATTCGCTGTCACGTTCTGAGGCTATATCTTAATACTTAATCAGAATGATAACAGGCTCTCTATGTGGATAGAGAGCCTGTATTTTTTTGTCCAAAAGACAGATCATTAACAATTTCCCCGATAATGCCCTTCGTTTGGTGTACACCTAAATCAGTATTTGTCATAATTACAGCTCCAGCTCCTACATAAGGATAAGCGAGCAGCATACATTGAAATCCTACACCCCAGCCGAGTGAATAGATTTCGAGCTCTTGATTGGAATTGTCAAGGAAGACACCCAAGCCAGTCCATTGTGAGCAGCCTTGAGGGGAGATCATATCCCTGCAAAGCTGTGGAGAAATCCCCAGCTTCCCCTTCCCGTTAAGAGAATTCATGAGCTCGATGACGAGAGACGATAAGTCTGTAGGTGTTGACCAAAGACCAGCGGCGGCTAGGTACGGGTATATCGGATATTTGCCGTTCACTACTTTCCCGTCTTTATGGTGTCCGCTCGTAAATCTCTGGTGTATTTCTTCTGGTACGCGATACTCTAGTAGGCTGTCTTTCATCTGTAACGGCTCGAAGATAAGATCGTTCATTAACCGCTGAAAAGACTTTTGAGTAACCTCTTCAATAAGCTGTTCAATTAAACAAAAACCAGCGTCTGAATAGTGGAAGCTGCTGGCAGGCTCATATTTTACCGTGAAAGGTTCTGAACAATATGAGGTTCTGCCTTCCATTAGGTCAAGCATTGCAGGGATTCCTTGATTAGGATCGAATGGGCTGAAACTGCTCTCTGGGTCGATGAATCCTGATTGATGACTGAGGAGTGTCCGCAGTGTAACCTTTTTGTGTTGAGTAAATTCATTTGCAGGCACCTTCCACGACTTCAATGTATCATTCACGTCCCGATCTAAATCGAGAATGTTACGTTCGACAAGTGTGAGAACCAGCATGGATGTGGCAAGCTTACTAATCGAACAAGCATGAAAAATAGAGCGACTATCTACTTGATGGTTTGTTCCTCTCTCCATTACACCGTGGCCCCGAGACAATACAAGCTTACCATTTTCAATAACAGCAAGACTTAATCCTGCCACATGATAATGCTTTAAACGTTCATCCAGATTGAGCTTCATATGGAATCACTCGCTTTCTTTGACTCCTTTTATAATAGAACGTTTGTTCTATATTTTCAATATTTTAACACTTTTCGCTCCATAAAAAAACAGCCTTCCGTCAAACGGTAAGACTGCTTGATTTAAACGATATTGGTTATGGCTTGCGAGGTTGAAAATATTGAACCCGTCCATTAAACAGGTGAGCTTCCCCTTTAAATTCGCGTCCGAAATAGCGTGTAAATTCGTTCGCTTTTCCTTTATCGCCATGTGTAGCCGATTCCGGCAGGGAAACCTGAATGTAGCTGCGCTCGGTTCCATTCAATGCTTTAGAGCCTACACCGATGATGATGGACTTGTAGCTGTCCGGGTCTTTACCTTTAAGAAGGAACCAGGAATCTTTTCCTTGAGGCTTTTCGTCAATGACGTAAGGGAATGCAGAATTGCTGTAATCCCAACCGAGTTGTTCGCCAGTTTTTTTAGTAGCTTCGACAAAAGCTTGCAATTTAATTTTGACATCTGCAAGCGAAACAGTTGGTGCAGTAGACCCTTCGACCAAATATATGTAGGATGACTGTAGATTCACGAAACGTTCACTCCCATATCCACTTTCATTTATTCCAAGGATAAGTGTAGCATTCTAAGCGATGATTTGACAACTAATCCTATTGGAAAACAATTGCTTGTTTATTCAGAAAAGTTTATAATGTACTTATATTTGGTTTACGGGTAAACAGATAGATAACCATTGGGGGAGTGTATGGAATGCATGATGCTTCGATACGACAAGTTTATGAGACATTGAATACGTTACGTGCCATTAATGTCGTCAATAATGAAGACTGGGAGCGTGCCGCCAAAGCAGCAGAACTGGATTCATCCGTCCAATTGAATATACTTTGGATCGTATATTCATACGAGGGTGTTCGGGTGACGCAAATTGCCGAGTGGACGTTCTGGCATCCTTCTTCCATTGTCATTCACATCAAGAAGCTAATGGATAAGGGCTTGGTTACGATCGAGAAATCAGACGTAGACGGTCGAGTTGTCAATGTTTACCCAACGCAACTGGGTAAACAAGTAATTGAAGCCAGCAGACAAAACTCTCCTACAATCTTTCGTTTAACTTCTGCGCTGGAGCAATTACGTGAACGTTATAGTCCAGTTGTGGTTCAATTGTTTTTTGAATGTCTTTCTTTCCTTGCTCAAGCTTTACATGGAGAAGAAAAGGTTCGCTGGATACAAGAAAGCGAAATGCGTTTACCCTTAAATGAGAAGACCGTAAGTTAACTCAATAATGAATAAAGAAAAAAGTTGGCGCAAATTTTTGAGTCAACTTTTTTCTTTGTTATTGGAATGTTTAATAGCTATACAGAGGTAAAGCAGCCCCCATCTGCCGTCACTTCTATGGTGATCAGATGGGGGAGTGGAATCTGTTCGTTATTTACGAATCGGGAACAAGGTCAGTTTCTTCGTCACCGTTTTACCCGTTTCACTCGTTATAACTACATCGATGATATAGTTTTTGCCAAGGTCAGCCTCTCCAATTCGGAAGACGAGAGGAAATTCTTTTATTTCATTAGCGGCCAGATCTGCCTCGGAAGGTGTAGTGCTTTGCCAGGTTTGTGGAAGCCCTTTATACGAGATCGTGTAGTGAACCGGATTGTTTTTCAGATTTTCAACGGATAAATCGAAGCTGTAAATCAGTTGCTTTTCAGAAGGAACGCCGTTTACCTTTTTTGTCAGACTTGTGTAAAAACCGGCGCTGGTGGTAGCAAAGTATATCGTGCATGAGATCAAGGCTGTCATGATCACCAGTAAAACAAGTCCGACCCCAGAGAACATGGTTTTGGAGAGGCTTCTCTTCTGATTACCATTGGAGAGGATCATCTGCAACATGCCATAAGGGCAGGCGTTCTGACAAAATTTATAGCGCAAGCGATTAATCATAATGAAGAAAAATACCAAAAGTACAATAAAGGCGATCCCCGTGATATTCAGGAAGTTACCTGAAATAATCGTGTGCCAAATATCAAGCGGGTTAATAAAATAAGCTAAAAGACAAAACGTAATGATAGGCGCGAAAATAATCGATAAGAGCAAATCAATCACATTGCGGACCGTTGGATTACTGAGAATATTCCATTTGGTTACCCGAATCAAATATCCAACGAAGGTATTGTGTGGACATAACCAGCCACAGAATTGGCGTCCAAACCACTGTGAAATGGAAACGAAGGTAAATACAAGGGTCAAAATAGCGAGGAGGAGAGTAAATCCTTCATTAAAAGAAAACTTCTCCGTCAGTAAGAAAAAATGCTGATTCACTAAATCAATTCGAAACAGGTTCAACAACGGAACTAGAAAAAAAAGTACCAGAGCTATTACCTGCGTCAATGAACGAATGAAAGCGCTATCCATGCACATTCTCCTTTATCACTCAAAATCTTTCGTTGTAGATTCATGAGTTTTCTAACAGTTAATTATTTACTGTTTTATTCTCGCATACTCTCCTAGGTATTTGGTGTGACATAATTGACAGAAGATTGAACATTAGTTGAACATAGGAAAATGGTCTAAGTGACAAGAGTGGAGTGATATGATAAAATGGATAGATAATTCAAAAACTTCTGATAATAGGAGGGAGCCTATGGACCGTTACGATTTTTTGTATAATGAGACAGAGTCAGCCCAAGTTAATTTCTTCGGTTTCATTTCTGACAAATCCCGTTTTGACTTCGGGATTGTCCATACTCATCGTTTTTTCGGTAAGGCATTAGTCATTTGTATGCAAACAGGCCAATCCGCCCTTCTAAGTTCCGAAGACGCGATCAATCCAGATTATCTTCAACAAAAATTCCGTTTGAGCTGTCCGATTGATGCCAAGGAACTTTCAGAGTTTTTCCAAGATCACTTGCCACCCATGCCATTTGAAGAAAATCAATATTAATCAATCCAAACGAGTGAGCAGGAGAACTTCTTCTGCTCTTTTCTTATTTTTGCCGGCATTCCACGGGGATCACTTTCTATTGGGCAACGGCTAGGTATATGATGGAAGTATCAGATGAAACAGGAGGAACAATGAATGGAATTATTTTATCGTGACTGGATAACCGACGAGGCCAAAGGCACTATCCTGCTCATTCATGGGACTTCGGAACACTCCGGTCGATATGAGCATGTAGCTGAATTCCTTGTTTTGCATGGATATAATGTTGTAACGGGAGACCTCCCTGGATGGGGACGCTCCCCGGGATTAAAAGGACATATCGAGTCATTTAAACAATACTTGGACGCTGTGGCAACATGGCTGCACATGGCGCAAGCCAAATTGCCAAGATCGCTGCCGTTTTTTGTGATGGGACATAGCTTAGGCGGATTGGTTGCAACTCGTTTTATCCAGGAATACGCTCACCCTGAACAAATCAGTGGATGTATCCTGACGTCACCTTGTCTGAAATTAAAAATGGATGTGCCGGCGTGGAAGGCATCACTCGCGGGCCTGTTGGATAAAGTGTGGCCGACTTTGCGAATGGGAAATGAAATTGCTCCGAATCACGTGACCCGTGATCCAAAAATGCAAGTGCAATACAATATCGATCCGCTCAATTTCAAAAAAGTGAGCGTGCGTTGGTTTAATGAACTTCAGCGTGAAATGAAGAATGCCAATGAGCGGGTGAAGCGGATGAATTTACCGCTGCTCGTTTTACAGGCGGGGAGTGACTGCTTGATCGACCCAGTTGGAATTGAGAAGTTTGTGGGGCAAGTTCCGCATGAAGATCGAACATTTACCGCATTTCCTGGCTTGTACCACGAGGTATTGAACGAGCCGGAGAGAGATCAGGTACTGCAATGTTTGATAGAATGGCTCGATTCGCAAGTACAGATGAATCAGAAAACCGAAATTAGTTAAATGTGACATACTAATTAGTGAATAAAAACCCTATTGACGTAATTGGTATAACATATTAAGATGAATGTAGTTAAAAAAACACATGAATTTTGGTTGAAGCCGTTAATTATGATATGTTAAAACCAACTTTGCGGAGGGATCTTGAATGGGTACAATCGTATGTCAAAGCTGTGGAACTATTATCGATCATTTTGATTCCAACCAGGCAAAAACCTTATACGGTGTTTGCGAATGTGCGTGTGAAGAACACATCAACGAGCACGAATAATCAAATGTCTAATTTGTAAGCGTTTCCTATAAACGCTAACGATAAGAATGAGTCTTGATGGATTCTCGAATGAAGGATTCGTCAAGGCTTTATTTTTTTTTTGTTTACTTCCCTTACCCTATCCTTAATAATGTAAAGAGATGACAGATCCTGTTAAGAAAGGGAGAGGGGATATAGATGAGGAAGAAACGTACCGGCGGTTTCCTTGCCGCAGCTCTACTGGCAACTTCGCTTTTGAGTGCGCCAGCCGTACAGGCAAGCGGGATTGGAACCGAAGTGAAAATTGGCGGAGATGCTCTTGAACCCGATATTTCCGTAGGCATGGACTTAAGCAAAGACTACGCTGTCTGGGTGGAAAAGGATGATTCGAAGAAAGCGGTTGTTATTTTTAATAGAGATAACAGCAAGGAAGAAAAGGTTGCCGATGATAGTCGCACCAAAAGCTTCCTGAAAGTAGCGGATCACTATGCGGCTTGGATAGAAGAATCGAGCAATCGAAAAGATATCTACTTATATGATATTTCCCTACATAAAACCACCAAGATTACGGATGGAACAGAGGTTCCTACCGAAATGGACTTTGACGGATCAACGATTGTATGGACGGATAAACGCAACGGAAAATCCAACATCTATGCGTACAAAATTAAAGATGGATCGGACGAACAAATCACAACCTCCAACAAAGCGAGCGCTCCAACTGTAAGTAAAGGCTATGTGGCTTGGCAAGATCAACGGAATGGAAATTCAGACATCTATTATTACGATTTGACCAAGAACACAGAGAAACAGGCTACGAGCAATTCGTACAATCAAGAGAACCCGTCCATTGACTCCGGTGTGATTGTCTATGAGGATAGCCGCAAAGGAATTAAGAACATCTATTCCTACGACATTTCTGATCGAAACGAAACGGCAATTACGAATCAAAGCGACGATTCCCGAAATCCTGTAATCTATGACAATTACGTCGTTTTTGCGCAAAAAGGGGAGCTTAAATACGTTAATCTAAAAAACCAGAAATCCCAAACCTTCACGGATAATTTCTATACACGCAGTATCCCGGCGATTTACGATAATGACGTGTTGTATGTGACCAGAGAAGACGGGAAGTACAAACTGAACCTCTACGATTTGAAAAAAGAAGAAAGCGCACAATTTGGCAGTCATAACGGAGACCCGGCTCAACCCGATGCGAGTGATAAATATGTGGTTTTCGTCAATCAAGGAAAACATGATGAAATCGTGCTTTACGATGTTGCTACTGCCAATATGAAGGTGATTTCAGGAGCGAAGCAAGCTCCATCTCATCCTGTCGTAAGCAACAGCTATGCCGTATGGTATGACGATGATACAAGAGCGCTTTTCGCCTACGATATTAAAAAGCAAAGCATGAAGCAAGTTACCAAAACCAAAGAGGAGCCATCAGAGAACCTCTTTGATATCGATGGAAACAATCTTTTCTGGATTGATGAAAGCGGACGAGACATTTCGCTTAACCTTACGAACCTTTCGACTGGAAAAACTTCAGAGATAGAAACCACCGGTGCTGACATCAAATCGGTAGACATTAAGGGAAATCATCTCTTATGGGTAACACAAAAGGGTAAGAAAAACATGATGTATTATGTTGATCTTTCCAATAAAGAAGGCTCCTTCGAGGTAAGACATGACGCGGTTGAGGTTGGAGATGCCCATTTGGCTGACGACTTTATTGTCTGGTCAGAGAAAAATAATGACTGGGATATTTTTTATTATGAGTTCAGTAGTGAGCACATCTATTCGTTGCTCCGAAATCCTAAAAAAGACCAAGTACGCCCACAAGCCTCTCACAATTTCATCATGTTTGAAACGAATGAGTATAGCCGAGACAACAAATTTGAGCATCAGTTTTATGATTTAGACGATCTGGAATACTCTGACATCAATTTCTCCGATGAGGCTGATCCGTCCGAGATTCGTCTTGGTGGAGATCGAATTGTCTGGATCGATAAGCGTGATGATAAACCGGAGCTGTATACCATGCAATTTGCCGAGCCTAAGGATGATGACGGTGGTACAGATCCTGGTACAGATCCTGGTAATCAGCCTGGCAAATACACCATGGATGAGTTGGTAAAAAAAGATGAGCTCGTTGACATCTTGCTGAAAAACGATCCGAAAAAAGTGGTGTTTATCTTCAATGAAGGCACTTCCAAAGAAATCAAATACACGTTTGACGAATTGGCAAAAGAAAACAGTGATAAGATCGTTCAATTGTTTTTGACAGTACCATTCGACAAAATTATGATCGAGGTTCTCCCATAGTAAACAAAACAATTTGATTGATGCAAAAAGCCATTAGGTTTACACCTAATGGCTTTTTGCTGCTTCCAGCTATAAGGGGAAGCGGTTAATCTATTTATCCGGAGATCGCTGTTTGGCGTTTCAATACCTTAATGGTTTGTATACTTTCATCTTCTGGACCCTGAACAGGAAGCCCGGCATGAATGTTCTCCAGAATATAGGCGATATTTTCTTCTGTAATGATCTCTCCTGGGAGGAAAATTGGAATTCCAGGCGGATAAACCATGATGAATTCAGCGATAATCCGACCAGCGGATTCTTTCAACGGGATAATCTCGGTCTCCGAATAGAAAGCATCGCGTGGTGATAAAGAGAGAACAGGAATTTTTGGAAGCGTTACAGTGGGTTTCTCCACGGCTTCCATATGAGAGAACTCCACCGCAAGATCACGCAAACCGTTGATCAAGGATTGAATGGTCTCCTCAGTGTCTCCAGCTGTAATGAAACAAAGAATGTTATACAGGTCGCTCATTTCCACTTCAATGTTGTGTTTTTCGCGTAGCCAGTTCTCAGCTTCCCAGCCAGTGATTCCTAAATCTTTGACATGAATGAGAAGCTTCGTTTTGTCCATGGCGAACGTTGCTGGCTTCCCGAGAATTTCTTCGCCTACACAGTAGAGACGAGGAATCAGATTGATCTGTTTACGTGCTTGTTCGGCTAGCTCAATGGCGCGCTCTAATAACATGTGACCGTTCAACGCCAGGTGTTGTCGGGCCATATCCAGTGAAGCAAGCAGGATATAAGAAGTGGAAGTGGTTGTTAACATGCTTAAAACCGTTTTTACGCGATTAACATCAACGAGTCCTTCACGAACATTCAGAATCGAGCTTTGCGTGAGGGAACCTCCAAGTTTATGCACACTGGTTGCGGCACAATCCGCTCCAGCCTGCATAGCCGAGATCGGCATATCCTCGTGGAAGCGAATATGCACACCGTGTGCTTCATCAACTAGCACGGGTACCTGGTAGTTATGGGCAAGGCGAACAATCTCTCGCAAGTCTCCGGCAAAACCGAAGTAGGTCGGATTAATCACCAAAAGCGCTGCCGCGTCCGGATGTGCATCCAGAGCTTTTTGTACCGCTTTGGTCGTAATGCCGTGAGAGATTCCCAATCGTTCATCCATAGCCGGGTGAATAAAGACTGGAATAGCGCCTGAGAAGATAATGGCGGACATGATCGATTTGTGCACGTTTCGGGGTACGATAATCTTATCGCCCGGGTTACATGTTGCCATGATCATCGCCATGATTGCGCCGCTGGTTCCTTGTACCGTAAAGAATGTATGGTCAGCGCCGAATGCTTCCGCTGCTAATTCTTGAGCTTCTTTAATCATCGCTTTGGGATGGTGCAAGTCATCCAATGGAGCGATATTAATCAAGTCGATAGACAGGGCATTATCCCCGATAAATTCACGAAAAGTAGGATTCATTCCCGACCCTTTTTTATGTCCTGGAATATGAAATTGGATCGGATCTTTTTTGGCATGTTCAATCAGTCCGGTGAACAGTGGGGTCTTTGCTTGGCTCAATTCAATATCGCCTCACTTTTTTCAAATTTAATGTATCTTAAAGCCGCTTCAACGTGAGTGTTCGACGACAGCATTGGAATGGCTAAGGTCTTATAAAGGTTAGTGAATAAACAAACAAAATTGAGTATAGCAAAAAGAGGGGGGAAAGCAAGAAGTTTTTTGAAGCAACTGCTAGGAAAAGCTTAGCAGGGCAGGAGTTTTTCTTCTTGTCGAGAAATTTATTAAAGAATCGACGCAATTTTAAGGAAATGAATCATTTGGTTTATATACATAAGGAGGGTTCGTTCAAATGAAAACGAGAGTGACTGAGCTGTTGTCCATCCGTTATCCGGTTGTACAAGGAGGGCTGGCTTATTTGGCCTATGCGGAATTGGCTGCAGCGGTTTCCAATGCGGGAGGATTAGGTCAGATTACGGCCATGTCACTGCCTTCCGCTGAAGCACTGCGAGAAGAAATTCGCAAGGTGCGGACGCTGACGGATCAACCATTCGGTGTTAATTTTGCCATTGGTCAGCATAATCGGGCTTACGAGCATATGCTGGAGGTCGCGATTGAAGAAGGCGTGAAGGTTGTATCGATTACAGGAGGCAACCCTGAACCGTTGATCCGCCGACTTGACGGGCACGATGTGAAGAAGCTGGTGCTGGTCGCCGCCGTACGTCAGGCGCAAAAGGCAGAAGCGATTGGAGCAGACGCTGTCATGGCGGTTGGACAGGAAGGCGGCGGACACCTTGGACGAGATGATATCGGTACGATGGTGCTTATCCCGCGCGTTGTTGATGCTGTGAAGATCCCCGTTCTTGCCAGTGGTGGAATTGGAGACGGTCGAGGCATTATGGCGGCACTGGCTTTGGGGGCGGAAGGAGTGGAGATGGGTACGCGATTTATCGCGACTCAAGAGTGTGTTCATGCCCATCCGGCGTATAAAGAAGCCTTGTTGAAGGGAACAGAACACGACACCTCCGTAATTAAACGCACACTGGGCGCACCTGCGCGCGTGGTACGGACCAAGGGTTCAGAGGCCATTCTCGAAATGGAGCACAAGGGGTTCGGCTATGAGCAATTGAAGGAGCACATCAGCGGCGCGAACAATCGGGCGTTCATCTATGAAGGTAATGATGAGAGGGGCTTTGGTTGGGCTGGTCAAGTGATCGGACTCATCCAGGATGTGCCAACCGTACAGGAATTGTTTGACCGTATGTTTACCCAAGCGGAGCAAATCAGCAATCGTCTTCAGCGAGCAATTTTTTCAAAAGAATAAGTCCATCTGATTTCCCAGGACACCTCAAAATAGAAAGAACAGGTTCGCAGCTGGATGAAAGCGGACCTGTTCTTCTGCATATATATTAACTTACATCCGCACCCGCATCCCTTACAGGCGAACTGCCGGTCTGCTAAGCTTGTACAACTGAGTCAATATTTCGAAAGTATCTTCCATTCGAGCAAGCAATCCAGGGCCATCCCTGAGGATCGGATCGTGACGATCAATCGTAATCCCGCAAAGCAGCTCCGCTTTTTTTATGGTTTCCAATCGATGAATCAGTTGATGTACACCGTCCTTACCTAATTCACGCTGCGTCGTGCTTTTTGGCGAAGTGTGATCAGGGGACCAACGAAACTCATCTGGAACCAATTGTAAGATTTGCTCCAAATGATTCGTCATGGATTGTGCGATTTCTTGTTTAAACGGAGACTCATAGATAACGGCATACCAGATAAACAAATGTGTCTCCCACAGACCAATTTGAAAGTGAGGATGTTTCTTATATCCGCGTTTATCTGCGGCCCATGCGATCCACGTATCTTGGGGAGGATTGACTGTCCGTCTGGCGTGCTTGGCAATATGAGGGGCCATTTCATTGCCGCAAGTAACAGACAAAAGCGGGGTGAACTTCTCGGCAAGGAGCTCAAATTTAGGACGGATGGTTGTCTTAATCGCATCCATTCGCGCATCAAGACCATCAACGGTAAATACATCAAAGTCTTCTGAATGAAATCCTGTAAAAGTAATCATTGCGATATGTACTCCTTTCCTGCTGCTTGAGGCTTATTTATCCTTTAGTAAAAAAGGGCGCGATTTTAAGTCAAATCTTAACAAGGCTCCCCATATGATAACATAACCTCAACGAAAAGAAGAGCAAATGCAGAATAGGTACAAGAAAGAAAAAGGAGTTGGGGAATAGCAAAAAGAGATTCTGAATAATATGATATACCAACCGCTCCAATCAACCTACAACATGATTAGTCAGAGTATTCTGTGAAATGCAGGACATGGTGAAAACGGTCAATGAAACCACTTCGTCGTAAGAAAAAATCCGATGCGGCGAGGGGATCAGAATAGTTGAGATCAAAGGAGCTGAGAACAAGATGATTTACGAAAAAGCATGCAGTGTGACCATGGATCAGGTAATTGCCGCGTTGAAACGTCGTGACGCTGAGGAGAGAATTCCTGTACTTCGATTAGAATTGGACTATGAACTTTCTACCTTATATGATGCGATGCAAATGAACGACACCGATCAAATGAACAAATCGCGGGAATTGTTGCGAAAGTTGAGAAGGGAAATGCTGTTGCTCGAGGCTTGATCCAATCTCGAAGATTCCCACAATGACGGATAGGTAGGTTGATCATGCAGCCAATCGAATGTAATTCAGAATAGGAAGCGGTTTCTTCAAATGTTGAAGATACCGCTTCTTTGCGTTATTCCAGATTAAAGGGGAGAACCGATCACTGTGGCTGATTCATGTATGAGTGAAAGCTGCTGGTTTAAAACATAGTCCACAATCAGTCCCTGAGCCTTGGGATGAATCTCTACGAATTCAAAATGATAGCGTGACCAGTCAGGAGTGATGGTTTTTTCAACGACTTTGGCATAAGCCAATAATGTGGATGTATGAGGAAGCGCAAATGTCAGTTCATAAAGTGGAGTATTGGGTAGGGACTTTACATATTGGACCAGCATACCGCCACCGCCTATATTTACAATTGTGGCGTCATGCATCGTAGGATCATCGATGGAACGGATTTGAACAGGAAGCGATGCTTGTAAGGAGATCCGCGCAAATTTACGTTTTTGCTTTTGTTGGTTTTGGGCAATACGAAGTTGTTCAGCCACACAGTAGGCGATGATTTGTTGTTGTTGTGACGTGTCAATTTCTAGGAATCGAACAGAAGGAATCGATAGGTCGTCCACAAACGCTTTGCGAACAACTTGTCCAACGGCATGAATCTTTTCATCTGAATCAGGTAGTTGAAATGAGAATGTAAGGATCGAGTCTTTATGGATGAATTCTTGGGTCATAAACCGAAGGCCGCTTCCGCTGATATCCTTGATGATTCCTTGACCCGCTGGATAGTCGTCAGGATACAAAGGACTAAAAACAATGGGTACTTGCTCATCGGGTTCAATTCGAATAAAGTTGCGCTGTTGCTTGTGGGTCATCTGAAACGGAGGCTGTAAAGTCAAACAAAGACCGCCTGTTGGGGAGAGTGTTGCCTGTAAGTGATCGGCTACAAGGGTGTAGATCCCCGAGTTGTCGATGTAGCGAAACTCGGCTTGAAGAATGTGCTCAGTGGGAATAACGGTTTGCCAGGAGGATAACACTACAATCGAGTTCGGGCTGATGTGGCCGATAGAGGCAGCGGCAGTCATTTGCTGGTCATTTTGGAATCGAAGTGTCAACCAGCCTTTTTGTTCTACAGGAATCAGTTGAAGATACAGAAGTGAAGCATCCGTCATGGACATCCCTTCTTTCAAAGGATATTTGTGCGTTTTTTGCCAGTTCTGCTCTACAATAGATAGTATTCCTTTAGTATAGAACATTTTGAACAAGCCGGGTATTGAAGGTTTTTTGACTAATGAAAATAACTTCCGTTTGAACAATGCGAAAGTCAGGAGTAAAATAGGGAACGACTTGACAGTTTGAGAAGGGAAGACTAGGAAAATCATGCAAGCATTTTTACTCTTGTTTTCACAGCCAATCGTACCAATAATAATTGCGGCGATCTGCCTGGTGTTGTTCATGATTGTGCTCGTACAAGGCATTCAAATTAGTAAACTGAAAAAGCGGATGAAACGGTTCTTCACAGGAAGTGACGGACGTAACATTGAAGAGCAGTTGGGGAAACTGTTTGATCATATTGAAGATTGCAGAAACAAGCAGGATGATCAGCAATTCACAATCAATCGCTTGTCACAGCGAATCGCTCAATCCGCGGGTAATTTAGCGATTATTCGCTACAATGCGTTTGGAGAGGTAGGGAGTGATTTAAGCTTCTCTTTGGCGTTAGTGGACGAATATCAGAACGGAGTCGTTATTACGAGCATCTACGGAAGAGAAGAATCCAGAACATACGCGAAGCCAATTGAAGGCGGAAAGTCCGTTTATAACCTGTCTGAGGAAGAACTGGCTGTGTTGAAAAAAGCGAGTCTAATGGGAAAAGCCCAAGGAAAATAAGAGGATAGGCTCAATTTCAGAGGAATCTGGAGATAAATTGATCAAGAGTAAGCCAACTATCGAAAATCCGATTACTCGGTGAAAAACCATGATTTTTCCGAGATTCTCCCGTTTATACGGGAGGATTTTTTATTACAATTCATGTATAATAAAAAAGTAAATTCGTTTTACTATTTCAAAAGTAGGTGATCCGCCTTCATTACCCCATACGAGTTTCGACTCACTGGGCAAGGCCAGGTTCTGCAACGTTCATTTGTCGATACTTAGCTTCTCTCTCCAGAAGCGCAGACGCTAATCAGCAGGCTGCACCGAGTCATTCGGACTTGGAAAACTGGGAGAATCGAGGAGATACTTATGGCACAGCGTTTAACCACTAATTACGCGAACGCCTATTTTACGATGAATGAACGCGAATTGAATGATTTCGTTCAACTGTTTCTTGACGAACATGTTACCATTCAGGTGAAGATTTGTGATAATGGCGACCGTGATATTGTGATTGCGGATCGACATGGAAAAATTCAATTGCCATTCCGTCATAGCGAAGGGCGATTCATTTGCGACAGTTCTTATGTCATTGAAGATTTGTCTCTGGCAAATACGATGCGTAAAGCGATGAAGGCATTTAAAGGCCACGGAATTGTTCATCGTGTATACGAAAACTTTACCATGGTTTACCACTATGATGAAGGTGCCGTTACTCGAATTGAGGAAGTTACGGACGAAGCTGGTCTACCAGTCTTTGAAGCGAACCAGGAAGTTCTGCATGCAGCCAGAGAATTGGAGAAAGTTTTTTGCAAGACTGACACCGAACAGGAAATCGTCTTGATCCGTCAAGAAGTTGACCGATTACTTGACCTGCGTAATTGGACCCAAAAAGTCGTTCCAGAACGAATTTCTTATATTGATCAGAAGTTGTCTCAATATTCGCATCGACTGTTTGTATTAGAGGCATAAAGTAGAATAAACAGTGAAAATGGGTGCTTAAGCGCCCATTTTTCATTTCCAGCAAGATTTTTTTAAAAAAGGTATTGTCATTTCGCCCGAAGCATGATAATTTTATTTTCGTTGGAAAACAGGATTAGGAACCAGGATTCACTTTAAAGGGTGGATAAGTACGGGAGAAACCGCCCCCGTTAGTGAATGACGCAGGTCCTAGCGATGTTTCAAGATTACACTTGCTAGGAAGGGGGAACCGAAAGATGGAATACTCGACTTTCGGAAGACATGTTGCCGTTGATACTTGGGGTGTTCAATTCGACCTTTTAAACAACGCAGATTTTTTAAAGCAACAAATGATTGAGGCAGCAGAAGCCTGCGGAGCTACCGTATTAAGCGTTCAATCGAAGCAATTTTCTCCACAAGGAGCCACCGTTTTGGTGCTTCTCTCGGAAAGCCATTTGTCCATTCACACCTATCCTGAGCGCGGTTTTGCAGCGCTGGATTGCTACACATGTGGTGAAACGGTTGATCCTCAAATCGCAATTGACTACATGGTCTCTGTTTTGAAACCAACACAAGTTCATGCGAAGAAATTGGTTCGCGGTATCGGGGAGCTTCAAGTAATGGATCCAGAAGTTAAAGTTCCTGTTACAGTAAAGAAGTAATTACCGCGTCGTCAGAATAAAATGCAAAAGGGTGCTCATGTAGCACCCTTTTTTTATTTTTATCTGAATGGGGCTGTGACCGTACGCCCCAAATCTCGGACCAAGGCGCCGAAATCCCTGGTCGCGTTGGCCATGTTAGGGCCTACAGTTGTGGGGCCAGTTACCATTGAATGTCCGTATCCCTTGACGCCCTGGGCTAGTGTACGAATGCGTGTAACCATTGTCGCGTCAGAGGTAATGCGGATGTTGTAGTTTGGAGCTATGGAATGAACGGCCGAATAGACTTGTTTCTCAATCACGCGCTTTTGGGTAACGGTTTGATTGGTCGCATGAGTATTGATCCCGACAACGATATCATGGCCAGAAACAACTGCCGTAGCCCCCTGTACTCCAGGTACCTGATCTGCCACTTTGGTGACACGGTCAGCCAATTTTTGATCAAATGCCGTTTGGGAGTTCTGTGCATTTGGTGTTGTAGCGGTTCCGGTTGTTCCTGCAGTACCGGTAGTTCCGGCTGTTCCAGTTCTTCCAGGTGTAGCTGTAGTACCTGGATGACCTGGATATCCAGACTGATGAGTAGAAGACCATCCAACATTTCCGGCAGGATGCACAGCATTGTAATTTTGAACTTGGGTCGTTTGTGGTGTCGTGCGTGGAGGAGCAGCTTTATACGAACCACAAGCGGTTAGGGACGAGGCAATGATCAAACAAGACACAGGATAGATCCACTGCTTCATTTTCATTTTCCCACCTCCACCTTTATTTTGCGTAAAGACGGAGTTAATACTCAGGAATGTAACGCCAGCAATTGTGTGAGAGGCTAGTCGACATTTTCTCTGAGAACACTTCCCTTTACAAAATTTACATTGATACGTTGTGAAACTTACATCAAACTGTTAAGATGGAGTGTATGTGTTAGACATGAGGGAGGAAATTATGAAACGCCTTGACATTCGCAACATCGCAATTATCGCACACGTTGACCACGGGAAAACGACTTTGGTAGATAAATTGCTGATTCAATCGGGTACATTCCGCAGTAATCAACAGGTTGAAGAACGAATGATGGATTCCAACGATCTGGAGCGTGAACGTGGAATCACCATTTTGGCAAAAACGACTTCTGTAAAATATCAAGACTATACGATAAATATTTTGGATACACCTGGACACGCTGACTTCGGTGGAGAAGTTGAGCGGATCATGAGCATGGTGGACGGAGTATTGTTGATTGTAGACGCGTTTGAAGGCTGTATGCCACAAACTCGCTTCGTGCTTCGCAAAGCACTGGAAGCAAAAGTTACTCCGATTGTTGTATTGAACAAAATTGACCGTGAGAACGCTCGTCCACAAGAAGTGATTAACGAGATTTACGATTTGTTCATTGATTTGGATGCGACAGAAGATCAATTGGACTTCCCAATCGTATATGCCTCTGGTCTTCAAGGAATCGCCGGATATGAACCAGACAAATTAGAGGGCGATTTAAAGCCATTGTTTGATTCGATTATCGAGCACATGCCTGCACCTGAAGCAGACGAGAACGCTCCGTTGCAATTGCAAGTAACCATGCTTGATTATAACGACTTCCTTGGTCGTATCGGGATTGGCCGTATTTATCATGGAACCGTGAATGTTAACGACTCCGTGTTGGTCATGAAGCGTGATGGATCTTCCAAACGCATGCGCATCCAAAAGCTGTTCGGCTTCTCTGGTTTGCAACGTGTGGAACAGAAAACGGCCAAAGCAGGCGATATCGTAGCCGTTGCTGGTTTGGAGGATATTAACGTAGGGGAAACCGTTTGTGATCCAGAAAATCCAAATCCACTTCCACTGTTGAATATCGATGAACCAACCCTGCAAATGACTTTCGTGGTAAACAACAGCCCATTTGCAGGACGTGAAGGTAAACACGTTACCTCCCGCAAATTGCGTGATCGACTTATGGATGAGTTGGAAACGGACGTCTCTCTTCGTGTGGATGAATCCGATTCTGCCGATGCCTTTATCGTATCGGGTCGTGGGGAATTGCATCTATCGATCTTGGTCGAGAATATGCGCCGTGAAGGATATGAATTGGCTGTCTCCAAACCAGAGGTCATCATTCGAGAAATCGATGGCATGAAAATGGAGCCAGCTGAGCGATTAATTGTTGACGTACCGGAAGAGTATACCGGACCTGTTATGGAAACATTGGGGATGCGCAAAGCCGAAATGGTTAACATGGTGAATAATGGATTTGGTCAAGTTCGCTTGGAGTTCATTATCCCATCCCGCGGATTGATTGGTTACCGTACAGAGTTCTTAACCATCACACGTGGATACGGAATTCTTAATCACTCTTTTGACAGTTATCGTCCATTGATTCAGTCAGAGGTAGGCGGACGCCATGCGGGTGTGCTGATTTCCAGTGAAACAGGAACAGCTTCAGCCTATGGTTTAATGTCCGTAGAAGATCGCGGAATTATGTTCATCGAACCAGGTACAGAAGTGTACGAAGGAATGATCGTCGGTGAGCACAGCCGTGATAATGACTTGACTGTAAACATCTGTAAAGAAAAGCAAAAGACCAACGTTCGTTCCGCAACCAAGGATGAGACAGTAAAATTGAAGTCCGCTCGTCTGCTTACTTTGGAAGAAGCGCTTGAATATCTCAACGATGACGAGCTTTGTGAAGTTACGCCACTTTCGGTTCGCTTGCGTAAAAAGTACTTGAATAAAACGGATCGTGAGCGTGCATCCAGATCATCAAAACGTTGGGATGCCCAACCACTAGCTTAAGTCCAAGTAACATCTGAATAACCTGCAATGCATCTCTCATTGGAGATGCTTACTGAAGCCGTTTTGGATGCCACGTGTATCCAAAGCGGTTTTCATTTTTGACAGGCCGTATGGCAACTGATAAAGTAATCTTGTTAGAAGCGTAACGTTAGAGGTGAAACTGTGAAAATCGGATGTCATATTAGTGTGGCCAAAGGCCTTGAACAAGCAACCAAAGTCGCAATTGAAATGGGCGCTCAATCTTTTCAGGTGTTCACCAAGAATCCCCGCGGCTTAAAGCCGAAGAAGGTTGATTACAAGGACGCGGAAAAAGGCGTCGCCTTGATGAAGAAGCATGATATTACCTTAGTTTGTCATACGCCATACATAACCAATTTGTCTACACCGAAAGAGGATTTGCAAGAAGCAACCATTCGTTCCATTCTTGAAGATTTACATATCGCGGAAGCGTATGGAGCCGTTGGTGCGGTTGTTCACTGCGGGAAGCATGTAGGAGAAGGCGAAGAGTACGGCACCAAACGAATGGTTGAGACGCTTGATCTCATCCTTGAGCAGTACAACGGACCTGTAAAGCTGTTGCTGGAGAATACAGCGGGACAAGGCTCTGAGCTTGGGCTTACAGTCGAGAACCTGATGAACATTCGAGGTGCGACGAAGTACCCAGAAAAAATAGGCTTTTGCTTTGATACCTGCCACTCTTTTGCGGCGGGACAATGGAACCTGGAGTCCTTCGACAAGCTGGTAGAAGAAATGGAGAAAACCGGCTATCTGGAAAATCTGGTCGCGATTCATTTTAATGACAGTAAAGCGCCGTTCGCAAGCCTTAAGGACCGCCATGAAAAAATCGGCAAAGGGGAAATCGGTAGTGAGGCCCTCGCCAAATTCTTGACTAGCGAGAAGTTTGAACATCTTCCGATCGTACTCGAAACGCCAGCAGAGGATGAACGCGAGTATGCGGATGAAATGGTGTACCTACAACAACTAAGAGAAGCGGGAGCCAAGTAGAAATAGTCAGACGGGGGAGAAACGGATGGAATGGTTTGATCTGGTTTCCACTTATGAACCAACCAATAATCCACTCAGCACCTATGATCAATTGCGCCTTTGGTTTGATCATATGCGGACGTATGTTATCTTTATTTACCTGATTCTCTTGTACTACACAGGGTTTGCTCCCAAGGGACGGATGCCGATCCTCAAAACGCTTCTGTTAATCGTGGTGCTATTCATGGGAGCGATGCTGTTCAGTGTTTTGGATATTATGAATTTACCTGTGAGAAGTGCGCTGTTTGTCGCGCTGATCATTATGGCATTAGCACGTTTACGTCGAAAAGATTTACGAGAGGAAGCCTAGGGGGCACGTATGAAACTGGAAGATGCACTGTTTAACTGGCTGCAAATTAAAGTCGTTTCAGAAGCCAGATTGAATGACCGTTCAGCGAAGGATACATTGAACTTTTTTACTGATATTATTTCGGAAGACCATCAGGTAAGCGAGATGGAGTACACCAAGGACGCGACCATGTATACGCTGCGCTATACGGTGGGTGGAACACGCAAGCTGCAAATGTACCCAATCGAACTGGTGGAGCAGCTGCTCAATGCGATTGAAAACGAACCCAAGTTTAATGTTGAAGAGGAAGCGTAAAAAAGCTGGGGACCTGTGGGTCCCCAGCTTTTTTGGTGCAACTACGGCTCTGCTTTCGCCAAAGGCTTAGGCAATCGCCTAGTTTTCTAATACCAATGAAAGCAACTAATCTCTGACGGCATCGATTGCTCCTAATACGATGTGTGCAAGTCCAAACCCGGCAATTCCCCAAGCGTAAGGATTGTCCGCGCGAAAACGATTGTGGTTTGACCTGAGTAACCCAAGCCCAGTTGCAGTCACTGCGGAACCAAGCACAATAGGAACGATTCCTTTTCTCATGACTTGTCACCTCCACCTGTAGTTTGTCCGATGAACGATACCGAAGTCAGGTTTTTTCTGGTCTTCTAAAGGCTTAAGGTGTTATCCTGTACGATATTTAATTGCTTTTGCTCATACATACTGCGGCCTTTGCCATAGAAGATCAGACTGATCATCGATAAAGCGGCGAAGAACAGAAACATCGCGGGTCCGCCATAGCTGGTCAAAATCATTCCACCCACCCAAGGTCCCAAAAAGCTCCCGAACTCATTGAACCCTTGCGCCCCGTAATACGTTCCGCGCATGCCGTGAGGGGTAATTTGATCCAATTGCGCATATTCCGAAGGCACCACGATGATCTCCCCAAAGGTATACACAAGCATGGCGACGATAAAGCCTGCCCATCCCGCTGACAAAGCAAAGCCAATATTTCCTGCCGCAAATAGCATACAACCAATGATCATCCGTTGGAATAAAGTAAATCGCTCCGAGAAGCGAGTCAGCGGAATCTGCATCAGCAGCACGGTGAATCCGTTTAGACTCATCAAAACGCCAAACAATTGGATACCTTTCTCGAGATTTGCTTCCAGATATTGCGATAGCGTAACGGACATTTGGCCATGTACGGTAGTCAACAAGATTCCACCGACCAGGAAGAGAAAGAGAATTCGGTCATTTCGGATGACATTGAACGCAGACGCAATCGTCATGCGATCCTCTGATGGCTGATTTTGTTCTGACAAGATTACCTTCTTGAAGGAAAGCGCTAATACCGCCAGATAGACCAGGTAAACACAAGCTGTAAGGAAGAAGGCCAAGGTACTTGCTCCTATTCCTAGCAAAGCGCCTAGCATCGGACCAATCGAAAATCCCAGATTGATGGCAAAATAGCGGTTGGCAAACATGCGGAAACGCATATTTTCGGGAGTCAGGTCTCCCATGAGCGCTTTGGAGATCGTAGAGAAAAACGCGCCGGATATTCCTCTCATAATACTTAACCCCATCAAAAGCAAAGGATTCGCAGTATAAACAAATCCGACGAAAGAGAGGGCAAGTAAACCTAATGACATGAGCATCAACCGCTGTCTTCCCATTAAGTCAGACAATACCCCACCGATGAAACCGCCAAAAGTGGCTGCTAACGGGCCAGCCCCAAGAATGAGACCGATCATTGGCGGATCAAGATGAACCGTTTGATGCAAGTAAATCGCCAGAAACGGCATGCTCATGGAACTGGTCAAAAAGGTGAAGACAGTGCCGACCATCAAGATATGTACGATCGGATGATAGCTGTGAATGTAGCGCTGAAGTCTATTCATGCTCGGCCTCCTTATGAAGCAGTAGCTCTTTTAGTTTCTGATGAAACCCATCAATGAAGGGTTCTCTTAAGGAATAGTAGGATGGAGTTGTGTGATCAAGAAAATGAATGCGAACCATCCCGGCCCGACGAAGTGTCGTCATATGATGGTGAACGGTACTCTTCGCTAATTTCACATGCTGTTGAATTTCGGTCAGTGTGCATGCTTGTTTGGACAGATACAGAAGAATGCGCAGTCTCTTCTCATCCGCCAGCGCTTGGGCTAGTTGGAGAAATTCTTCGGTAGCTGTTTCCTCAGTTAATTTCATTGGCCAAGCTCCATACAGACAGGTCGCTTTCTTGCGGAAAAAGTCAAGAATGGTAGAAGGAGCACAATGATACTGGGGAACGAGTATCACTTCCTCTAATTGTTCGGTTGGTTCGATGCGAATCCCGTTGGTTGCTTGATCAATCAACTCAATTGGCTGAAGTTTAGTGGACAGGGCAGTCAAGTGATTCGCCTGATCACTTAAATAGGTAAGGATGCTCGGTTCCAAGCGTCTGAAGTAATGTTCGTTCCACTTGGTAAGTAAATAGGTGCTTCTGTCTCGAAGCTCACCCAAATTGAGCGGGATGCTGCTTACCCATGGTGCCAAGCGCTCGTACAGTTCCCCTGCGGGTAATTTCTCAAACCAGTCAAGGAATTGTTCTGCAGTAGTCTTTTGGGGGCATTGGGAAATTAACAGAACGACCCGATGAAGCACTTCCCACCGTTCATCCGCCAGCTCTTCGGCAAATGATTGAGGAAGGCTTTGTTTGGTTTCGTGATACCAATCAGTTCCGAGCTGAATGTTTTTGAGATTGGAATGATAAATGTACGTATAAAAGCTGGTGACTAATTCATATGCGGGAGAAAATTCAATAGAAACAGAATACGTTTTATCCATTCGATCACCATCGAATCGTAATTATTTGTTGATTTGATTCTAATGGGAATGGTCGTAATTGTCAAAACAAAAAAACTTCTTGTTCCCCTTGCAACCTTTTGCGAGAATGCACCGTCTGGAAAATTGACCGCAATACGAAAGGGGAAAAACACAGATGAAAAAATACTTAACAAAACCGGTTATTGCTGCTCTGACTGTTGCCGCGCTTGCGGGTGGTCTGACACCAGTGTGGGCGAGCTCTTTGACAACGTCAGGCACTACGAATACAGATAGTAAGGTTGTCATGAATGGAAGCAATCAAGAGGTTACCCGCTATCGCTTGAAGGATCTTGTAGAAAACGATCTATCAACCTTGAATCTTCTTATGAAAACGGAGTCAGATCATCTCTATGTAGTAGTCGATGAGATTAACCTAAACGAGAAGATGAGCACATTCATTGAAGAAAATGCGGATGAGTGGAAGAAAATTTACAAGGACCATTATGCGGATATTTATCTCGAGGTTCGCTACGATGATCAAGCGGGTATCGTTTCATTGAAGCAAGAAACCAAGAACGACCTCCTGTACATCACAGGAAAAGTCTCTGCCGATGTAGATAAAGTTGTTCTCAATACTCCGAATAATGGCAAGATTGAAGTAATGAGTTTCGTTGACCATACCTTTACCGTAACGATTCCAGCCGTAATCAGCTCCACACCACAATACGTAACGGTCAATGCGTATAATGGTGACAAATTGTTGGAGACGAAAAAGCTTCGAGTGAATCCAGGAACCGTGGAAGAACAAGATGCGATTGTGCATACACAAGCAAGCTATAATGCTGACCAGAAACAAGTAAAGGTTCTTGGAGTCGTTAAATCTTCTACGGACGAGGTTTATGTGACGTATGAGGGTGTGAAGAAAAAAGCGACACTCAAATCCGTGTGGGATGGAACCGAGGCGTTCTCTGTTGAATTTAACAAGGAGAAGCCAACTTCCAAAGAAGCGTTGGTTGAAGCTTACAATAACGGGGTAAAAGTGGATTCAGAAAAAGTGGAAGTAACCAACATCAAATCTCCTGTGGTTAATCCAGGTACTTTCACCATTAAAGGAACAGCAACTATTAGTCCTAAAGACAAAAATGTGACCGTAAAAGGAACCATTGAGTCCACAACAAACTTTGACGCTGCCAAATACAAAATCTATGCAATCGCTCCAGATGGCGTGAAGTACGAAATCAAACTTAAAGATGGCAAAGCATTCGAAGCCAGTCTGCCATTTAAAAACCGTTCCTTTAGCTCCAAAGGTGTAACCATTCAGGTTTTCGACGGAGATAAATTGGTAACCCAAACGTTGATTGCTCACGGTGTACCGGTTAATGTCAAACCTCCACAAAAGGCTCCAAACATTCACCCAGTCAAACTGGATGAGAAAAAAATGAAACAGAAGGATAAAAAGAAAGGCGATCAGGACGACGAGGATGACGATGATCAAGGCGATGAACACGGTGAAGGGCATGGAAACGGACACGGACATGGGCATGGAAAAAAACATTAACGGATAATGAAAAAACCTCCTTCTTCCAAACGAGTGGTGACGACCCTTCTCACTTTGGAAGAAGGAGGTTTTTCTAATTAATAATGGCTTCTGGAATAGTATCCGTTGACATAGTTAATGATTTCGCGTATGTAATCTCCAATAATCGGAATGGAGACGAACTGGCCAATAAACGATCCAAGGATAGCCAAGACGATTGCGGTTCCGATTGTCAGTCCAAGCCCGCGAGCGAGACCAGCGAAAAAATTGTTGAAAAGCAGCCGTCGGGGTTTGGTGTAATTCAATAGGATATCGGCAATCTCCGTTTTTTTTAAGAACAGAGACAAGCGGTCCATGCGATTCGTCAGCTTCTCGATCTCTTCCAGTCGATCCAGTAATTCATCCAGTTTGGCATTTAATTCTTCCGTAGGTACGGGTGGACGTGTCATGGCATACCTCCTACGAACTAGTTTATCCCAGTTTACGGAACATCACGGTGAGGTTCAAGTGATTGCGCAGAGATTTGTAAACATGATATTCTTACCACAAAAGCAAAAGAAGGGGGAACCAAAAAATGGCTGAAACCGTTTCAAATTCACTTTCGGATGAGTTATATCAGTTAGTACAAAAAGAACGTTTTGTTTTACTGGGAACAATTGATCATGAGACACAGGCACCATCGATAAGCGCGATCTCGTGGGTGTTTGCTCCTGATCCAGGGACGATTCGCTTTGCTGTCGATAAACACTCGCGAATCGTCGCCAACATCCAAAACAATTCGAAGGTCGTACTTAATCTCATCGGAGCAGATTCCACCTACTCCATAAACGGAACTGCCAGGATAGCCAGTGAGCGGATGGAAGATGTTCCGTTGAAATTAGCCATGATTGAGATTGCGATTGAGTCAGTACGAGACGTTATGTTTTATGGTTCCCGAATCTCGGTTGAGCCACAATATGAAAAAACCTATGACAAGAACGCCGCGGCCAAACTAGACCAACAAGTCATGTCCGCTTTACGGAAATAACCTGTATGCAGATTATAAAAAGGCTGCCTTCCCGAGTTAGATATCGGGGAAGGCAGCCTTTTTTATTTTGAATCGGTGTACAGCTTACGCTTGCAGTACAGGAGTTGGTTTCGTGGTTGTATCGGACATGAATTGGCTCAAGCGTTCATTGTAGCCGTTCACCCAAAGTGATTCAATCAGGTTCATTTGTTCTTGGGTAAGTGGCGCTACTTCGGAAGCCATTGCAAATTCTTTGAGATTTTCTTCACTCGTGAAGTTAGGCAGAACAGTCACGATCGATGGATGGAAAAGCGAGAATTGGATTGCCAATTGACCAATTGTGCGGTCCGTTTCATTAAACAAGCCGTTCTCTTTCATTTCCTTCACAACATCGACACCTGCTTGCATCCAGTGAGCTGGACGGTGATTGCGGTGATCGCTCTTATCAAAATGCTTGGCAGGATCGTAAGTGCCATCCAGGAGACCGGACGCGTGCGGAACACGAACGATCAGCGCGCGTTTTTCTTCTTCTGCGACAGGGATCACTTCACGTGCTGGGTCTTGTTCTACGATGTTGTTGATAATTTGGATAGCGGCGTATCCTGGGCGTTTCAAAGCGGCAACCGATTCCTTTTTCCAGCCGATATCTGGACCCATGGCTGCGCCGTATTCACGAATTTTACCTTCTTCTTTGAGGCGTTCCAAAGTTTCGTGCACTTCATCGTTAAGCACCGTTTCCATACGTGGGTTATGGAGCTGGAAGAAGTCAATGTAGTCCGTTCCGAGACGCTTCAAGCTTTGTTCGCAAGCGTAACGAATATGTTCCTTGGACCAGTTTTGTGGAAGCTCTGAATGGCCTTGGCGCTCACCTGGAAGATTGTAGATATCATAACCGAATTTGGTCGCAATGATCACTTTGTCACGGATGTCTTTGAATGTATCGGCAAGAATTGTTTCTCCAAGTCCATTGCCGTAGACGTCAGCTGTATCGAAGAAGTTGATGCCATAATCTTCGTAAGCGGAACGGAGCAGTTTTTTTCCGAAATCTACATCTTTAACGCCCCACCATTTGGTGGCAACGGACCAAACGCCAAAGCCAACCTCGGAAACAGAAAGATTAGTTCCTGGTAATGTTCTATATTTCATTATGTACAAACGCTCCTTACAATTTGTATTTTGTCTACAGGTATTTTACCACGTTTATCATTTGGTTTACATTGCAAAAACCTGTGACAAATCTTACATCTTTGTGAAAAATAGGGGATTTGTTACTCACAAAAAAAGCCCAACCAGCGTAAGCAGGCAGGCTTATAGGGGGTGGCATTACTTTTGTGTTGGAACCTTCTGAGTGCCTTGTGGAGTGGTTCCTTGTTGAGAGGTACCTGTTTTGGCGCCCTGTTGAGTGGTTCCATTTGGATTGGGATTCGTTTGATTGGTTTTTTTCATCTGATTTTCTACGGTATTAGGCTGCTCGCGTTTTTTTACGTTTTGAGGCAGTTGAGGCATGAGTCGGCCGACAATATCGCCAAGTTCCTCCATAATACCCGTAACCGGTCGGCCTTGTCTGATATCGGCGCCCATTTCACGCAGGCGTTGCACAATCGCTGGATCCGCTGTAACGATAGCATTCGCACCCTGAGGATCTTCTTTTAACGCTTCGGCGACAGAGTATTTGACCACGCCAACCTCGGATCGCTCCAGTGTGGGTTTGATGTTGATTCCGACAACAGCGTAGCGACCTAGTACGACAGCAGTCGCACCGTTTACGTTTTTTACTCTGGAGGCCAATTCTGCTAAACGCTGCGCTTTGGCTTGTGATGATTGATTATATGGTGGAGTTGGCGCAGTTTGTTGTACACGCTGAGTCTCAGCAGGTCGTTGGTTCGGATTGGGTGCCGCCTGGTTGGCTGGGGGAGTATTGGCTCTATTGCAGGCCGCAAGTAGTAGGATCATCGATGTAATCATAAGTAATCGTTTCAAAGCATATCATCCTCTCATGTTATCAATCATTCGCGAGTGGCTCTTTTTATTTTGAGCACAATGATACGCTTTCATTCTCAAGCCTTCGTCTATCTGGACTGACGCGTACATACACTTTATTACATTCGCCTAGTGTTAGTCAGACCAACATTTCATCATTTGCATAATCTATAGTAGAAGGGAATTAGGAGGCGAGAAATTGAAAAAAATCTACGTACTAGATACGAACGTACTCCTGCAAGACCCAATGGCGATTTTCTCGTTTGCCGACAACGAAATCGTCATTCCAGCTGTGGTATTGGAAGAAGTTGATTCCAAAAAACGCTATACGGACGAAATCGGTCGCAACGCCAGGCACGTGTCCCGATTACTGGACAGTTTCCGAAAAGACGGACAGCTTCACCAAGGAGTTACATTAGAGACGGGGGGCGTGCTAAGAGTTGAATTAAACCACTCTTCTTTAAACAAGCTGCAAAAACAGTTCCACGAAATCACCAATGATAATCGGATCTTGGCAGTCGCGATCAATTTACAGGAAGAAGAAAATGTCCAGCCACAACCTCGTCCGGTTATCCTCGTCAGTAAAGATGCACTGATGCGGGTAAAGGCTGACGCGCTGGGGCTGACCGCTGAAGATTTTCTTTCTGATCGTGTCGTCAGGGAATACTCCAGTATTTTCCCTGGATTTTATAAATTATTGGTAGATTCGGAAGTCATCAAAACTTTTTACGCGAATCGTAAATTGTCTCTTCCGTCGTTGTTTCCGAAGCTAACGTTCTATCCCCACCAATTTCTTGTCCTCAAGGATGAATGCAATCCATCCGCCTCGGCGATTGGAAAAGTGGATGCGGATGGGCGGACGATGGAGGCTTTGGTGGTGGATGACGATCCGATTTGGGGGATTAAGGCGCGCAATGTTCAGCAGCGGATGGCCATTGAGCTTTTGCTGCGTAACGATATACCATTAGTAACCATGACAGGAAAAGCGGGAACAGGCAAAACCTTGCTCGCACTGGCTTCAGGATTGTTGCAAATCGAGGATATGCAGAAGTATAAAAAATTGTTGGTTGCGCGTCCAATCGTTCCACTGGGCAAGGATATCGGCTATTTGCCGGGGGAGAAAGAAGAAAAACTGCGGCCATGGATGCAGCCAATCTACGATAATTTGGAGTATCTGTTTAATACCAAACGGCCGGGTGATCTTGATAAAATCCTCGCGGGCATGGGAAGCATTCAGGTTGAGGCACTCACTTATATTCGTGGTCGTTCCATTCCTGGTCAGTTTATTATCATTGACGAGGCGCAGAATTTAACCAAACACGAGGTGAAAACCATTCTGACCCGTGTCGGTGAAGGCTCCAAGATCGTCTTGATGGGAGACCCGGAACAGATTGACCATCCCTATCTTGACGAGAGCAACAATGGGCTGACCTATATCGTGGAAATGTTCAAGGATCAAAAGTTGGCGGGCCACGTCAAATTGGAAAAAGGGGAGCGAAGCACTCTCGCCCAGCTCGCTGCGGATATTTTGTAAGCGCACATGATGTTTACGACGATTGCTTATGCTACGGGAGTCTGATCAGGCTCCCTTTTCCATTTGCGTGACAGAGCGACGTTTCAGTCCCCCGATGAGAGGGGAAAAGGGACGAAGTCTTTTCTTCAAGCTTGCCCCATATGGTGTAACATAGGGGGGGCGAAGCGGATGGTGAATTTGGACTCATCTATTTCTTTTTTACTTTACATAACGGCTGTTTCCAGCGCGGCTGCAGGGGTAACGGAAGCCTTCAAATCGATAATCCCGTTCATGGGTACCGACTACATTCCAGAGGATGAAGACTTTGAGTCGCATAATATGGCAGCAAGGCTGACCAGTTACAAACGTTTTCTAAACCTGGTGATCTCAACGATTTCGGCTGGGGTGATTTTTGCGTTGATCGGTATAGATCCCGGCTTGATTCTAATAGGTGCGCAGAAGGTTTACGTGGAGCATTCATGGGAAGTAGGAGTTTGGGTGTGGGGTATCGTGGCCGTATTTGGCTCACCGTTCTTTCATTCATTGTTGAAGATCATGGAGGGGCTGAAGCAATCGGTTAATGATGTCTCTTTTAAGCCAAGGCAAAAAGTGAAGAAGCCTTAGAAGACGCTCTGTCTGAACCTTGCTTAGGCTGGGGGAACTGGTATAAGATAGGAAGCAAACGAATTGTGATCGTAAAAGGAGTAGGAGACTTGACATGGGTAGACATTATTATCTTCTCACCAGCCTAATCATTGCAGCATTCTTCCTCTTAAGCGGATGCAATCAGACAACCACACCGTCGAGTACACAGACTGCCAATCCAGCTGTTGCGGATAAGTTTGATCCAGAGAAGCAACAAGAATACGGAATGTTGGGAATCTATCTCGGTGAAGGTGTTAAAGAAGCCATTGACCAATTGAAGCCGACTCATTATGAGTTCATGGATGCGATATCCAGACAAAGTTTGACGGTTGATCAGCTGGCAAAGGGAGAAGGCACAGTATCCACAGGTATCGTCACCCTGGGCCCTTCACAGGTTATGTTGAAGGTGCGCGGTGGCGTAGTGGAAAGCATTATGACGGGTGGCATTCCAGAATCCGAAGGGAAAAACATCAAGACCAATCGCGGTGTGGCGGTGTACGAATCCACCGAAAAGGTCAAACAAGTATACGGAGATCCGCAGTCAGAGAGTGACAAAGAACTCGTATATAAGGGTTCTACGTATCAAATGCAATTTGCCGTGTTTCAAAATCGAGTAATCGGTTACCGATTTGATCGAGTTCAATAAAATATCGTGTTGAATGAAGCTTTTCTTCCTGGTTGTTATGGGAGAAAAGCTTTTTCTTATTTATAAACAATAAAGGTTTCATTCATATTTATGGCGGGTATAGTTATAACAAAAATGTAACAAAAAAGTCAGAGATTCGACAAAATATCCTGAAGGAGAGGGACGCCATATGAATATCAGAAGGTTCTTTCGGATATCCATTCGCAAAAAATTGATTATTTCATCGATCATGTTGCTATTGATTCCAAGCTTGATTATCGGAGGGTCCGCGTACGATAGCGCAAAAAATAAAATAGAGGAACAATTAATGCGATCATCTTCGCAAAACGTCCAATTATTGGATGAAAGTATTAACGAGTTCCTGAATACCAAGTCAAAAGATGCTGGAATGATCGCCAAAAACATTTCCAGGGACAAGTTTACAGCAAACGGCAGTCCGGCAGTGATGCAATTCATTAATAGCTACCAGCAATCTCATCCCGAGATTAAAAACGCGTATGTAGGCTCCGATACGGGAATCATGTTAATTTCTCCACCCTCTAAGTTCCAAGATGGTTATGATCCCAGGACCCGTCCTTGGTATCAAAATGCAATACAGAAGAAGGGTGAGATTGTATTAACCGATCCATATGTGGATGCCGCTTCTGGACAGATTGTCACTACAGCATCTTGTGTGTTGGCAGATGGCAGCGGTGTAGTAGGCGTCGATATCAGTATGGACTATCTTAAGGAATTGGCGCAGACGGTAAAAATCGGGGAGAATGGCTATGTGTTTATCCTCGATAAAGAAAAGAAATATTTGGTGCATCCTTCCGCCAAAATCGGGGACGTAGATACAGAAGGTTATGTCAATCAAATGTATGGACAAGAAAGTGGTTTGCTTGATATTTCAACAGCCAAAGGCATCGAAAAAGCCAGTTTTATTACGAATAAGCGGACTGGCTGGAAAATCGTCGGATCCATGCAATCCGTGGAGGTTTCCAATGCCGCTCAACCTATCTTCGTGACAACTGGATTGGTCGTTCTGATTGCGCTGATAATTGGTTTGACTCAAACGTTTTTTATAAATCGTTCCATCATTCGACCGCTTCATCAATTAGTGGGTGCATCTCGTAAGGTGAGTGAAGGAGATCTGACTCAACATATAACAATCTCCAATGATGACGAGATAGGGCAGCTGGGAATTAGTTTCAACAAAATGAGCGATTCTCTTCGCGAAGTATTGCATCAGTTGTTGGAGACGACGGAACAGGTTGCCTCCTTGTCAGAACAGCTTACGGCCAACGCAGAACAAACCGCAGAAGCGACCAAACATGTAAGCCGCTCAATTGAAGAGGTTTCCGCTGGCGCTCACAATCAGGTACAGGGTGCTGACGAAGGTGCTCGCGCGATGGAAGAAATGGCGATTGGCATTACACGCATTGCAGAATCCTCCACACATGTAACGGAAGCAGCCTATGAAACCACGACTGAAGCGGATCAAGGAAACCAATCGATTCAAAAAACGGTTTCACAGATGAATTCCATTAATCAATCGGTCCAAGATTCCGCCTCTATTGTTCAGTTGCTCGGCGATCGATCCCAGGAAATCGGTCAGATTGTAGAGGTAATTTCAGGCATCGCTGCGCAAACGAATTTGCTTGCCTTGAATGCAGCGATTGAAGCGGCTCGGGCAGGAGAACAGGGACGAGGGTTTGCCGTTGTAGCAGACGAGGTTCGCAAACTGGCTGAACAGTCCAATTCGTCCGCCAGCCAAATCGCGACACTCATTCAGGAAATTCAACACGATACCAACCGAGCTGTTACCTCCATGGATTCGGTGGTACATGAGGTGCAAGTCGGCTTGCAGTCCGTCGTTGAAGCGGGCGAAGCCTTCAAACACATTGTTGAGTCCTCGCAGAATGTAGCCGATCAAATTCGTGAGATTTCCGCAACCTCCCAGCAGATGTCGGCAGGCTCAGAGGAAGTCGCGGCTTCCGTGGATGAGATGGCCCGCATTGCCAAGGATTCGGCAGACAATGCGGATCGAGTTAATTCTCTTTCCAAAGAACAACTGCTCTCGATTGAAGAAATCTCTCACTCAGCCCTTGTGCTTAGTACCAAGGCGCACGAGCTGCAAAAGCTTATTGAGAAATTTGTTCTATAAACTGTAACGGAACATTATATTTTCGAGCAATGTGTTCGGCAAGATCCTGGTGGGTTGAATCCAGTACATAAATCATGCCCGCTGGATCAGGGATTTTGGCGATGAGATGTTCCTGAAGCTGTTCGATGACGGCCCAAGCGTCAGATGGGTCGTCATTTTTTCTAGGATCGACAGGAAGAGGAGGTTCAAGACGAAACAAGCTGACCAAGTGGGCAAACAGATAGGTGTTGCCTTCAATGCTCTTTAAACCATAATCGTCAAGCAATGGAACCTGCAAGCTAGTCGGAAGTTGGTACAATTCAGATGAATCGGTTGTCATATTGTATTGGGAGAGAATCCGCTCAAGTTTCTCCAGTTCATCTTGGCTAGAAAGAATAAAGGTCGAATCAAAGCGATCGTAAACCTGGACCTGATCGCCGATTTTATGAATAATTTGGGCATAGAAGCCAGGGAGCTTTCCAGCGGGAACATCCATTTCAAGCGCAAACAGCTGACGAATCATTGGTACACCTCTTTTAACTTTGATAGTATATGGAATGAACCATATGTTACCTTATCGATTGACACAAGGAAAGGGGATAGAAAAGCACATGCAATTAAAAATTCGTTCTTATAGTTTGGGACCGTTCCAAACCAATGCGTATCTGATTACAAATGAAACAAATGGGATGTCGATTGTTATCGATCCTGGAATGCAACCGGGCAGTTTATTGGAAGCCATACGAAATGAGAACGTCGTAGCCATTCTATTGACTCATGCGCATCTGGATCATATTGGGGGCTTGCAGGCTGTCCGTAAACAGACTAACGCCCCTGTTTATATACATCCCCTGGAACAAGACTGGTTGACGAATCCAGACCTGAACGGATCTACAAGATGGCAATTATCAGAGCCGATTGTTTGCGACCCCGCCGAGAATAAACTGCAAGATGAACAAAGCCTGGAGCTGGCGGGCATCCCGATTCAGGTATTGCATACTCCCGGACACTCCCCAGGAAGCTGCTCATTTGTCATGGGTCAACATTGTTTTGCAGGAGACGTCTTGTTTGCGCAGTCTATTGGACGAACAGATCTCCCAGGTGGCGATTATGAAACGCTCATGGCAAGTATTCAAGACAAATTGTTTGAATTAGAGGATGACACGATCATCTATCCAGGGCATGGGCCCAAAACAACGATTGAAGCGGAGAAAATGTTCAATCCCTACGTAACCGGTCTGCTCCGTTAGGCTGTGTCATACGTCACATAACGTTCAATCTTGAGTTTGTTCAATTACTGGCGCTGCGGTTCAAAGCCTGATACACTGAGGAAGAACTTCATGTAATTTTTTCTAAAGTTGGCTCATACTAGTTGTAGCGTTCTGTGAACAAACGGGAGGTATAACAAATGACGGTGAGTGGGATTTTTCTTTTGATTATTATGGCTACATTTTCGGGGTCAGCCATTTTGATTTGGTATTGGGCTCGCAAAGACGGTCAATTCGAAAACGTGGAAGACGCGAAATACCAGATGCTAAATGATGAGGAAGAATTTGATCAAATTAAACAAAGGCTCCAAAATTCGTAAAAGTGGCAGTAGAGGAGCATATAAAAACGACTAGCGGAATGCTAGTCGTTTTTTCGTTGATTAAAAACTGAAACCCAACTCATATTTTACTTGAAGCTGGAGCTTATGGTCGTTTAAAGATAAGCCTTCTACCCGGATGTTGGGGGAGATGAGTGCTGGATAGAACCCCAGATCATACTCCTTTTCCAGTTCATCAATGGTGGTTTGAGGCAAATCGAATCCGTCAAACACTAACTGGCTCATGTGAAACTTTAATTCAGTGGGGGAGACCAAGTCGTATTGTCCGACAATTTTGAGATTCATTTGATCAAGATTCCCCTCGACGACTAGCTGATTATTGTCGAATTGAAAGGATGAACCTTTGAAAATATCGTTCTTCCCTGCAAGGAATTGATTGAATTCCTCTTGTCCAATCGTCAATGTAAGTGAGCTAAAGCCGTTGGGTTGAAGGTGATTGGGCGTAGCCAACTCCTTAATCTGGCCCATCGTAGAAGCTAATGTCGAGAAGTATTTGCGAAAAGCTGGAAGTCCACGGTTTCGCCAATCGACGATCAGGTGATCCATTAAGGATTGAACAGCGGTCGGATCCTTCAGGGTTTTCAAGTTTTGTTCCTTTTCTTCCTGAATCCGCTTGATATCAGCCAACTGCTTCTCAAAATGAATGCGCAGCTCTTTTATTTTTCCCAGCCGTTCATGTTTGTCTACCTGCAGTTTGGCGACTTGAGCTCTCTCCTGTTGGAACCTCTCCAGTTTCGCCATGTCATGCTCAAACAATAATTGTAGAAAATCAACCAATAAGAGCAAATCATTAAAGTCTTTCGCCTCAAATAACAGCGAGAGCAGAGATTCGCGCTGCCCCGTGTAATAGGCTCGGATTGTGTCTCCCGCACGTTTGCGTTCTTCCAAAATGGTGCTTTCCTTTTGCGTTAATTGCTGATCAAGATCATCGATTTGTTGTAAGAGATTGTTCTCTTCTTGCTTCAACAGCTCAAGATTGCGCTCTAGTTCGAGCTGAGTAAAATGTTGTTGCAAAATCAACTGTTCGATTGGTAAAGGTTTCTCCGCCCCAACGAGGAGCGGAGAAAGCAATATGCACATGATCATTATCAAGATCAGGCTTTTTCGCATAAAATCACCTTTAGAAGGAGCCGTTCATCAAGCTTGTGTAAGGAACCACTTCCTCCGGCTTCGGAGTGCTGATCTCCCATTTTGGAGGTTGGTTGAAGTTGCTCATTTTTTGATCAAACGTCATACCCAGCGTGACAGAACCTTTTTCTTCAGGTGGTGTAATTTTTAATTTCAAGTCAACCAATTGATAAGGAACATGGTTTTCTTTGTCGATAACGGAGATGAAATCAGCTTTTTGGATGTCGACGGTTTTCTTCAGTTCTGGAGCTTTTGTTTCGAATTCTTTCAAAGAAGCTTGCAGCTCTTCCTTGGTTTTATCGATATCTTCCTTCTTCATATCTTTACCCAATTCTGAACTTGCGACAACGTCCAATACTTCAGGCACGATGGAACCCAACAATGTTTTTACAAACGGAGCCAGGTTATCGTTCGTTAATTGGAACTTCACAACACGGCCATCTTTAATGTCTTGAGGTAAAGTGACTGCATCTTTGGCTACATCAACGAAATATTCTTGGCCCAAATGTTTAGAGACGATATCTGCTGCCTTTTTCCCAACTTCCTGTTGAGCTTTCAGATTTTGCGTGAAGGTAAGCGGTTGTTTGCTCATTTCACTCAATTGTTTCAAGTCAATCTCTACATATTTGCCTTTCAATTGTTGCAGGGATGGAATGAAGTCAATTGCTGGAATCTTCGCCCAGAGCTTATCTTGATTGAACAAGATTGGCATGTTAAAATTCATGGACATGCCTTGGAATTCAATTTTGGCGTCCAGGATTACTTCTGTTTGCATCGGGTCGATTGAAGTGGACCCATGATAGGACAGTTCTGATTTTTTTAATGCGTCTATGAATGTAGCAACACTCGGATCAGATTTTAGAAGCTCAGCATCCGCATCAACCGAGAATTTCATGGTTCCCTGGAAACTGTAAGAGTTGTTGCTTGATTGCTGCTTGAATGCTTCTAGCATTACGTCTTTTGCTGCCCGCTTATCTCCACATCCAGTTAGTAACATACCGACTAGTGCGAATACGAGAAACAGCGGAATCCAAATTTTTTTACGCATGGTTTGTAAAGCTCCTCTCAATTAAATAAACATACGCCTTCCATTATAACTGTAACTGGAAGATTTGTGTGTACTATTTGGTAAATAATGTTTTGTTGATTCTGAAGATTGGAGTTAGGTCCCAATGGAAAGCAAGTTATTATCGATCATTTGTACCGAAATTGAGCAAAGTCCTCATCAAGTGATCCCATTTTCAAGGTTTATGGAACTAGCTTTGTATCATCCAGAGCATGGCTATTACACCTCTTCTAGGCCGAAAGTTGGAAAAGAAGGGGACTTCTTCACGAGTGCGACGGTTCATCCTGTATTTGCCGAGACGTTGGCGGATGCCATCTGTGGCTGGTGGGATGAGTTGAAAACCGACCAGCCCACCCTAATCGAGGTAGGTGGGGGAACCGGCTATATGATGAAGCACATGATCGAACGGATCAAAGCGACGAGATCGGATCTCTATGTACGGATGCAGGTCATTCTCGTGGAAGCAAGTCCCTACCATCGTGAGCTTCAGGCGGAAGCAATCCTTGAGTTTCCTGGTCGCAAAGTATGGTACTCCTCCATTGAGGAAGCGGCTTCAAGCGAGAAAGTCCGTGGGGTCATTGTCTCCAACGAATACTTTGACGCGTTTCCGGTACATATTGTGGAGCGTAAACCAGATGGCTGGCATGAAATCGGCGTCACCGCGAAGGCAGGGGAATTGCGTGAAGTTCGTATGCCTTGTCTGACAGAGGAGATCGCTGTTTTTATGGAGGAAGAGAGTCTGGAAGTTCGCTCCGGTATTCGTTTCGAGGTCAATCTCGGGATGAAATCAGCGATTGCTCAGATGGCGCAGTTGCTGGAGGAAGGATACGTTCTAACCATCGATTACGGGGATGTTCAAGAGCAGTTGTATCATCCGAGCCGGAATCGCGGAACGCTCATGTGCTATTATCGTCATCAGGCACACGAGGACCCTTTCATTCACATCGGAGAACAGGATTTGACAGCCCATGTCAACTTCTCAGCTTTAATGAAGTGGGGAGAAGGGGTGGGGCTTAAGACCGTCAGTTACCAGCGACAAGATCAGTTTCTCGTCGAGCACGGAATCTTGTATAAAGCCCAAAATCATCAGGATACCAATCCGTTTACCAGCCAAGCGATGAAACGAAATCGAGCCATCCAACAGTTAATTCTTCCTGGAGGGATGGGAGGAGTTTTTCAGTTTCTCGTTCAACGGAAGAGTTGAATGAATACCAATTATAAAAGCAATGAAAAAAGATGCTCACGAGGAGCATCTTTTTTTGCGTCTTCAAACGATGGAGGTGCGTCCACCTGAAGAGAGGATGGTAAAACAGGGTCTGTTACATGATCAGCTGTAAAAATGAATGTTCTGCTCCGCCAACAGGCATCAAGAAGAATGTGTAGTAGGTAAACCCTACAAACGAGCAGAACATAAATCCGAAGAAGATTTTTATGTAGGTCTTTTCGGACAATTGCATGTAGCTTAGCGCTACAAAAACTGCGGTTAGAGCAAAAAACAATAATGCCATTTTGGTAATCGAGCCCCAAAGAGCCATAAGTGCAATCATCAACGTCCAAAAACCAAGAACACGATACATGCGATCCATCCAAAATCCCCCCTTCTGGCAGTATTTCCAATAGCAAGATTTCCCTTCCAATTATAATGGACATGGAGAAATGTGTAAATCCGTAAGCTATGTCGTTTTTATGACGCTTACATTGCTATGTTGACGCCTATTCTTTTGGTAAGCGTACGACGGAATAACTGCAAGATTGGCAACCACTCATCATTGATTGTTCTTCTTTTAATTCAACTTTTCCAAAATAAGCTTCAAACATTCCTGCGAGAAGGGCATTATGCATTTTGCATACGCTTTGCGGATATTTTTTCGCGGCATCGGAGAATGTGCAGTTGAATACGCGGAAGCGAATCGTCCCTTCCTCCGTCACATGAATCTCAGGATTAAGGCCTTGCGCGATGATCAAACGGGTGATGCTGTCTAAAGCTTTCTGAAATGGAAGATTGCTAGGATCGAGCGAGGTCTCCATCAGAGCTCTTTTTGCTGCTTCCAGACCCATACGGTGGCCCATACTAATCAAGGCGGTTTCCGCATGTTCCCCTAATGACATGATCGTTTCAATCGCGATATCTGCTAATGTTTGGTAGTCACGCGGTGGAAATTGCAAACTAACCACCTGATCGGATAATGAATAAAGTCTACTTGGACGGCCACCTTTACCGCTTTTATCAGAAATCGATTGAAGCAGGTCTACGTCTTCCAACTTACTTAAGTGGAGGCGTGCCACATTGGGATGTATGGAGAAGTGATCCGCAACCTCTTGAACAGTTACTGCCTGACGACTTGCAGCAATGTACTGGTAAATGGAGAAACGGGTGGGGTCGGCAAGAGCGTTGGTTAATTTTTGAGCATCGTTTTCCATACGCTTTCCCCCTTTCAAATATTGTCGAAGTCTAGTGTAGCTGATTTTTAGTGGATTGTTAAGCTTGTAACATACATTTCACAATAATACCTCAAAGTTTAAATTTATTATATTAAATACTATTGACATAGTGTTTTTGTGGTCTGTATAATTTTCCTATCTATAAAGCTAGTTGGATTCTCTTACATTCCTAATAATATGTGCGTATTGAAGGGTTTTAACCTAAAATCAGCTGAAGAGAAGAATAAGTGAATGAAAGACAGATCCAATTGATCAAAAAGTTGAGATTACACAAAAAATTCGTGTAATCTGTATGGAGGGGTTGTCATGGCGACTGCTACTCAAGGACAAACAATCACATTTTTTACATATCCGAGCTGCACATCCTGTCGAAAGGCGAAGGCGTGGTTAGCTGAGAATGGCGTGAAGTACGTGGAACGACACTTGTTCAAAAACCCGCCATCCGCGGAGGAGCTTCTCGAGATCATCAAAATGACAACGAATGGAATGGATGAAATCCTCTCTACTCGCAGTCAAAAGTTCAAAAATCTCGATGTGGAAATTGAGGATATGACAGTTAGCGAATTGCTTGAAATGTTAAGTGAGGATCCTCGCCTGTTGAAACGTCCGATTCTAACCGACGGAGAAAATGTGATTATTGGCTTTAATCAGTCAGCAATGAAAAACTTGTTAGCTTAATAAACGAGTCATGATAAGGAAGTGATGGAATCAACATCGCTTCCTTTTTTGTATGTTGGCTGTGGAAAAAGACGAGCCTGCTTGATACGATTAGGAATATTCTCTGTGATCAAATGAAAACTTAGATCATGAGGCAAAATGGAAAGGGGACAGGACGCGTTGGAAACCATACATTCAACAGTGGAGCAAGGGATTGCGCTCATCACGCTTAACCGTCCGGAAAAAAGAAATGCCATCAATTTGAAGATGGTAGAAGAATTAACCGTATTACTTGATCAATACCGTCAGGATCCGGAAGTGAAGGTACTGATCTTTACGGGGGAGGGACAAGTTTTCATCTCGGGTGGAGACTTGAGTGAGCTCATTTTGGCCAAAGGAAAAGAAGAAGCGTTTCCTGTGCTCTACAAAATCGGTGAATTACTGGAAAATATCGACCAGTATCCAAAACCGACGATTGCCATGATCAACGGAACAGCCATTGGCGGAGGTTGTGAATTCGCGGGCTCCTGTCATTTTCGTTTTGCGGTCGACACCGCGATGCTTGGATTTGTCCAGATTGGGATGCATATCATCACAGGATGGGGTGGAGGAAGTCGCCTGTTTGACAAATTAAACGAGGCGAATGCACTTTCGATGCTTTTGACCGGAGAACGAATTTCTGCGGAAGAAGCGAAACGACTGGGTTTCCTTCAGGAGATTTTTCCAGCAGAGCAGTTGGAGGATTCGGTGATGAATTTCGCGAGCAAGATTGCTTCCCAGCCGATTGAAGGAATTGAAGCTTACCTGCGAATCCTCTCGTGGAAGCGAGAAGGAGTCAGTAGAGAAGAACGGATCAAGCGAGAAATTGAAAAATGCTCGACCATGTGGGGCAGTGAACAGCATGCTGCGGTGGTTCAACGGTTTCTAAAGAAACGCTAGTTTGGCGGTAAATAGACTCCTCCCGTTTAATTTTTATGAGGCTTGGAGATACTTTTTCTATGTCGATAGGATATCAAACACTCCAAAGTCGCTTTGACTTGGAGATTGCTAAGTTTCCTGATAGAAAGAGATTCTACGAGAATAGGAAAAAGCATAGAATGAACTAATTCACCTCATAAGTATTCGGGAGGGACATCACATATGGTAGCTTCAAGACAAGATGCTTGGACAGATGACGATGATTTGGTATTAGCAGAAGTAACCCTTCGCCTTATCCGTGAAGGCGGCACGCAACTCGCTGCTTTCGAGGAAGTGGGGCAGCGGCTCGGTCGTACAGCGGCGGCATGTGGGTTTCGCTGGAACAGTGCCGTCCGTAAAAGGTATGAGGCTGCAATCGCGATCGCTAAGAGTCAGCGACAGCAGTTGAAGAAAGCGGGGCGGATTCAGGTGCTCGCGGAAATGGCTACAGAAGATTTCCACGAGATGAATGTTAACCCGACACCATTGCCTCAAGTCACAACGCCGACGCCGACTATTGCCCAGCCTCCAACTGTTGGGCAAGACGAGGAACAGTTGGATCAGGCTATCCGTACATTGATGAAGTACAAAGATGTGGTACGCCGTCTCAAGCAGCTAGAGCGAGATTTAGAGCACAAAGAAACAGAGTTGAGAGCCCTGCAAGAGGTCAACTTCAAAATGAAAAAAGAGCTGGACAGTGTACAGGGAGTCAACGACGATTACAAGGCTCTGTTGCAAATCATGGATCGAGCGCGAAAGTTGGCGTTCCTCAAAGAGGAAGAACCCTCTAAACCCGTATTTAAAATGGATGCTAACGGGAATTTGGAGCGAGTAGAGTAGCAAGAAGATAAGACTTCGTCCCTTTTAGCTCTGTAGAAGCTCGCATAGTAGTGGAAATGTCCGTTCTTTCTCTGCGAAAGGGAGTCGCCAAACGCTACGCGCCCCTAAAGGGGTTGAGTGGCGACTTTTTTCCCTTTCTCCGTTCCTTCACTTAGCATCGCTTCAAAGGAGGCTGCAAGTGGACGAAGTCTTATCTTAAGTGGGTTTAATAAAATGGAAAGAAGCGGAGCTAAGCTCCGCTTCTTTTTTAGTCTTGCATCTCGACCCCTTCAGGCAGCCACACGTACGGATTTTCCCCACGGTCGCGCATGAAGTTGTATTTTACTGGCGTAAAGCCCATTTTGCACCAGAACTCATCCGCGCGGCATCGAGAGTTGGTTTTGATTGGACAACCAAAGCTTTTCGCGTGGTTCACGAGTGCGGTACCGAAATCTTTTACGCGGTAATCAGGCAATACTTCCAATTTCCACAACTCGTAATAGTCTTGTTGCGGTTGAAAATAGCGGTCATACTTGCTGTCAATTTTGTATAAGCTCATACGGGCGATCAACAGGTTATCTTGATAAATTCCGTAGAATGGAGATTCGGAATCATTTTCGATAATATTGGCTTCCAAATCGTCTTTCATGGACAATTCTTCGATTCCGAATTCACGAAACTTCTGGAACTCCTCTAGAGTCTTGTAGTTTATACGTAAGCGTTTTACTTCGTACATGTCAGACACTCCCCCTCAAGACATTTACCACATATTTTTTCTTTTTTCTATTATACACAAATTAGGTAACAAATTCTCCATTGAAACAAGTAAAACGACATTTTAGATAGGTAAAAAGGAAATGATTTCGTTTTCCTGCAAGGAAATTGAAATTTCCTGCTAGAAGAATCGTCAGAGAAGTGGCAAAATAGAGAATAGATAATGAAGAAGGGAGAGTAGCCATGCGTAAGGTATTGATCGCAAATCGCGGGGAAATTGCCCGACGAATTATTCGCACCTGCAAAAAGCTGGGGATTGCCACAGTGGCTGTTTATTCTGAAGCAGATAAAGACATGCCGTTTGTTCGTGAAGCAGATGAAGCCGTTTTGATCGGCCCTCCACCTGTTCCGCAAAGCTATTTGAATTTGGAAGCCATTATGACCGCCGCCAAATCAACAGGTGCGGATGCTATTCATCCAGGCTATGGATTACTGTCGGAGAATTCTCAATTTGCAACAAGATGTAAGGAAGAAGGAATTACATTCATTGGCCCAACTCCAGAGGTTATTGCCCATATGGGAGACAAGGTTACTGCCCGTAAGATTATGCGCGAAGCAGGGGTTCCCGTTGTACCAGGAATCGAAGCGGATATGCCGACTGCGGAGGAAGCCATCCACTTTGCCAATCAAATCGGCTATCCCGTCATGTTGAAAGCAAGCGCGGGCGGCGGCGGAATCGGGATGCAGGTGTGCAACTCCGATGAGGAGCTTCGTCAGGCGTTCCAATCAGCCAAGGGTAGAGCCAAAGCCTATTTTGGCAATGATACAATGTTCCTTGAGAAGTTCGTGCAGAATCCGCATCACATTGAAGTGCAAATTATAGCCGACCAGCATGGAAACTACCTGCATGCCCTCGAAAGAGAATGCTCCATTCAACGACGCCACCAAAAGGTCGTAGAGGAAAGCCCTTCTCCATTCTTAAGTGAGAGTACACGCTTATCCATTTGCCAAGCCGCTTTGGATGCCGCGCGTGCCGTCAACTATACCGGTGTTGGCACCGTAGAATTTATTATGGATGCAAACCAAACCTTCTACTTCCTCGAAATGAATACGCGGCTGCAAGTCGAGCATCCGGTAACCGAAGAAATGACAGGACTTGATTTGGTGGAATGCCAAATTTTCATCGCCCGCAACGAAGCGTTGGGGATCTCTCAGGAAGAGATTCGAGCACATCGACACGCGATTGAACTGCGCGTTTACGCGGAAGATCCGAAGACTTTCTTCCCGTCGCCAGGAATGATCGCCGAGTACCAACCGCCAACAGGAGAAGCCATTCGCATTGACGATGGCGTAGAAGCCGGCACACAGGTGACACCGTTCTATGATCCGATGATTGCCAAAGTGATCGTAACGGGCAGCACACGTGAAATTGCGGTAGCCAAAGCGAAAGAAGCGATCGAAGGCTTCCACATCAGCGGGATTAAAACCAATCTCCCATTCCTTTTGGAAGTAATAGAGGATGACGATTTCAAACGAGGCGTCTACGATACGCAATTTATCCAGAATAAAGCGTTAAAAGCATCACAATAAATGCGAACATTCGCAAGAGTTCAACTCTACATTACAAATAAACAAGGAGTGTATCCAAATGAAAAACGTTACAGCAAATATGGCAGGAACCCTTATTAATGTATTAGTGCAAGTAGGCGATGATGTGAAAGCGGGTCAGGATGTTTTGGTACTGGAATCCATGAAAATGGAAGTGCCTTTGCAAGCCGAAGCAGATGGCAAGGTCGTGGAAATCAAAGCGGCGATTGGTGATTTCGTCAATGAAGGCGATGTCATCCTCGTTTTGGAATAATTAATTGATCACGCTTACCAACTGAGCGCTCGCTAGGTTTGTGAAAAGGAGGAAGCGTATGGATATCCGAATTGTAGAAGTAGGCCCTCGTGACGGACTGCAAAATGAGCGAGAAATCGTTTCTACTGCAAGTAAAATCACCTTGATCAATAAGCTTGCTGACGCAGGTTTACGCCAGATCGAGGCGACGTCATTCGTCAATCCGAAGTGGATCCCGCAGCTAGCTGACGCTGTGGATGTACTAAATGGGATTGAACACCATCCAGAAGTAATGTATAGCGCTCTCGTCCCCAATCGTAAGGGGATGGAGCGTGTCCGCGAAACAAACCTGCGTCAAATCGCTGTCTTCATGTCGGCAAGTGAGACGCACAACCTCAAAAATATCAACAAAACCATTGAAGAGACCTTCCCGGTCTTGCAAGAAGTGGTAGAAGAAGCAAGGAGTTTGGGGATTGGTGTTAGGGGATATGTCTCAACCGTTTTTGGTTGCCCGTATGAAGGGGAAGTCTCCATCAAGAGCACGTTAAAGGTGACGGAAGCGTTGTTTACGATGGGTGTTGATGAAGTATCCATCGGCGATACGATTGGAGTTGCCACGCCCAAACAGGTGCATGAGAAATTTGCGGAGCTTGTGCGGAATTTTCCGACTGAGCGCTTAGCCGCCCATTTTCATGATACGAGAGGGACTGGACTTGCCAATGTGGTTGCTGCGTTGGACAAGGGGATTCACATTTTTGACAGCTCGATTGGCGGCTTGGGAGGTTGCCCATACGCTCCTGGAGCAGCGGGCAATATCTCAACCGAAGATCTAGTCTATTTGTTAGAAGGAATGGGCTATTCAACAGGGGTCAATCTGGAGCGGTTATTGCAAGCGGGCAGTTATATCCAACAGGAGCTTGGACGTGAATTGCCCTCCAAAATGTTGAAAGCCTACAATTGCCAAAGCTAGTTTAGCATGGGGGAGGAGAGACATAAGTGACCGTAAGTTTACGAGTAGAAGGCAAGGTCGGAATCCTGACGATAGAACGTCCTGATGTATTCAATTGTTTGAATCTTGAAACACTCCGTACCATGCGAGATCATATCGCCAGACTTCAATTTGAGAAGGACATCCGGGCCGTAATCGTTACGGGTGCGGGGGAGAAGGCGTTCTGCGCGGGTGCCGACCTGAAGGAACGCCGCACGATGAGCGAGTCTCAGGTACAAGAGTTTATCCGCACGATTCGTGATACGTTCACCGAGCTTGAGCGCTTGAACAAACCAGTGATAGCGGCGATCAACGGAGCCGCGTTTGGTGGTGGAACAGAATTGGCGCTATCCTGCGATCTGCGCGTGTTAAGCGAAACGGCTCTAATGGGCTTAACGGAGACCTCGCTTGGAATTATTCCGGGAGCGGGAGGAACGCAGCGCCTCCCACGCATTGTCGGCAAGGCGAAGGCGAAAGAGCTGATTTTTACCGCGCGTCGCATTTCTGCGCAGGAAGCGCTCTCGATTGGATTGGTCAACCGAGTAGTTCCTCAAGAGCAAGTATTAGCCGCTGCCCTGGAGTTGGCTGAAGAGATTGCTCAGAATGCGCCGATTGCGTTGGCGCAAGCCAAGTATGCGATTGATTTTGGCTTGGAGGTTGATTTGCAGACTGGACTTGCGATGGAGAGCAATGCCTACCAGGTGCTAATTCCAACGAAAGACCGCTTAGAGGGCTTGGAAGCTTTCAAGGAGAAGCGCAGGCCCAATTACCGCGGGGAGTAAAGAAGCGTAGAGTGATGAGGAGGGTATTATGAGCAAACATTTAGAAGATACGCTGCGCGAACGAATGGCGCAGGTACATGAAGGCGGAGAAGCCAAATATCACGAAAAGTTGAAAGAACAGAATAAATTGTTTGTGCGTGACCGTCTCAAGCAGCTATTTGACGACGAGTTTATGATTGAAGATGGTCTGTTTGCCAACTTCATGGCGGGAGATCTTCCAGCTGATGGCGTAGTCACCGCAATAGGCAAAGTGAATGGTCAAACTGTATGTGTCATGGCCAATGACTCAACAGTAAAAGCGGGATCTTGGGGTTCGAGAACGGTAGAAAAAATCATCCGCATTCAAGAAACTGCGGAGAAGCTGCGTGTTCCTTTGATTTATCTCGTGGACTCTGCTGGAGCAAGAATTACCGACCAGTTGGAGATGTTCCCTGGACGTCGTGGAGCCGGACGGATTTTCTACAACCAAGTGAAGCTATCAGGTAAAGTTCCGCAAATCTGCGTCTTGTTCGGACCTTCCGCGGCTGGTGGCGCCTACATCCCGGCTTTTTGCGATATTGTGATTATGGTTGAGAAGAACGCAAGCATGTATTTGGGGTCGCCTCGTATGGCCGAGATGGTTATTGGTGAAAAAGTGACACTTGAAGAACTGGGTGGCGCGAGTATGCATTGCTCCGTTAGCGGCTGTGGAGATGTGCTTGCAGCCAATGAGGAAGAAGCGATTGCCCATGCCCGTCGCTACCTGAGCTTTTTCCCAGTGAACTATACAGAAAAACCACCCGTGTTGGATGGCAAACTGCCGAATCCAAACGCGAAGGATATTACTACGATCGTACCGGAAAATCAGAATGCGCCGTTCAATATGCATGATTTTATTGACGCATTAGTGGATGAAGGATCTTTCTTTGAAATCAAGAAATTGTTTGCGCAAGAGATTGTGACCGGTTTGGCGCGCTTAAACGGAAAGCCAGTTGGCATTGTGGCCAACCAGCCTCGGGTCAAAGGCGGAGTGCTGTTCGTCGATTCAGCGGACAAGGCCGCCAGGTTCATTAATCTGTGCGACGCGTTCCATATTCCACTCCTGTTCCTTGCCGATGTTCCTGGGTTCATGATCGGAACGGCAGTGGAGCGTGCGGGAATTATACGCCACGGAGCCAAAATGATCTCGGCCATGGCGGAAGCGACCGTACCGAAAATCTCCATTATCGTACGCAAGGCGTATGGCGCAGGTTTGTACGCAATGGCAAGCTCAGCGTTTGAACCAGACTGTTGTTTGGCGTTGCCAGGTGCACAAATCGCTGTAATGGGTCCTGAAGCGGCAGTCAATGCCGTCTATAGCAATAAAATCCAGGCAATCGAGGATCCTAAGGAGCGTCAGGCATTCATCATGGAGAAACGCAAGGAGTACCAGGAGGATATTGACCTGTATCTGCTTGCTTCCAACTTGATTGTTGACGGAATTGTCGCTCCAAGTGATTTGCGCCAGGAATTAATCAACCGCTATGAGGCCTACAGCAACAAACGACAAACCTTCACTGACCGCAAGCATCCAGTTTATCCTGTTTAGTTGTAACGAAATTCTTGCAAAACCGTCTCAATTGAATGAGGCGGTTTTATTATTAGAAAAATTTTCTATTCTCGTAAGACTAGCTCTTTGGTATGCTTGATAAAAATATTTTAATTCAGAAGATCTGGAGGCACACAAGATGCGAGCGGTGATTGTTGGAGGGGGTTCAGTCGGATTACTGATGGCTGCTAGATTGCAACTCGGCGGGGTAGCTGTCCATCTCCTTACTCGAAGCGAAGAACAAGCGGAATGCATTCGGGCATCCAAGATCATCCTCCATGAACTGGACAATCAGATTCAGACGGTTCCGGTACTCGCTTCTTCATTTGAACAAAAATGGCCGCTGGCAGACATCTATCTGATCGCAGTTAAGCAGACCCAACTAAACTCCATCGTCCAAAAGCTCCAGCAAATCCCGCCTGGCGCCAAAGTGATCGCCCTGCAGAATGGAATGGGGCATCGGGAGCTTCTAGCCGAGAGTGTACCTTCTGACCAACTTTATTTTGGCGTCAATACGGAAGGAGCGCGCAGAATCTCTCTCCATGAAGTTGTTCATACTGGACAAGGTATCATTCGAATTGGTCCTTGGGTTGCTCAGCTGGCCCAAGATCCTGTCGTTCAAGCGTTTGTCGATAGAGCTAGGCGTGGTGAGATCCCTGCCGAGTATGTTGACGAGACCAGCTCTCTTCTGTGGCGCAAATTGGCGGCGAATGCGGTCATTAATCCTTTGACGGCCATCGCTGAGGTTTCCAATGGTCAGCTTCTGGAGGTTCCTTCGATGTTGGAGCTAATGAGAAGCGTTTTTGAAGAAGTGAGAATGGTTGCAAAAGCATTTGGACACAAATTAGCTGAGAATGATTGGCAGGATATTCTATACATTTGCCGAAGTACTTCAAAAAATTATTCTTCGATGCTGCAGGACTTGTTAAACAACAAGGAAACTGAAATCGATTCCATCAACGGATATATCGTTGAGCGAGCGCGTGAACTAGAAATAATGACACCCATGAATGATACGCTGTATCGAGCGGTTCTCTTGAAGTCAAACCTGCCGCGATCAAAGGGAGAGACCTTTGATGAAATTGCTGAGTAGTATTTGGGGTGTGTTTACCACTGTTCCGTTTCTTGCTTTTTTCGTAGTTTACGTGTTGTTTCTGTTGGCTAGCAAGAACAAACGCATGGCCGCAAGATGGGCCGTAAACATTACCAATGTGTTTTTGATTCATGCGGTCATAGTCGCCTATGATCAAATCTGGCCCAGAAGCATTACCGTATGGGTGTGGATCGGGTTACTTTTTGCGCTCATCGCTTCTTTATTAATTTGGCTGCAAAAACAGAAGCGCGGTAGGATCTTATGGGGCAAGGTTAGCTTTTCTACCTGGCGCCTATCCTTTTTGTTCTTTATGCTAGCCTACTTCGCGCTGTTTGGAACAGGAATTTGGAAACAAATGCAGATCGGTTAATTCATACATGAAAATACATAAAAGGAAATAATCGGGCTTAGGAGAAAGAGGGGGGTTATCATGAGGCTTCCAATTGAGATGGTGGGACAAAAAATTCGGAACGTTCGAAAAGAGAAAGGCTTTACGCTCGAAATTTTGGCGTCCCGAACTGGATTAAGTAAAGGATTACTAAGCCAGGTGGAACGAGGAATATCACAACCGTCGCTTGAATCGCTCTGGAGGATATCCAAAGCTTTGGAATCCAATTTTTCTTACTTTTTTGAAGAGATCGACCATAATTACGTTCATGTCATCCGACAGGAAAAAAGAAGACAGATGATCCTACCTGATTCAACTGGTACCTATTCACTTTTGTCCACTGGTCGAAATTCTCGCCTGGGTGTACTGGAGGTAAGGCTTCAACCCGGTGAAGAGACGCGTGACCAACTAGTGCAAGCAGAAGGAGAGGAATGTCTGGTAATCATTAGCGGGTCCGTCAACATTCGGATGGGTGAGGAAGCATTTGAGCTGGAAGCGGGTGACAGCGTTTACTTTGACAACGCTCAGACTCATATCATTTCCAACACAGGCAAGGATGAAGCCGTCATCATCTGGACGGTTACGCCTCCACAATTGTAAAAGAAGAGTAGGAAAAAAGGACAACCACCAATCGGTTGTCTTATTTTCATTCTGGGGAATTTCCATGCTATAATGCTCAAGAGGACACAAGAAAGAAGGAAGAGACATGAAAAACGAAAGTATCTTACTTTCTCAAAGCAATGATTTAGCAGAAGATTACGTCAAGGCTAAAGAAACTGCTATTGATTTCTTTGAATATGCTCCTTACGAGATGGCTTCCTATCACGCCCGTCTAACTTACTTAAAATCCCGCCCATTCGCGCATCGCAATGAATTAGTGAATGGCTTGATGGCATATAACCGTGAGATTGGTAATCATTCGTATGCGCTGGAGCGTATTGATACACTTCGCCAAAAGGACACCGTAGTGGTCATTGGCGGACAGCAAGCAGGAATTCTGACAGGTCCCTTGTACAGCATCCACAAAGCGATCAGTCTCCTTCAAACAGCCAGGCGCATGCAAGAAGAATTGGGGGTTCAGGTTGTTCCCGTCTTCTGGATTGCCGGGGAAGATCACGATTTGGATGAAATTAACCACACCTACCTGTTGTCGGGAGAAGGGCGTTTGGTCAAAAAGAAGCTGTCGACAGAAAAAGCGGGGAAAGTGTCCGCAAGTCAGTTCGCTTTTGATCAGGAGCAAATCGATAAACTGATTCATCAATTTTTCGCTGAACAATTAGAAACCCCTTACACAGAATCCCTGCGTATGGAAGTGAAGAAGGCTGCCGAGCAATCTGAGACCCTTGTGGATTGGTTTGCGCGAATTATGGCTCATTTGTTTGGTAAACACGGCTTGGTTCTGGTCGAATCGAGCTCCGATTACATTCGGGCTTTAGAAAAACCCGTTTTCCATTCCGTCGTTACTTCGTCAGAGGCAATCCAGGATCTCTTATTGGCTGCGAGCGATAAACTCGAACGCAACGGTTATCCACAGCAGATTCAACTGGATGAGAAACAGGCCAATTTATTTGTCTATCATAATGGAGAACGCTTGCTTCTCTATCGAGAGGGGGAGCAATTCTTCACCAAACATCGTGAACTCGTGATGACTCGTACGGAGCTATTGCGGCGGATTGATCAAGATCCTACGCAATTTAGCACCAATGTCGTATCCCGCCCGATGGCCCAAGAGCATATTTTTCCGACACTTGCCTTTATCGGTGGACCAGGGGAGATTGCGTATTGGTCCTATTTTAAGGCGTACTTTGAGAAATTGGGTTATCAGCTGCCGATAGTTTTGCCAAGAACGTCGATTTCGCTGGTAGCTGGAGCGATTGAGCGATGTATGGAGCAATTCAACCTGACCGTCTCCCAAGTGATCAGCGGCTACTCCGAGTGGAAAGCCAACTTTTTAAACAGCTTGGTGGACGCGAATCTGACGGAGCAATTTGCCCAAGCGCGACAAGAAATGCTGTCGTACTATCGACCGCTAGTAGAACAAGTCGGCCGTTTGGATCAGGGGCTAGAAGAGTTAGCGTTAACCAACCTGAAGCGTATTGAGCGAGAAATTCATTTTCTCGAAACCAGAAGCAAGCAAGCTCAGATCGATAAGCATCAGATACGATTGAAACGGCTGGAGCGGATTGAAACGTCACTGCTGCCGGAGGGAAAACTGCAAGAGAGAATGCTCAATCTGTTCGTCTTCATGAATTTGTATGGACCAGATCTCGTGGATCGTTTGGTCGCAGCTGAGTTCTCGTTTGATGCCACGCATAAGGTGTTTTATCTTTCATAATTTGCAGAAAAAAGCTGACTTCCCATTAAGAGAAGTCAGCTTTCCTTTCATATCGCAAGCCTCTTCTTTTTTCAAAAATCAACAACACGACAACAATGACGAGCGGATATAGGGCCGACCAGCCGAGAAACGGATAGAGGCCAATCGTCATCACGAGGGAGATCCAGGCGCAAGCTTTGCCGAACCGATTGTCGCCAAGAAGGCGAACTCCCGCAAGACAACCCCCGATGTACGTCGCAAAAAACGTCGCGTTGGGTAACTGGATCAAGTGAGCCAAATCCACTACACCGCTGTACAGGACGCCAAGCACAATGGCAAAGCAGATACTTAAGAAAAGAAGTCCGCCTACTGGAGTCGAATGTTTGCGATGCAGGATGCCAAACCATTTTGGGGCGATTCCCTCTTTTGACAAAGCGTAAGCGATTCGCGCCGCGGCACTCACATAGGCGTTGGCAGTGGCGATACAGATGAACAAGGCGGTGATGGCGACGACCCACCCACCAGCTTTGCCAAGCGAAAGTTGAACCATAACGCTAAGTGAAGCTTCCGATAATCCGTTGCCATAACTGTGAGTAGCGACGGTCATCAAGGCGACACCGAAATATAGTAGCGCAACAATACCCGCACTCCAGAGGACTCCGCGAATGGCGTTTTTTTGCGGGTCAACAAACTCCGCTGATAAGTGGGTGACGGCCTCCCAGCCGATGAAGCACCAGAACAACAGCCCAGCCGCCTGCAAGACGCTTACCCAGCCGTTTGGAGCAAAGGGGACAAAATTGTGAATGGAAGCGTGGGGAATTGACGTCCCAATCGCTAATAAAAGAATGGCGACAATTAAGGAAACCACGATGGTTTGGACTCTTCCGGCGACTTGCAGCCCGACGACGTTCATCATTACGACACTGATCAGGATGAGAGCAGCCAAGGCAAACACCTGACTTTCACTCCAGTTTAACAGAAGTGCGACATACTTGGAGCCTGTGATGGAGAGGATGGGAGCCCCAATAGGTACGGAACAAAGGAAAAACCATCCAACCATATTCCCCAGTCGGTCGTCATAGGCGAGACGAACAAAGTGGGAGACACCACCCGCGTGGGGATGTTTGGCCGCCAGAAGTCCCATGGTGATCGCCATTGGGATGACGAGTACGGACATGGCAAGCCAGGCAAGGATAGAGGCGGGGCCGGCGATTTCTGCCGCTAATCCCGGAATTAACAAGACTCCTGAACCAACCACGGCTCCGATGTAAAGAGCGACAATCTGCGGGAAAGACAAGGTTTCCCGCAGTTCATGCGCTTGATGGGTGACTTTTTCCATATGAAATCCCTCATTTTCTCATTTGTAGCATCAGTGTAACATAGACTGTTCAATCACTATTATCTATAATAATTGATAATTGCAATCGGTTTTTTTGATGATATGAATTTGCTTGGGATCGTTATTGTGAAATAACGGCCTGGTTTTACGAAATGGGGGGACCTGAAACGAATGGATACGCGGTATTTACGGACTTTTCGTGAGGTGGCCAAATGGCAAAGCTTTACACGAGCGGCCGAATCGATGGGATATGCCCAATCCAGTGTCACCACTCAAATTCAGAATCTGGAGCAGGAGTTTGGGGCGATCCTTTTTGAACGTTGGGGGCGGAAAATACAACTGACACAAGCTGGAGAGCTTTTGCTTCGTTATGCGGAGCAGGTGCTATCCCTAATCGACGAAGCCAAGGAACGCCTTTCCGAGGAAGAAAAAATGGAAGGAACCCTAAACATCGGCACGGTAGAATCGTTGGCGGCTTTTTACTTGCCGCCTTATCTGCAAGCCTTTCGCAGAGAGCATCCCAATATCAAGATGTTTTTGACGCCTGGCATTTGTCATGATTTGCGACAAGGAGTGCGTGAGGGGAAGTTTGACTTTGCAATTGTCCTTGATTATCCGCAAACCCACCCCGATCTGGAAAGCGTCTCGCTTCACGAAGAAGAGCTGGTGATGATCGCTTCTCCTGATCACCGGTTAAGCAAGGCCCAGATTGTCAAACCGGAAGACTTTGCCGGCGAGACCTTGATTGTTACGGAGCCGGGATGCAGTTATCGGCTGATGCTGGAAACTGTCCTAAGAGAATCAGGCACGAGACCAGAAACCTCGCTAGAGTTCGGCAGCCTGGAAGCGATCAAGCAGTGTGTGGCCTATGGGTTGGGAATAGCTCTGGTTCCGCGGATCGCAGTACATGAGGATGTGGATAAAGGTAAGCTGATCATCCTGCCGTTCTCGCATCCTGAGATTCGTGTCTGCAAGCAGCTCGTTTACCACAAGAAAAAATGGCTTCCGCATGCGATTCGCAAGTTTTTTGGGCTCTTGTTGGGTGAAGATCAACCCACAGCTTCGACGACTATAAAATAGATGAAGCGCATAGACAGGTATGGTAATATAGTGAAAGATTGGTTTTGAGAGCCTATGTTTCCTAAAAGGAGGATCACAAGAATGAACACCGTTTCTGAAAGCATCGTCAAGGATATGGCATTGGCACCAAATGGTCATTTGAAAATTGACTGGGTTCAAGAGCATATGCCGGTTTTGAACCGCATTCGTGCCCGCTTCGAAAAAGAGAAGCCATTTGCAGGCAAAAAAGTAGCAATCTCCTTGCACCTGGAAGCGAAAACGGCTTATTTGGCAAAAGTAATCGCCGCAGGTGGAGCAGAAGTAACCATCACGGGTTCTAATCCTCTTTCTACTCAAGATGACGTTTGTGCAGCACTGGTGGAAGACGGGATTCGCGTTTTCGCCAAGTACAATCCGTCACCAGAAGAGTACAAAAGCCATCTTGTCAAAACCCTGGAAACTCGTCCTGACCTGATCATCGACGACGGCGGAGACCTGATTACCATTCTGCACAGTGAACGACGTGATTTGTTGACTCAAGTATTGGGTGGAGCGGAAGAAACCACTACGGGCATCCTTCGCCTGAAAGCATTGGAATCGGAAGGCAAGCTGGAATTCCCGATGGTAGCGGTTAATGACGCGTTCTGTAAATACTTGTTTGACAACCGATATGGTACGGGCCAATCCGTTTGGGATGGGATCAACCGAACAACCAATCTCGTAGTTGCCGGAAAAACCGTTGTTGTTGCGGGTTATGGATGGTGCGGCAAAGGCGTGGCCATGCGTGCCAAAGGATTGGGCGCAAAAGTCATCGTAACCGAAATCAACCCAATTAAAGCAACCGAAGCGTATATGGATGGATTTGAAGTGATGTCCATGAACGAAGCGGCCAAACGTGGTGACTACTTCGTAACCGTAACAGGAAATCGTGATATTATCCGCAAAGAACACTTTGAAGTGATGAAAGATGGCGCCATTCTGTCTAACGCGGGTCACTTTGATGTCGAAGTGAACAAGGTGGAATTGGAAGCTCTCTCGACATCCAAACGTGTCGTTCGCAAAGATATCGAAGAATTTGTCATGACAGATGGGCGTAAATTGTATCTGCTTGCGGAAGGACGTCTGGTTAACCTGGCGGCAGGTGACGGACATCCGGCAGAAATTATGGATATGACATTTGCCTTGCAAGCGGTTGGACTTGAATATGTAAGCAAACACCACCAAGAAATCGGCAAAAAGGTTCTGAATGTTCCATACGAACTTGACGAAATGGTGGCAACGTATAAATTGGAAGCGCTCGGAATCAGCATCGACAAATTAACAAGTGAGCAAAAAGCTTATCTGGAGAGCTGGGTCGAATAATCCAAAACTGCGCTGACAAAACAATTAAAAACTTGAAGAAAAAAAACCTGCATACAAATGCAGGTTTTTTTTTATAATAGCAAATAGGTAATTGAGTGGGGAAAAGTGGGGGAAAGTGGTGCCCCTTGGGAGGAAAGTGGGGGATGGGCCGTGTTCATGGGAGAATATCAACATACCATTGACGATAAAGGCCGTTTGATCATCCCTGCGAAGCTCCGTGAGGGACTAGGATTTTCTTTCGTGATTACCCGTGGTCTAGATCAATGTTTGTTTGTCTACCCGATAGATGAGTGGAAGGCATTGGAAGAGAAGCTCAAGTCCCTTCCTTTTACCAAAGCAGACGCGCGAGCATTCACCCGGTTTTTCTTTTCCGGTGCAACCGAATGCGAGTGGGACAAGCAGGGAAGGGTAACAATACCAGCCAATTTGCGAGAGCACGCTCGTTTAGCCAAAGAGTGTGTGGTGATTGGCGTATCCAACCGCGTGGAAATATGGAGCAAGGATTCTTGGGATCATTACTTTACAGAATCGGAAGGCTCCTTCAGTGAAATCGCGGAAAAACTCGTCGACTTTAATTTGTAATCAACAACGGGGGGAACAAACTTGTTTCATCATATTACGGTATTAAAAGAAGAAGCTGTAAATGGATTGGCGATCAAACCAAATGGCGTGTACGTGGACTGTACCTTGGGTGGAGCAGGACACTCTAGTCTGATTGCTTCTCGTTTGGGAGATGGCGGACGATTGATTTCCATTGACCAGGACGATGTTGCCCTAGAGAATGCCAAGAAGGTATTAGCCCCATACATGGATCGTGTCACACTGGTCAAAAGCAATTTTCGCTACATAAAAAATGTGATCCAAGAGCAAGGACTCTCAGAAGTTGACGGCATTTTGTTTGATCTGGGCGTCTCCTCTCCTCAATTGGACGAGGGAGAGCGAGGATTTAGTTACAACGCCGATGCCCCACTAGACATGCGAATGGATCGAGATGCTTTTCTTACAGCTTATGAAATCGTGAATGAGTGGGATGAGCAGGAGATTGCCAAGATTATTTGGGAATACGGTGAAGAAAAATTCTCGCGCCGAATTGCCCGGCAAATCGTGACGCAGCGTGAACAATCGCCCATTGAGACGACCGGACAATTAGTAGAATTAATCAAAGCGGGAATTCCTGCCCCAGCTAGAAGAACGGGTGGACATCCAGCCAAACGGACATTTCAAGCGATCCGTATCGCCGTAAACGATGAACTGGGCGCATTTCGTGATGCGATTCACGAATCCATTCAATTGTTGAATGAGGGAGGAAGAGTAAGCGTGATCACCTTCCACTCGTTAGAGGACCGCATCTGTAAGCAAGTGTTTCAATCTTTTGCGCAGGGATGTACGTGTCCGCCTGGATTTCCACAATGTGTATGCGGGAACAAGCCAGTCGTGAAGATCATCGCCCGCAAACCGATTTTGCCAAGTGAAGAAGAATTAGCGCTTAATCCTCGTGCTCGCTCAGCCAAACTACGCATAGCCGAAAAACTATCCGATTAAGGGGAAGGAAGAAGGGAGATTACTTGTGAGCTATTATTACCGAGGAAATTTAGCCGTCGAGTTGGAATCGAAATCAAAATCAAAAACAACAACGCGCAAAAAACGTACGGTTGTGATCAAGTCAGCCATCCCGGTGCAGGAAAAGCTCTTATATATTCTTTTAGTTTGTTTGATTGTTTCTGCGGCAGGGTTTGTTGGCTACCGATACGTTCAAATTTCCGAATTAAATTACCAAATCCAAGCGACCAAGATCGAGATCAAGGATATACAAGAAAAGAATGCGGCTCTCCAATTGAAAGTAGATTCGATGAGTAGCCACGATGAGGTTGCCAGAGGGGCGCAAGAGATGGGGATGACATTTTCTCCAGGAGCTGTACGGGTGATCTCTCTGGATGGTTCTCAGTCCAAGAAGACAGTTGTTCAAGCAAATAACTAGCTACGATACTCTCGCGATCATTGTGCGGGAGTACTTTTTCTATCGGCACCATTGTTTCATGCTTGTAAATCATTGACGATCAGTAGTTTCAAGCGATGAACTACTTTTTTTGAGGTGAAGTGAGTGGATCCAAAAAGACGAATTAATAGTCGAGCATTATTGTTTGGAGCAGGACTGATTGTGCTGTTCATGGGACTTTTGGTCAGGGTATGGTGGATACAGACGGTGGAAGCCTCTTCAATTTTGGACAAAGCCAAGGACCAGTGGGAGCGGAACAAGAATATTCATGCGCAGCGCGGTTCGATACTGGATCGAAACGGCGGGATTCTGGCTTATGAAGGCAGGGCCTACACGGTGAACGGCGTCCTTCATCCGCGTAATGAAGACGAGGCCAAGCGTATCGGAGACGATTACGTGAAGGACCCGTTCGAAACAGCGCGGAAATTGGCTCCTATTCTCGGAGTCCCCATGGAGAATCTGACCAAAGTCTTAACACGACCTAATTCGCTTTACGTGACGTTCGGGCGTGAAGGGAATAAAATCACGGAGGACCAAAAAAATCAGATTGAGAATCTTCAATATCCAGTCGGAACTGATGGTAAGAAGAGTAAAGTGAATCAGATGCCGGGAATTTTCCTGACTGATACGACTCGTCGCTATTATCCGAATAACGCGTTTCTCTCCCATGTGCTAGGGTATGTCAACTATGAGGACAAGGGAGAGATGGGGATTGAGAAGCAGTTTGACAAGCAGTTAGCGGGAGAACCAGGGCAGCTTTCGTTAATAAAAGACGGAGCGGGCTATATTTTGCCAAACGGTGAACAACAATACAAGCCTGCAAAAGACGGCTCGGATGTGGTGCTCACCATCGACCAAAATATCCAGGGGTACGTCGAGCAAGCCATTGATATTACCGCCAAGGAGTATCAGCCACAGCAGATGACCGTTGTGGTGGCCGACCCCAATACGGGTGAAATTCTGGGGCTGGCTAACCGCCCTCAGTACAACCCCAATAAATATTGGGATATTAAGGACTACAAGGAACAACGCAATGTGGCCATCACCAGTATGTATGAACCAGGTTCCACCTTTAAGATCGTAACGCTGGCGGCTGCGATCGAAAAAGGCCTGTTTAATGAAACCGAAACCTATCCATCCGGTCAGTACACCAAATTAAAAGGTAAGCCCATCAAGGATCACAACGGTCGCGGATGGGGTACGATTAGCTTCTTGCAAGGGGTGCAACATTCGAGTAACGTTGCCTTCGTTATTCTGGGATACGAACGTTTGAAAAAAGACTTATTGAACACCTATTTCAATCTATTCGGTTTTGGCAAAAAAACCGGAATTGATCTGCCGGGAGAAACCGAAGGAAACATGGAAAGCTTCCTTCACCCGCGTTCCCAACGTGATATTGCGGTTACGACATTTGGACAAGGGATTGCCGTAACGGCGATTCAGCAGGTAGCGGCGATTGGAGCCATCGCGAACGGTGGCGAACTGTTGAAGCCTCTCATCGTCAAAGAATTGCGTGACCCGCATACAGGAGCGGTTGTAAAGAGTTATCCCAAACAGGTGGTTGGTCGAGTTGTCACAGAGGCTACCGCAAAACGCACAAGAGACATACTCGAGACTGTCGTGACCAGCAAAGAAGGAACAGGGGGCGCCTACAATATCCCTGGTTATCATGTTGCGGGTAAAACGGGTACAGCTCAGAAGTACAATGAAACAACAGGCAAGATCCTGGAGGGCCACTATATTGTGTCATTTATTGGATTTGCTCCAAAAGACAAACCTCGTTTGCTGGTCTACGTCATGGTGGATGATCCAGTAACCGATCAAGGTTATGGCACCTGGGGTAGACTGATGGTCGCGCCAATCTTTAACTCCGTTATGGAGAGAAGCTTGCAGTACCTGCAGCAGTCGCCAGATCTTACCCAGCCGAAAGAGGTGAGTGAGAAGCCACAGGAATTGACCATGCCTGACTTTAAGGGGATGGCCACTAGTGCTGCAGTTGCCAGAGCCAAACAGCAAGGACTTGATGTAGAGTCTGTTGGTACTGGCACCAAGATTGTCAGTCAGTATCCAAGCGCCTTGGAAAAGGTGTATCCTGGCAATAAGGTGGTACTGATTACCGATCGGGTAAAAGACGTACGCATGCCAGATTTTAAAGGAAAGTCCTTGCGAGATGTCATGGAGTTTGCTTCAATCGTCAACTTGAATGTCAACGTCACGGGGAATGGATATGTAGATACGCAGAGCATTCCACCTGGAACGGTGATCCCGCCCAAAGGGAATCTGCAAGTGACGCTTGTACAACCCGCTCCATAGTGAAGTCTTAAGACGAGGCTGTGAATAGTTCTAACAAGCCCCCTTGGCGAATAGGGTAAAGAAGACAAACCTATTCGTAAGGGGGTTTCTGCTGTGCGGGTATCGAATGTTACCGTACGCCGTAGAATCTTTATCGCTTTGGTCATTGGAATTGTCTTATACTCCGCCTTGATTACCCGGCTCGGTTACATCCAACTCGTTATGGGTCAGGATCTGCAAGATAAAGCGAATGATTTATGGAGGAGAAACATCCCGTTCGAAGCGAAGCGTGGCTTGATCACGGATCGCAACGGGAAGGTGCTGGTGCAAAATGTCAGTATGTTGACCGTTATCGCCATCCCCGTTCAAATTCAGGACCCGGCGAATACAGCGCGACAGCTGGCGACGGCACTCGGGCAAAAAGAAGTGGACATCTACAAAGCGATTACACAGCGGGAATACATTATTGATAAAATCCCTGGCGGTCGCAAAATTTCGCCGGAAAAGGCAAAGCTCATTCAGGAACTGGCGCTGCCTGGAATCTATTTGACCGAAGATTCGAAGCGGGATTACCCGTTAGGCGAGTTTGCTGCCCATCTGCTTGGGTTTACAGGAATAGATAATCAGGGGTTAACGGGTTTGGAGCGTGTCTACGACAAGTTTCTGCAAGGAACAAAAGGACATGTATCCTATCCCGCAGACGCCAGAGGCAAGATTATGCCAGGTGAATCGGAGCACTATATAGCGCCCATCAACGGAATGGACATGTACTTGACGATTGATGCCCAGATTCAATCATTTATTGAACGGGAGTTGGATCAGGCGGTTGTCGCCTACCAACCGGATGACGTGTTAGCTATTGCGATGAATCCCAAGACGGGTGAGATCCTGGGGATGGGCAGCCGCCCTAGCTTTAATCCGGCGGACTATAAGAACTACCCGGTTGAGAGCTACAATCGTAATCTGCCGATCTGGAAAACCTACGAGCCTGGTTCTACGTTCAAAATTGTGACGCTGGCCGCGGCCTTAAATGAAGGTAAGGTTGATTTGAAGGAAGCCTTTTTCGATCCCGGTTATATCACGGTAGCAGGCAGACCTCTTCGCTGTTGGAAGCGTCAAGGGCATGGCTCGGAAACGATGCTGGAGGTTGTCGAGAATTCCTGCAACCCGGGGTTTGTCACGATGGGGCAGCGTTTGGGCAAGGAAAAACTTTTTGAATATATCAGTAAGTTTGGTTTTGGGAAGAAAACAGGCATTGACCTTTTAGGGGAAGCAACCGGCATTCTATTTAAACTAAGCCGCGTAGGTCCGGTGGAATTAGGCACGACGTCGTTTGGGCAGGGTGTTTCGGTTACTCCGATTCAGCAGATGGCTGCGGTCGCGGCGGCGATCAACGGCGGCAAGTTGATGAAGCCCTACATCGCCAAAGAGTGGCATGACAGTGTCACCCACGATATTATTGGAAGAACAGAGCCGACAGTCGTGCGTCAAGTGATCTCAGAAGAGACCTCAGCCAAGGTTCGGTATGCGCTGGAGAGCGTCGTAGCCCAAGGTACAGGGGCTAAAGCGTTCATTGAAGGGTACCGAGTAGGGGGCAAGACCGGTACCGCACAAAAGGTTCGTAACGGTGCCTATTCACAAGGCGAATATATCGTTTCCTTTATTGGCTTTGCGCCAGCGGACGATCCGCAGATATTGGTGTATACAGCGGTAGATAATCCCAAAGCCCAGGCGTTTGGCGGATTAATCGCGGCGCCAATTGTACGAAATATAATGGAGTCCTCCCTGCACTATCTGAAAGTGCCGAAACGTCAGGGACAAATTGAACGCGAGTATAAGTATGGCGACAAGCGTTATCTGGAGGTCCCAGATTTAGTTGGGTTGAGCACCAAAGATTTAGCCGCATATGACTATACCATTCCACTAGATGTTTCCGGTAAAGGGACTTTTGTGGTGAAGCAATCTCCATCTCCTGGGGTAAAAGTTGAAGAAGGCTCAAAAATTCGCATCTTCCTTGGTGACAAAACCGGTAATTAGCTATACAATAATTCTTCGTGGAGAGGGTCTCCCTTCTGGAAGACGCTCTCCCGTCAACCAAACGCTCTTATCGGTTTGGTTTTGAAATGAACGTACTTTTGTCTATACTAGGTGGAGAATGGGGTGCCATACACATGCAACTGAAAGAATTACTCGCTCCTCTACTACTCGTACAAGTAAGTGGCGACGATAATAGAACCATCACTGGAATCAGCATGGACTCGCGAAAAGTAAAACCAGGGGATTTATTTATCTGTCTGACTGGTTTTACTGTGGATGGCCATGTATACGCAGAACAAGCGGTAGCCAAGGGAGCGGTAGCGATCCTTTCGGAAAGAAAATTGGATGTGAATGCTACGGTAGCAATTGTTCCTGATACGAGACGAGCAATGGCGATCGTGGCTGATTTATTTTTCCAATCCCCAACGAAAGCGTTGAAACTGATCGGGGTGACGGGGACAAACGGCAAAACGACGACCACTCATCTGATTGATAAAATTCTGAGTGATCAAAAAAAGCGAACCGGTTTAATCGGCACGATCCATATGAGAATCGGAGAGGTTTATGAGGAAGTAAAGAATACAACTCCTGATGTTTTGGATTTGCAAGGCGCTTTTGGGCGAATGAGAGAGATCGGAACCGAATATGCCATTATTGAGGCTTCTTCCCATGCTCTGGATATGGGACGTTTGCGTGGTTGCAACTTTCATACCGCTGTATTTACCAACCTGACGCAGGATCACTTGGACTACCATGAGACGATGGAGAGCTACAAGCAGGCCAAGTCGTTGTTATTCTCCCAGTTGGGCAATGACTACGATGTTCAAACGATGAAAACGGCTGTGCTTAATGCGGATGACCCGGCTTCTGAGTTATTTGCGCGTGTCACTGCCGCGCGAGTGATTACTTATGGAATCGAAAACAAGGCAGATGTATCTGCTACCGATATACGCGTTACGAGCAAAGGTACCTCCTATACGTTACATACATTTGCAGGCACTACGCAGCTTAACTTGCAATTGATCGGTAAATTCAATGTCTATAATACGCTGGCGGCAGTCGCTACGGCGCTCGCTGAGGGTATTTCCCTCGCCGATATTAAACAGAGTCTGCAAGAGGTAAAAGGGGTCAACGGTCGTTTTGAGGCTGTAGACGCTGGACAACATTTTACTGTGATTGTCGATTATTCCCACACCCCAGATAGCTTGGAGAATGCGCTGGGAACCGTGAAGGAATTCGCTCAAGGAAAAGTCTTTTGCATTGTCGGCTGTGGTGGAGATCGGGATAAAACGAAACGCCCAATTATGGCCAAAATTGCAACGAACTATGCGGATCTAACCGTCTTAACGTCAGATAACCCTCGCTCCGAAGAACCAATGGCGATTCTTCGCGACATGGAGGAAGGACTGAAGGATGTTGCGAGCGACAAGTACGTATCCTTGGTTGATCGACGTGAAGCCATTCAGTACGCCGTAAGCCAGGCGCAAGAGAATGATGTGATCCTCATCGCGGGTAAAGGACACGAAACCTATCAAATCATCAAAGGTGAGGTTCTTCCGTTTGATGATCGCGAAGTTGCTCGTACGTCAATCCTCTCCTTGAAGGAGAATTCCCAAATAGAGAAAAAAGCTTAGGTTAGGTGGAAAGGAGGTTGGGGCATGCCTTTTGACAATGTCCTCATCATCACGATTATTGCCTCGTTTTTAATTGCAGTACTAATCGGTCCTTTATTCATCCCGGTGCTAAGAAGGCTGAAATTTGGTCAAAGCATTCGAGAAGAAGGCCCCCAGTCCCATCAAAAGAAAGCGGGAACACCAACCATGGGAGGGACCATCATTTTGTTGGCCCTGGTGTTTACCGTCCTGAAGTTTGCGAATACCAATATTGAATTGATGTTCTTATTATTACTTACTCTCGGGTATGGACTTATTGGATTCTTGGATGATTACATCAAGATCCTAAAAAAGCGGAATCTTGGTTTAACCGCAAAACAAAAATTTGCGGGTCAAATTCTGTTGGCTATCATCGCGTATTATTTATTGATACGAATGGGACACGATACGTCTCTTCATTTGCCTGGAACTCCTTGGAATATTGAGTTGGGGTGGATGTACTTCCCATTCTTAATCTTTCTTTTGGTGGGAACGACGAATGCGGTCAATCTCACCGACGGTCTGGACGGCTTGCTAGCGGGGACAGGGGCTATCGCATTTGGAGCATACGCCATTATCGCTTGGCTTGCATATGATCCTGACACGGCGATCTTTAGCGCAGCAGTCGTTGGGTCAGTTCTTGGCTTTCTGGTGTTCAACGCGCACCCTGCCCGCGTCTTTATGGGGGATACAGGCTCCCTGGCGTTAGGCGGAGCGTTGGCTGGTATCGCGATCATGACCAAAACAGAGCTACTTCTCGCAGTCATCGGCGGCGTGTTTGTCGTTGAGACGCTTTCGGTCATTTTGCAGGTGATTTCGTTTAAAACCAGAGGAAAACGAATTTTTCGCATGAGTCCCTTGCATCACCATTTCGAATTGACAGGCTGGTCCGAGTGGCGTGTGGTTGTGACGTTTTGGCTGGTTGCCATGGTGTTTGCAGGATTAGGCGTTTATTTAGAGGTGGTACAATAATGGACACTTACAAGAATCAACAGGTTGTTGTAGTAGGTCTCGCCAAAAGCGGTGTAGCGGTTGCCAAACTGTTGCACCGCTTTGGTGCGCATGTGATTGTCAATGATAAGAAACCGCGCGAAGAATCAGTTGGTATAGAAGAATTGGAAGATTTGGGCATTCAAGTGATTACAGGCTATCACCCAGATGATCTGATCCATACGGGAGTTTCATTAGTGGTGAAAAACCCGGGGATTCCTTATGAAGCCCCTCCAGTCAAACAAGCAATCGAGCAGCAGATTCCAGTCATAACCGAAGTGGAGATCGCCTATCAGCTGTCAAAAGCGCCGATTATCGGAATTACCGGCTCCAATGGGAAAACCACCACGACTACACTGGTTACATTGATGCTGCAAGCCTCCCAGGTAGATGCGGTGGCTGGCGGCAACATCGGTACGGTATTGTGCGAATTGGCGGAGCAGATGAGTGCTGACCAGTTCCTGGTGGCGGAACTAAGCAGTTTTCAGTTAATGGGTACTTGTACATTTCGTCCGAAGATTGCGGCTCTCCTTAATCTTTTTCCAGCCCATTTGGATTACCATCACACGATGGAAGAGTACTTTGAGGCAAAAACGAAGATCTTTGCCAATCAGACAAGCGAAGATTTTGCCGTGCTTAATTATGAGCAGGAGAATGTTCGCCAATTAGCTGATTCGATCAAGGCGACACCTTACTTTTTCAGCCGTTTGCGGGAAGTTCCTGCTGGTGCTTTTGTAAGGGACAACCACGTGATTTTCCGCTCTCATACAGGCGAGGAAGAAACCGTTATTAAACTCGACGATATCGCTTTGCAAGGCAAGCACCATCTGGAGAACATTCTCGCTGCCGTGATCATGTGCAAGCTGGCGGGAGCCACAGCTGCTGGAATGGCGCAAGTATTGTCCACCTTCCAGGGTGTAGAGCACCGGACGGAATTTGTGACGATTGTTGAAGGGGTCAAATATTATAACGACTCCAAAGCCACCAATCCCCAAGCGGCGATTCAAGCGATCTCTGCTTTTCAGAATCCTGTTGTGCTGATTGGAGGCGGACTTGATCGGGGCATCGATTTTCAGGAGCTTGTGCCTTATTTATCCCAACACGTTCGGGCAGTGGTTACCTTTGGAGAAACTGCTCAGATTCTGTTGGATCGAGCCTCTGATGCGGGGATTAGCGACCGTGTTCGCGTCGATACTGTGGAGGAGGCTGTTCGCGCTGCCGCAGCTTTGGCAAATGCGGGCGATGTCGTTCTCTTAAGTCCTGCGTGTGCAAGCTGGGATATGTTCCCTTCGTTTGAGGTAAGGGGGAGCATGTTTAAGGAAGCCGTGCATAAACTTAGAACAAGCCTTGGATAAAAGCCCCTCGTGAGCGAGTGAAGGAGGGGCAGTGCCAGAAAGGATGGCTTGCGATGAGTAAGGTACGAACTGCTCCTGACTTCCTGATTATTTTCGCCACGTTATTTCTCTTAGGTGTCGGTATTGTCATGGTGTACAGCGCCAGTGCTGTTTTCGCCTTTAACAAATTTGGCGATATGTATTATTTCACCAAGCGGCAATTTATTTTTGCGATTTTAGGACTTGCTTCCATGTACGTCATGATGAATATCGACTACTGGGTTTGGAAGAAATGGGCCAAGACAGGATTTTTCATTTCGCTTGGACTTCTGGTACTCGTATTGTTCATCGGAAAAGAAGTGAACGGCGCCAAAAGTTGGCTGGGCTTCGGCTCATTCGGCATTCAGCCTGGCGAATTCGCCAAGTTTGGTGTGGCCGCTTTTCTTGCCATGTGGCTATCCGATAATCAAAAGGAGATTGTATTTTTCCGACAAGGACTTCTCCCAGCACTTATGGTCCCAGGAGCTTGTTTTGGGTTGATTATGTTACAGCCGGATTTAGGGACAGGTACCGTTTTGATGGGCATGGCGCTCCTGATGATTTTTGCCGCTGGAGCGAGAAATAGCCACTTCGTCGGTTTAGGAATGCTTGGCCTTGCCGGATTTGCGGGATTGGTTATCTCAGCTCCGTATCGGATGGATCGAATCACCGCTTTTCTTGATCCGTGGTCTGATCCGCGCGATACGGGTTATCAAATCATTCAATCCCTGTTTGCGATCGGGCCAGGCGGGCTGCTTGGACTCGGGCTTGGACAGAGCAGGCAGAAGTTTTCTTATTTGCCGGAGCCATATAATGATTTTATCTTTTCGATTGTCGCCGAAGAATTAGGGTTTATTGGGGCCTCTCTCGTATTGCTTTTGTTCCTTCTGCTCTTGTGGAGAGGGATGCGAGTCGCAATTACTGCCCCAGACCTATTTGGAAGTTTGCTCGCGCTTGGTATTATTGGAATGATTGCCATTCAGGTATTAATCAACGTCGGGGTTGTAACCGGCATGTTTCCTGTTACCGGGATTACGCTTCCCTTCTTAAGCTATGGAGGCTCATCCTTAACCTTGATGCTGACCGGGGTTGGCATTCTGCTTAATATCTCAAGGTTTTCCAGGTAAGAAGAAAAGTAAAGAAAACAGGTGATTTCATATGCGCGTCGTCTTGACCGGTGGAGGTACAGGAGGACATATTTATCCAGCGCTTGCGGTAGCAGAGGAGATTTTACGCCATGAACCGCAGGCTAAATTTTTGTATTTCGGGACAGCCAAAGGGTTGGAATCCAAACTGGTTCCCAAACATGGACTGCCGTTTGAACAGATTGATATTTCGGGTATCAAGCGTAAACTGACCCTGGAGAATTTGCGCACAGCGTGGAAGTTTATTCGCTCGGTTTCCAAGTCCAAAGAGATTTTACGGAAGTGGAAGCCGGATATTGTCATCGGGACAGGTGGTTATGTGTGCGGTCCTGTAGTGTATGCCGCAGCCAGATTGGGCATCCCGACCATGATTCATGAGCAGAACGTGGTGCCAGGGTTGACGAATCTGTTTTTAACGAGGTTTGTTAGCCGAGTAGCGGTTTCCTTTGAAGAATCCCTGCAACATTTTCCGAAGAACAAGGTTGTTTATACAGGCAATCCACGCGCGACGGAAGTGCTGCATGGACGAGCGGAGGAAGGCCAGAAACTAATCGGAACCCATAAGCCGATCATCTTGATTGTCGGCGGCAGTCGAGGGGCAAGACCGATTAACGAGGCTACCATCCAGTTGGTTCCCTTTATGAAAAAGCATCCGGATTATCATTTTGTCTATGTAACCGGGGACGTTCATTATGATAAAGTTTCGGCTGCGTTAAGCGAACAAGGGGAATTCCCTGAGAACTTGACACTATTGCCGTTTGTACATCAGATGCCCGATTTATTGTCAGCCACTCATACGATCGTCAACAGGGCTGGCGCTTCGTTTCTGGCGGAGATCACATCACTTGGCATTCCGGCCATTTTGATTCCGTCTCCTTATGTAACAAATAATCATCAAGAAAAGAATGCTCGAGGTTTGGAACGGGCGGGAGCTGGGGTAGTCATTCTGGAGAAGGATCTATCCGGTCAAACACTCCAAGACGCTCTTACACCGCTCTTAACCGATCCGAAATTGCATCATAAAATGCGTGAGGAATCACTCCGACTAGGAAAACAGGACGCGGCCTCTGCGATTTATCGTGTGGTCAAAGAGCTGGTAAAAGTCTAGATGGGCGTCTGTCACGCCCTTCTTGGAAGTCGCATATGATGAAGCAAACACGTGATAGCATTAGTTCCCACCGAGCATTTGTGTCAGGAGGTTCACTATGAAATACATCGCTGATGAGTTGATAAAAGCTGGTGTTGGAAAGGTCTGGGTCGATGAGCCTCTCGCCAACCACACAACTTGGCGAATTGGAGGTCCTTGCGACCTGCTAATACAGCCAAGGGATAAGGAGTCACTCATTTTAGCAGTTCAAATTATCCATCGTCACAATATTCCTTGGAGAGTAATTGGACGCGGTTCTAACCTTCTAGTGAGGGATGGAGGGATTAGAGGAGCCGTGTTCAAAGTGGCTGAGGGCTTAAGTCACTGTGAGTTTAAAGGTGAAGAGGTGCGTGTTGGTGCCGGGTATTCGATGATTCGTTTAACGGTGGAAGCAGGCAAAATGGGGTTGACGGGACTTGAGTTTGCGGGAGGTATTCCAGGCTCTGTCGGTGGTGCCGTCTACATGAATGCGGGTGCGCATGGATCTGATCTTTCACGTATTCTTAAAGAAGCCGAAATCCTCTTTGAAAATGGCGAGACCAAGGTTTTATCGAACGAGGAGATGCAATTTAGTTACCGCAATTCGATCTTGCAATCCCAAAAGGGCATTGTACTGGAAGCTGTCTTTCAACTGAAAACAGGAGATCGCAAGGAAATTGCCGCAGCTCTTGCTAAGTATAAGGATCGACGCAGACAGTCTCAGCCTTTGCAACAACCTTGTGCCGGAAGTGTGTTTCGTAACCCACCTGGAGATCATGCCGGCCGATTAATTGAAGCTTGCAATCTCAAAGGATACACGGTTGGAGGAGCACAAGTCTCCACGATGCACGCCAATTTCATCGTCAATTGCGGAGGAGCCACGGCTGCCGACGTCCTCACCTTAATGGAGCATGTTCAATCTGTTGTCCAAGAGAAATTTGGAGTGAATTTGCATCCGGAAGTTTTGGTGGTGGGCGAGGGGTAACACGGAGGTGAAAGTTTGGAGGCTTTTACTATCGAAGGTGGGAAACCTCTCTCTGGTACACTTCGGATCCAAGGTGCGAAAAATGCTGCCCTCCCGATTCTCGCCGCCGCTATTTTGGCAGAAGGGCAATTTCATATCTACGATGTGCCGCACTTAAAAGACATAGAAGTCATGCTCAAGATTCTCTCTTTACTTGGAGCTAAAGTTCAGCACACGGATGGATGTGTTAGCTTAGATACCACTTCATTATCTGTCTCTCATGTACCAGATGAATTGATGGGGCAGATGCGTTCCTCCATATTCTTGATGGGACCACTTCTCGCCCGCTTGGGAGAAGTAACCATATCCCGACCAGGTGGTTGTGATATTGGGGAGAGGCGGATTGATTTGCACCTGTCAGGCTTGGCGGCGTTGGGTGCCAAGAGTGAAGATTCAGAAGGATACATTACATTTCGCGCTCAAAAGCTGCGCGGTAGCACAATTTTTCTCTCGTTTCCAAGTGTGGGGGCAACAGAGAACATCATGATGGCCGCTGTTCTTGCCAAGGGGACGACTCGCATACACAATCCCGCCCGTGAGCCGGAAATTGTCGATTTGCAAAACTTCCTCAACGCGATGGGGGCAAGAATCCGCGGAGCGGGTACAGACACGATTGAGATTGATGGGGTTCCCAAGCTTCGCGGGGTCACTTATCGGATTATTCCGGATCGGATTGTAGCCGGTACCCATTTGCTAGCGGTCGGAATTGCGCAAGGTCACGTGGAGTTAGCGAATACACTTCCCAATCACCTCAATGCATTAATTGAAGTGGCGCGTACATGCGGTGTTGAAATCAAGACCCACCATGATATAATGGAAATCAAAAGCACGTCACGCCCACGGGCAATTGATCGAATCATGACGTCACCGTATCCGGGATTTCCTACCGATCTTCAAGCGCAGATTATGGTATTTCTAGCAATGGCTAGAGGTACGAGTGTGATCAAAGAGACGATTTTTGAAGGAAGATTCAAACACGTCAATGAATTAACGCGTATGGGTGCTTCGATCTATGTAGATTTGGGAACCGCCTTTATTCGTGGAGTTAGCAAGATGACGGGTGCAACGGTTGAAGCGACGGATTTGAGGGCTGGTGCCGCATTGGTGTTAGGAGGCCTGGCTTCCGAAGGGATCACGACGGTTGAACGAATCCATCATATTGACCGGGGGTACGAACGTTTAGAATGGCAACTTCAACAACTAGGCGCGTCTATTTCCCGGATAACCACATAGGAAATGACAATAGATGAAGAAGCGGCATATATCCATTATGCCGCTTTCACTGTTTTCAAGCAGAAGTGTCACATTGAACATTCGGAGGGGCGGACATGTCGGTTTATAATGAGCGCATCCCGCAAGTCAGGCAAATACCAGAACAACCCAAGAAAAAAGGAAGCCGCAGACTGCTCTACTTGCTCTTTTTCTTTTTTCTCATCATTTTGGCGGTATTGTTTGTGCGTTCACCTTACAGCAAAATAAGTGATATCCAGGTTTATGGCAATACGATCTATTCGTCGGATGAAATTATTCAGGCATCTGGACTTTCCAAAGGGATGCAGTTTTTCAATGTTTGGCAAAAAAGTGTACAAGCTAACACATCCGTGCTTCAAGGGGTAAAAGAAATCACCGTAACACGTGAGTTCCCTGGAGTTATTCAACTGCATGTCCAAGAATTCAATCGGGTGGCGCTTGTCGTTCAATCACCCATCAAGCAGTTTCCGTTACTTGAGAATGGTAAACTGTTGCAAGAAAAAAACTACAGCGGGAAGCTTATTGACAGACCTATCATACGGAACTGGAATTCTCCTGATCTGCTGGATCAATTGGGTAAGCAACTAGCCTTGATTCCCCAATCCATTCTCTCCCAGATATCCGATATCGTACTGACGCAGACGGCTTATGACAAGCAGCGGATTACGTTATACATGAAAGATGGAAACCAGGTACAAAGCGTCATTTATCTGCTAGCGAAAAAAATTATTTGGTATCCGTCTGTGGTAAAAGAAATTCCGCAGGGCGAAAAGGGCATTATTTATATGTTGGAAAGCACTTGGTATAGTAAATACGGCAGCACCCAAACTCCTGCGCAGGAAGGAACGGGTGAGGAGAAGGGGTCCTCCAATCTATGAAAGTACGCAAGTTTCACCTATATCTGTCGCTAGTTACAATCGCGACTGGATTTCTTGTGGCTAATTCGATTGAATCTACGAAGCTGCGGACTAAGGAAAGACAAAGTGACCAACAATGGCAGCAAGAAACCCAAATTAACGAGCGAATTCTGGCAGAGAAGGAACAGAACAACAAATTGGAAGTCGAATTGCTTGCGTTACAGAAGCAAGTAGGTACAGTCGAGGAAACGATGGCGAAGCAACAGTCAGCGGCTGCGGGTGTATTGAAAGAACTGGAAGCAGCGCGCATGCTAGCGGGAGTTGTTCAGGTAGAGGGACCTGGTTTAGTGGTGACCCTGCAGGACAATCCCAACGCAGCCAATTCAGGTGATGTTACCAAGTATATTGTTCATGAGGGGGATATCCGCCGCGTGGTCAATGAATTGTTTGCGGCAGGAGCGGAAGGGATTAGCATCAATAATCAGCGGCTGGTCAGCAATTCAGCTATTCGCTGTGTAGGCCCGACCGTCATCGTCAATGGTGTCAAGTCAGCGGCTCCGTTCGTGATCACAGCAATTGGGGATCCCATTACTATGGAAAATGCTTTGAAATTGCCGGGGGGAGTCATGAACCTTCTCGAGGGCTATGTACAAATTGATTTAGTGAAAAAGGAAATGGTCCAGCTGCCAGCATATGTCGGTGACACTAAAAATATCGGAAGCTCTTCATAAGGGATAGGGATGGTTTTTATGTTAACACAAAACCGCAAAATTACATTTATTCTCACAACTATTAGTGCTATTATAGGTCTTATGTTAGCTACTCAATTGCAGAGCAAGCATGACCCAAAGGTGTCTGAATCACGCAGTATAACTGAACTTCGAACCTCTCTCCAAAAAGAGTTGGAAAAGCACAAAAGCCTGCTCGTCGATATGTCCAAAAACGAGCAGCTTCTCTATGAATACGAAACTTCTTTAAATGCCGGAGACTCTGTCAGCGTCATGAAGGATCAATTGGAAAAGGCCAAGAGACTGGCTGGTCTGGTTTCTTCTTCAGGAGAGGGAATCGATGTTCGGATTGTCGATGCCCCTGTTCCTACTTCCCCATTGCCGACTGAAAATGGACAAGCTCCCTACCCGTCTACTATGGTGGTGGACGAAGACCTGCGCTGGCTGGTGAACGAACTGTTTGCCAATGGCTCCACAGCGGTCTCCATTAATGGACAACGACTGATTTCCACCAGTTCCATTCGTAATGTCGGACAAGAAATACAAGTGGATACGAAGCCGATTAGGCCTCCCTATGAAATAAAAGCGTTGGGGGTACCGGATAACTTGCTTACTGGACTGAAACTAGCAGGAGTAGAGGATAACTTCCAGCTTGCCAATAAACTCGTGATTATGGAAAAGCGAACGCATATGACGATTTCCGCGTATGAAGGAAACAGAGTCATACAGTATATGAAACCAGTTAAAGCAAAAGGAGACTCTTAAATCATGTGGTTGCCGATCCTTGGACTCATTGTTGGCCTGTCTGCGGGATTTTTACTTGACCTGCGTATCCCGCTCGAGTATAGCAATTATCTGTCGATTGCCCTGTTAGCCGGGTTGGATACGATTTTTGGAGGAATTCGTTCGTATCTGGAAAAAATGTTTAATGTACGAATTTTTATGTCTGGTTTTTTCTTTAACACTTTGCTTGCCGCAGGACTTGCATTTATCGGAGGATACTTAGGCATTGACCTCTATTTAGCGGCGATTGTGGCTTTTGGAGTGCGTCTTTTTAATAATTTAGCAGTCATACGTAGGATTATTTTATCAAATTGGTTGAGTAAAAGCGAATGAGTACCATGACTAAAGTAACATAATTAAAGATTTTATTAAAATTTCATGCTTGAAAAAAAGGGAATGATTGTCCAGTGTGGAATAGATTATGCAGATGTGTTCGCTATTGTTATGTCATAAGTAGGGAGGTGTCACAGGTTTGGTAAATAACCATAATGAACTCATTGTCAGCTTAGATATCGGTTCGTCCAAAGTCCGTGTAATTATAGGAGAAATAAACGGCGGAACGATTAACATCATTGGGGTGGGACAAGCCCACTCTGAGGGGATCAAAAAAGGAGCTATCGTCGATATAGACCAAACCGTGCATGCCATCCGGGAAGCAGTTGATCATGCTGAACGCATGGTAGACGTGACCATTGAAGATCTATATGTAGGGGTTAGTGGAAATCACATTGAACTGTATGAAACTCAAGGGGTAGTCGCCGTATCGAGCGAAGACCGTGAGATTAGAGAAGAGGATATACGTCGCGTCATTCAAGCAGCTAAGGTTGTTGCCTTTCCTCCAGACCGAGAAATTATCGAAGTGGTTCCCAAGGAGTTTGTCGTTGACGGGCTTCGAAGCATCAAGGACCCGCGCGGTATGATTGGGGTACGACTGGAGATGGAAGGAACGATTGTGACAGGGTCCAAAACAGTCATACATAATATCGTTCGTTGTGTCGAAAAAGCCAACTTAAACATTGCGGGTATCTTTTTGCAGCCTCTTGCCGCGAGTCGTGTCGCCTTGACTAAAGACGACAGGAATCTGGGTGTCGTTCTTGTCGATATCGGCGCGGGCTCTTCCTCGCTAGCCGTCTTCCAGCAAGGTCATATTGTGGCCACTTCCGTCATTGGAATTGGCGGTGATCACATCACCAATGATATTGCCTTGGGACTTCGCACACATAATGATGTAGCAGAAAAGGCAAAAATCAAGCATGGTTGCGCGCTGATCGATGAAGCGTCCGAAGATGAGAAGTTCAAAGTGAGCCGGATTGGCAGCGATGTCGAAAAACAGTTTACACAAGTTGATTTGGCCAACATTATTGAACCGCGTGCCGCCGAGATCTTCAATCTGATTGAAGATGAAGTGTATCGCTTGGGGTACCAAGATGATATCGCTGGTGGCTATATCCTCACCGGTGGGTCTGTCACAATGCCGGGAATGATTGAATTAGCGAAAGAAGAGTTTAATACACCTGTGCGTATCGCGATTCCGGACTATATCGGTGTACGTGATCCGCAATACACGACAGGAGTAGGTCTGATACAGTATGCTGCTGCTCATACCGAACGGAAAGCAGAACGTATCCCTACCAATACTCGTCCGGTCCAGAAATCTTCAGTAAGTAAACAGAAGGATTCGGGAATTATGGAAAAAGTAAAAAATTGGTTTAGTGAATTTATTTAATGACATGCTAATCGCTTCTCAAACAGGCAGATTTGTGGCGGTCTGCAAAGCTTCCGGCACAAAAAGTAAACATACTCCAAGACCTTGCTAAGGGAAGCTTTTCGTACGAACCAGTGAGGAGGAACCTTCGAAATGTTGGAATTTGACCTAGATTTGGAACAATTCGCGCAAATAAAGGTAATTGGTTGCGGTGGTGGCGGTAGTAACGCGGTGAACCGCATGATCGCTGGTGGTGTTAAAGGTGTAGAATTCATCACTGTCAATACAGATGCCCAAGCGCTCCAATTATCCCAAGCGGATATTAAACTGCAAATTGGTGAAAAATTGACGCGTGGCTTAGGCGCAGGCGCTAATCCAGAAGTGGGAAAAAAAGCAGCTGAAGAAAGCCGCGAATTGGTTGAGAACGCTTTGCGCGGTTCAGACATGGTCTTTGTTACTGCGGGAATGGGTGGAGGTACCGGAACGGGTGCTGCTCCAGTGATTGCGGAGATCGCCAAAGAACTCGGCGCTTTAACGGTTGGGGTTGTCACACGTCCGTTCTCTTTTGAAGGACGTAAACGTTCCTTGCAAGCTGACGCGGGCATTGCTGCTTTAAAAGAAAAAGTAGATACACTGATCGTGATTCCAAACGATCGTCTGTTGGAGATCGTTGATAAGAATACACCAATGTTGGAGGCGTTCCGTGAAGTAGATAACGTTCTTCGTCAAGGTGTTCAAGGGATCTCTGATTTGATTGCCACTCCTGGTTTGATCAATTTGGACTTTGCAGACGTAAAAACAGTCATGTTCGAGCGTGGCTCTGCTTTGATGGGAATCGGAATTGGCAGTGGCGAAAACCGCGCTGCTGAAGCGGCTCGCCGCGCGATTTCGTCTCCGTTATTGGAAACCACGATTGATGGAGCACGCGGTGTGATCATGAACATTACGGGTGGCTCTAATCTTAGTCTTTACGAAGTGAACGAAGCAGCAGATATCGTATCCTCAGCAGCTGACATCGATGTGAACATGATCTTCGGTGCGGTGATTAACGAAGAGTTGAAGAACGAAATTGTTGTAACCGTTATTGCTACCGGATTCGATCAAAACCAACAAGCGGCACAAGCTCACCGTCAGCAGCCGCAAGCTTCTTCCAACCGACCAGCGCAAACGGCTTCTGCGCAAGCTCCTTCACGCTCACGTGAAGAAGACAACGAGAAGATTCTCTCGATGAACAGCCTGGACAACCTGGATATCCCAGCATTCCTGAGAAATCGTCGTCGTAATAAGAAATAAGTATAAAATTAATACTTCTACGTTAAAAAGACTGCTGACGTTTATCGTTAGCAGTCTTTTTTTATTCTAAATCGCGAATTCATTGCCAAAATACAAGCGAAATGACGAATCAGGAAAAATTAAAAATTAAAATAAACAAAATAACTGTCAAGATCTGACAGACTTTGAATAAACATTGAGATATACTGTTTTTGCCGACGGGGGTGAAAACGGTATGGTGGTTTATCTCGATATCATTCTACTCCTGAATTTCGCAATTGATACCTTATTGTTGTGGTTTACGGCCTTCTTTCGAAAAGAACGAGTGATTTGGTGGAGGATGCTCTTGTCTTCAGCCCTTGGTTCCACCTATATCGCCTTCTTCTTTTTCCCTTCGTTTGCCGGCATGTATCAGTGGGCCGTCAAGCTGTTGTTTTCAATCGTCATGCTGCTGATCGCTTTTGGCTACTCCAGAATCTTCAGACTCATTCAGAACTTATGCATTTTTTACTTTGTCGCATTTGTTTTTGGTGGTGGTGTTTTTGGACTAGAGTATTTGATGTCGTCCCAAAGTGAAGTGGTAAATGGAATTCTACATACCCACAATGACAGCTTCGGGGTGGGGACGAAGCCAACCTTCTGGGTTGTATTGACGGGGTTTATCCTCATTTTTTTTCTGAGCAAAAGGAGTTATCAAGCCATTCAGGAACCGCGCCGAGTGGAAGCGTTTCTCGTTGACGTCAGGATTACCATTGCGGGTCAAAGCATTATCTGTCGTGGTCTGGTGGATACCGGAAATCAGCTTCATGAGCCAATCACACGAATTCCCGTCATGATGGTCGAGTCACAGCTCCTCACTCATATTCTACCGACTGCGCTCGTAACACATGTGGCGAGTAATGTCAGCAATTTGGACGGGTTAGACGAATTGCTCGCGGCAATGCCAGAGGAATGGCATACGCGGATTCGCTTAATTCCCTATCGGAGTGTTTCGAGGGGGATGGATTTCATGGTCGCAACGAAGCCGGATTTGGTTGTGATAACGTCAAACGGCAAGCGCTATGAAACGAATCGTGTCCTGATTGGTCTAAATCCCATACCGCTAGCAAGTGACAGCAAGTATCAAGCAATCGTTCATCCTGCCTTACTTCAAGAAAAAGAAGAATCCATTACGAGAGAACAGGAGGGTTAGCATGTTCGTAAAAATTCGTCTACATGCCCAATTGCTCTGGTATCGATTGTTGCTTTCCATTGGTGCCAAAGCAGAAGAAATCTACTACATCGGTGGTAGTGAGGCGCTCCCGCCACCGTTGACACGCGAAGAAGAAGAGATCCTGCTTGCTCGCCTTCCTTCCGGTGATGGAGCCGTTCGAAGCATGCTCATTGAGCGGAATTTGCGCTTGGTTGTTTACATTGCCCGCAAGTTCGAAAACACAGGAATCAACATTGAGGACCTGGTCAGTATTGGAGCGATTGGCTTGATTAAGGCTGTCAACACCTTCGATCCAGATAAGAACATCAAGTTGGCCACGTACGCGTCCCGCTGTATTGAAAATGAGATTTTGATGTATCTGCGGCGCAATAACAAAATACGTTCTGAAGTTTCGTTTGATGAGCCATTGAATATTGATTGGGATGGAAATGAGCTTCTCCTCTCCGATGTATTGGGGACTGAGAACGATACGATTTATAAAAATATTGAGGATCAGGTAGACCGAAAGCTGCTGCACAAAGCGTTGGATAAACTCACCGACCGCGAGCGGACGATCATGGAGCTGCGCTTTGGCTTGGCGGGCGACGAAGAGAAGACACAGAAGGATGTAGCCGACCTTTTGGGAATTTCCCAATCTTATATTTCTCGCCTAGAAAAGCGAATTATAAAACGCTTGCGCAAAGAATTTAACAAAATGGTGTAACGCATATTTTCCCAATCCAAGGAGATACTGTTCCTAAACCGTACCAGAAAGTGGTTGTCCTCTAGACATCCGGGATAGGAACTTTCTTCGCTTTGAGGAGGGAACAAGCGTGACACGCAACAAAGTTGAAATCTGTGGAGTAGATACCTCCAAGCTTCCCGTGTTGACTAACAAGGAAATGAGGGACCTATTCGAACGATTGCAAGGTGGCGAGCACTCTGCCAGAGAAAAACTGGTGAACGGTAACCTCAGACTTGTGTTAAGCGTCATTCAACGGTTTAACAATCGCGGGGAATATGTAGATGATTTGTTTCAGGTAGGCTGCATCGGATTGATGAAGGCAATCGATAACTTCGACCTAGGTCAAAATGTGAAGTTCTCAACTTATGCGGTTCCAATGATAATTGGTGAGATTCGCCGGTATCTTCGGGACAACAATCCGATTCGGGTCTCGCGCTCACTCCGAGATATTGCGTACAAAGCCTTGCAGGTACGGGATAACCTGACCAATAAGCATTCTCGGGAACCCACCATCATCGAGATTTCCAGTGAGTTGAATGTGCCTAAGGAAGATGTTGTATTTGCCCTTGATGCGATTCAAGACCCGGTGTCATTGTTCGAGCCGATTTATCAAGACGGCGGAGATCCGATTTATGTGATGGATCAGATAAGCGACGAGAAGAACAAGGATGTTCTCTGGGTGGAGGAAATTGCCCTTCGAGAGGGGATGCAACGCCTTGGGGAACGTGAAAAGATGATTTTATCCATGCGGTTTTATGAAGGCAAAACGCAGATGGAAGTCGCTGAAGAAATTGGGATTTCGCAAGCGCAGGTATCGCGCTTGGAGAAAGCAGCGATCTCCCACATGCAAAAGCACGTCCAAACATAACTTACGATCAGGGGCTTCCTAAAAAGAGGGGAGCTCCATTTTTTTACGTTATCTCACTTGTATTTGCAAAATATACAAATCAAGCTTCTGGCTTAAATTCACGACACTGGGATGCGTAAAGCTGCCTTTTTCCTTTACCAAAAAAATAAGCTGTCTGCGCATCGCTTCAATTTGCTCCATTAAACCTAGGTCTGTTAGAAGATTTTCTTCCAAATTTACCTGTATCACGAACAACCATCTCTTTCATCGAAACTTTTGTACTTAGGTATGGTAATATGTGGTGATTACTTTTGGACAGTCTACTTTTTTTCATCACTTTTTTAGTAGAAATTGTAAGACGAGGCAAAAACAAAGAGTATCTCTTGGGACGGAGATACTCTTAAGCGATTCGTTTGGAGTTAAGCATGCTGAAAAAGCAAATTCTATAGCGGCTCATCCTTTTACACAAGGTGAAACTGGACGTACTCCATTATCTGCTGAAACCACCGTTGGAATAGACATAGCGGCAATGACAATCAGCGCTAACAGAAGCTTCTTCAAATATGCTGGCCTCCCTTCCACGATTGTAATATCTCAAGATAGGTTAGCTGTTGTTTGAGAGTCGCATGCTGTCTGATTTGTTCATAGGTGTAGATCATGGCGCCTATCTCTTGAAACAGACTCATTCGATACGCCTTCATCGTCGCTTGAAGCAAGTGATCGATACCCGTCTCATACTCTTCTAGGTGGATATGCAAGAGCGAGAGAGAAAACTGAAGCTTCATACAGTACTTGTCTATCAATATATTATCATGAAATAATTTGAATTTTCCAGAAAAATCACCCATTACCTTTTTGGCCTTGGTGAACTGTTTGGCTTCCAGTAACTTCTTGAGTACGATGGATAGGCCAGACTCAATCTGGTCTTGTTTCTGCAACCATTCCAGGTACGAATCAATGTACGTTAACTGACCAGACTCGATTTGAATCAGCAAATGGTTTCCGTATCCGAACTCCTCAAAACCTTGTAGTTGTCGGTAGATGGAAGTTAACTGCAAGGCTTCCTCGTACTCGCCCAGTTCCTTTTTGGCGAAACTCTTGATCATCAAGCAGTGACCGTATAGATATTCGTCGACTCCATCGGTCAATTTCTCTAGGATTTGAGCGTAGGCAACCGTTTTGTTCCACTCACTTGCAAAGTAGAAATACGTGACCACACGATCGTATGCCTTAATTTTCTCGTTTATCGGCAATTTTTCGATAACGGAAAGTAGCATGACCAATCGTTCATAGGAGGTAGTTACATCAAAACGAGACATATAGTAGATACGAAAATAACAGATGGCTAACTTCTCTGATTGGAAGTCGGTTTCGTTTTGCGAATAGTACGTGTATAGAAACAGGCATTGTTCATATTCGGGTTCCTTGTAGGTTGGAAGCAAGCCATACTTTTCTTCGGCGGCATGAAAAATAGATTCAGCAACCAAGTAGATCAACTCGCGTTTTTTGGAGTCGTGTTCCAAAAGCAGTTCCAACAGCTGATAGGCCACATCGAATTTGCCAACCTCTAGGCATCGGCGGAGGAACTTTTCGAGCTTGTCCATGATAAAAACCGTACTGGACGTCTTCATTCGCTGCTCAATGCACTCCCCATAGAACAGGTGATAGAGATCTCCGGGCGGCATTCCAAATATTTCAGTGAGTTTCTCCAAAGTTTCAATCGTGAACAGTTGTGTGCCGCTAAGAGCTTTGGTGAATCCTGTTCGTCCGATCGCGATTCGTTTGGCGGTCACCGATTGATTTAGTTTATGATGATTCATATATTTTCGTATCGTATCTCGCAATTCCATGCGAACGACATCGACATCGTAAACGTTCATGAAGAACTCACCTCCAAGAGCCCCAATAAAAACCGCTAAATTGCGTTCATAAGGCAAACCGTCATGACATGAACAATAGTAGGAATGAACAATATTTTATAAAAAATGCGGAAGATTGGCAAACGACCAAAGTTATGGGAGACCAAGGTAGTGGGAACAAAGGCTTGGTTAAATTAGTAATTTCCTCTTATATCCAATTATGTGTTTATTTGAAATAATTATATGTAAATACATTTATTGCAATAGGAGGAAATGATGCAAAAGAAGACTCTTATTTTAACGGCTACATTCTTGATGACTCTCCTCATTCCAACTGCATTGGGGGCTGCTGGAATGAACATCAGCGCGATTCTTTCTCCAGAGATTAAATTGGTAAATAACGGACAGATCATTGATACGACCTCGAATACCCCTATCACCTATAATGGTAAGACTTACGTCCCAATACAATTAGTAAGTAACACTTTGGGCTACCAAGCTGCTTGGGATGCAAAAAATCAAACGATTCAACTATCACCAGCAGAGAACCAATACCCACTGATCGGTATGCCGGGCTTTCAGTTTATTTCGATTGAACCGAAGTATGAAATCATGACAAGTATGGATGGACAAAGATGGTTAGGTAGTATCAAACTTGAATATGTATATCAAAATGATCAAGCCCTGAAACGGCCGCCAGTACTGGTGATAGAGATGGTCAATAAAGACAAAACTGTACTGGCAACCAAAACGACTCTCCTTGAAAATAAACAAGGAACCCACAAAGGGTCTACATTGGGAGAATATATCCGCTTACCGTACAGTATGAAGACAAGCAGTGAAGCAGTGGTAAAGCAAATGTCCACTGATTATTATTACCGTATTAAATTAAAATAGTGTCCAACACTCTGCTGTCGCCAAAAGCTCGGAAATCTCCGAGTTTTCTAATGAACATGTCAATTACTGCTTGGATTGGCATATAGATAGGTAAGGGCGAAAGCAGGTGAATTGAATGGTAAAGATCTCCGACTTTCAGACGAAAGAAGTTGTCAATATTTTAGATGGCAAACGGTTGGGACAAATCACGGATCTGGAAATTGATTTGCGAAACGGACGGGTCGATGCCATCATCATACCGGGGCCAGGCAAGTTCCTGGGATTCTTCAGCGCCGGCAACGATTATGTCATCCCGTGGCGCAACATTGTCAAGATTGGCAAAGATGTGGTATTGGTCCGTTTGGAAGAACCAATTCGGGTCGATGCCAAGCAATCCTATCAGGATGATTATCCGAATTGAGACACGATCGAATTCGTGTCTTTTTGGTTTGAAGAAGAGCTTTGCTTAACGCTTGGTTAGGATATCGGGATTTGTTGCGATTTGGCGGGGAAGCCGTTAAGATGAGAAAGGAATGGTCTATTGTGGGAGGAAGGGATAAAGTTGGAGCCTTTTGTACACACAGATACGACAGATGCACTGCATCTAAGAGAATGGGAAGAGTTGTGCCCGGATCTGGTCGTCGGGTTTTCACTTCGGACAAGTGGCTTTAGTGAAGCTCCTTATGCTTCTTGTAACCTAGGGCTGCACGTGGGGGATGACCCTGCAAAAGTCATCGAAAATCGCCGGTCTCTTGCCAACCGCTTGGGATTTGAATTTGACGCCTGGAGCTGTGCGGATCAGGTGCACGGCAACCAGATTTCACAGATAACGAAAGAGTTGCGCGGAAGAGGCAGGGAGAACCATCTTGAGGCGATTGAAGGGACAGATGGCATCTTCACTAATGAGACAGACATTCTGCTTACCTCTTTTTACGCAGATTGTGTCCCCTTGCTATTCCTTGATCCCGACAAACGGGTGATTGGGCTGGCACATGCTGGCTGGAAAGGAACAGTGGGACTCATTGCCGAGGAAATGATTAAGGCGTTTCAACATCAATTTCAAACGAAACCAGAACATATACGTGTTGCGATTGGACCATCAATCGGAGGCTGCTGCTATGAGGTAGACGAGAATGTGATGCAGCATGTGCGCCAAATGATCCCGAATTGGCAATCCTGTGTGACCGCTTCAAAAGGTGACCGATTCATGCTTGATTTACGAGCATGCAATACTCGGGTATTGGAGCGCTTGGGCGTTCTAACGGAACATATCACGCGAACTTCTTGGTGTACGAATTGCCGCACTGATCTTTTCTTTTCTCACCGAAAAGAAGCTGGCAAAACAGGCAGGATGGCGTCCTTTATCGGATGGAGAAAGAAAGGGGAGGACTAGGATGAAACCAACCACTACAGAGCATGAAATTCGGGAGCGTCTAGAACAAATTGAAGAGAGAATATCTGCCGCTTGCGAGCGGGCTGGCCGCAACCGGGATGAAGTGAAAATCATAGCGGTAACGAAATATGTAGATACGCCTGCGATTGGCGAAATTCTGAAGGCTGGGATCGAACATATTGGCGAGAATCGCATCCAGGATGCCTTACCCAAGTACGAGGAATTCGGACATCAAGGTGTCTGGCATTTCATCGGCCACTTGCAAACCAATAAAGTGAAAGATGTCGTGGGACGATTTACGTATATCCATTCGCTGGATCGATTGTCGCTCGCGGAAGAAATCGAGAAGAAGGCAAGCGCATTAGGAATTACTGCTCAATGCTTCTTGCAAATCAACATCTCTGGAGAAGAGACAAAATTTGGGCTAAATCCAGCTGATGTCTTGGCTTTTGTAGAAGAAACAAGTAATATGAAACATATACGGATTGCAGGATTGATGACAATGGCTCCTGCGACCCCGAACCCGGAAGATGTTCGATTGATTTTCCGAGAGTTAAAAGAATGGCAAAAGCACCTGCAACAATTGGCGCTGCCGCATGTGACAGTAGAAGAGCTGTCGATGGGGATGTCGGGGGATTTCGAGATTGCGATCGAAGAAGGAGCTACTTTCGTACGACTAGGTTCCGTCCTCGTTCGACCTGAATAAGATACCGGGAATTTTGAACAAATCAACGTAAAGGGGGGCAACGCAATGGGAGTTATGAAAAAAGTGATGGGTTTTTTCGGACTCGATGATAATGATGAGTATTATGAAGAAACCGTTGAAGAGCAGCATGAAGAGGAAGAGATCCTGCCGAAGAAACAAGCGGCGGCATCCAAGATGAACAATGTCGTCAGTCTTCATTCCGCTCGTGAACAAGCGGGCATTCGCTTGATGTTGTTTGAGCCGCGTCACTACAGTGATGCGCAGGATATCGCGGATAACTTGCGTCAAAGAAGACCTGTCGTCATCAACTTACATAGGGTGGACAAGGAACAAGCGAAGCGTATTGTCGATTTTTTAAGCGGAACTGTCTATGCGCTGAATGGGGATATTCAAAAAGTTGGCGATTCTATTTTCGTCTGCACACCTGATCACGTAGACATTCAGGGAACGATCTCCAGTGTTATCGAAGAGTAGCTCATCAGAAAGACGTGAGGTGAACGAATGGCAGCCTACATTCTTTACAAGATCGTGAACTTTCTTTTTAATGTGTACTATTACATGGTCATTGCCTATATTTTGATGTCTTGGGTTCCGCAAATGCGGGATACCAAAATCGGTCAGTTGCTCGAACGACTGGTCGAACCGTTTCTGGCTCCGTTCAGAAGGTTCATTCCTCCACTGGGAATGATTGATATTTCTCCGATTGTTGCGTTAGCTGCGCTATATTTTGCGCAGAGCGGGGTTATTACATTAATCCAGATGATTTTCACCTAGAGGACAACCAGTATGAGTATCTATAATCATTTCCGCAAAGATGAGATGCCTTTCGTGGAACGGGCGCTGGAGATGCTTTCGCTGGTTGAGCGTAAGCAAACCATGCGCCTGACTGATTTTATGGACCCAAGACAGCTTTTTATTATGAAGAGCTTGTCGTCTCAAGTAGACGATGTGTGTGTCCAATCCAACGGCGGATGTGAGGGAGCGGAGCGTACACGCGCGCTGCTTTTTCCTTCTTACATGGAGCCCTCCTTGGAGGATTACCAGATTGTACTAGCTGAGATTAAAGGGGATCAACGCTTCATCAAGCTGGAGCATCGGGATATTCTGGGCTCGATTCTGGGAATTGGATTGAAGCGGGAGAAGTTTGGCGATATCTTGCTTGGCGAGGATGGTTGCCAGCTGATCCTTGCGCGTGAGGTGTTTGACTTTGCCCGACTACAAATCACCCAAATCCACCGCATACCCGTAATTCTCGAAGAAGTGGATTGGACAAGCATTCGCCTGCCAGAGCCTAAATTAACAGAAAAACAGGTGACAATCCCTTCTGAGCGTCTGGATGCCGTGATTGGTGAGGTCTATCATCTGTCGCGTTCCAAAGCGCTTGTGCCGATTCGAGCCGGCAAATGCAAAGTGAATTGGAAAGTGATCGAAGACCCCTCCCATCAAGTGCAGGTTGGGGATGTCTTGTCTGTTGGTGGCTTTGGAAGATGCAAGATTATGGAGATTCAAGGGCCAACCAGAAGTGGCAGACTCCGAATGACGTTAGGGATTTTTGGATAAAAGTTCTTGTTAATTTGCCAAATTAGCAGGAAAAAGGTAGGAACCTGTCGAAACAAACGAAACGATAGATAACCTGTAAAGTGGGGTGTTCTTGTGCCGTTAACGCCATTGGACATACATAATAAGGAATTTAGCACCGGATTTCGTGGATATAATGTCGATGAGGTCAATGAGTTCCTTGATCAAATTATCAAAGATTTCGAGCTTTTGATCAAAGAGAAAAAAGAGATGGAAGAACGCATTGCCATTCTCAACGAAAGAGTAGACCACTTTAAAAGCCTGGAAGAAAACCTGAGCAAGTCTATACTGGTTGCACAGGAAACGGCTGAAGAAGTGAAATCAAATGCCAGAAAAGAAGCGCAATTGATTTTGAAAGAATCCGAAAAGAACGCAGACCGGATTGTGAACGAAGCATTAGCCAAATCTCGCAAGGTAGCGATTGAGATTGAAGAATTAAAGAAACGCGCTTCGGTATATCGCATGCGTTTCCGAACATTATTGGAAGCACAATTAGAGATGCTGGAAAACGGCGATTGGGATGAGTTAGATAAAGCTACCTCCCAGGTTGAAATTAATGAATAATGATTTGACTTGAGGTCAAAAATGGGGTTATAATAACCTCCAACTTTCTTTTTTTATATCAACAGACGATGAACGGGACGAGTAAGTAAGGTTGCGCTGTCAAGAGAGCTGGGGCAGAGGTGAGATCCTAGCCAGACGCACTTGCCGAATATCACCCGGGAGTTCAATAGACTGAACCTGACACAGGGAATCCGCACTACTATAGTAGATGTGTTAGCAGTAAGTGAGCGCGTCATTCACGTTACGAATGAAGAGTGGACGATTTTTAGGCGTGAAAATCGTTCAATTGGGTGGTACCACGGGAGTCTTTCTCGTCCCTTTGCGGATGAGAAAGGCTTTTTTGTTTATGTGTGGTTTGTAACTTATCAATGGAAAGGCTGAGTGAATCAAGATGAGTATCGATTACAGTAAATCACTAAACTTGCCAAAGACCGAGTTCCCGATGCGAGGCAATTTGCCAACTAGAGAGCCAGAGATCCAATCCTGGTGGGAAGAAATTGACATCTACAAGCAAGTGCAAGAGCGTACCAAAGGACGTCCATCCTTCGTTCTTCACGATGGCCCTCCGTATGCCAACGGTGATTTGCATATCGGGCACGCCCTGAATAAAATCCTCAAAGACATGATTATTCGCTTTAAATCCATGTCCGGCTTCGATGCGCCGTATGTACCTGGATGGGATACTCACGGTTTGCCAATCGAGCAAGCCATTATCAACGCGCAGAAGCTGGATCGTCGCAATATTGAAGTGAACGATTTCCGCAAACGCTGTGAAGAATACGCGTGGAGCTATGTGGATAAGCAACGCAGCCAATTCAAACGTCTTGGCGTGCGTGGAGATTGGGAAAATCCATATGTGACCCTGCAGCCTGAGTATGAAGCTCGTCAAATTCAAGTGTTTGGCGAAATGGCGAAAAAAGGCTATATCTACAAAGGCCTTCGTTGCGTGTATTGGTCTCCTTCATCGGAAACCGCGCTTGCGGATGCGGAGATTGAATACAAAGATAAACGTTCTGCTTCCATCTATGTCAGCTTCCCAGTAAAAGAAGGAAAAGGCAAGCTGGATACAGAAACCGGAATCGTCATCTGGACGACAACACCATGGACCATTCCAGCCAACTTAGGCATAAGCATTCATCCTGAATTGGAATACGCCCAAGTGAAAGTGGGAGATCGCAAATTCTTGCTCGCATCCGGCTTGCTCGAAGCGGCATCCAAAGAAATCGGCTGGGAGCAGTCAGAGGTTCTTGCCACATTCAAGGGCAGTGAGCTTGAAGGGGTTGTCGCGAAGCATCCATTCTATGACCGTGAATCACCAGTATTGCTTGGCGAACACGTCACATTGGATGCTGGTACCGGTTGCGTGCACACAGCTCCCGGACACGGGGAAGACGACTTCGCGATTGGAGCGAAATACGGTATCGGCGTACTTTGCCCAGTGGATCACGAAGGAAAAATGACCAGTGAAGCTCCTGGCTTCGAAGGGTTGTTCTACGAAGACGCCAACAAATTGGTAACCGAGAAGCTGAATGAAGTGGGCTCACTCTTGAAGCTTGGCTTCATCACTCACTCTTATCCGCATGACTGGCGTACGAAAAAACCTGTTATCTACCGCGCAACCGAGCAATGGTTTGCTTCTATCGATGGTTTCCGTCAACAATTGCTGGATGCGATCAAAGAAGTAAAATGGGTTCCTGCATGGGGTGAAACCCGGTTAGCTAACATGGTCGCAGATCGCGGTGACTGGTGTATCTCCCGTCAACGCGTCTGGGGTGTGCCAATCCCAATTTTCTATTGTAAATCTTGTAACGAACCAATCATCAATGACGAAACGATTCAACACGTTTCTGATTTGTTCCGTAAAGAAGGCTCCGGTGTATGGTTCGCCCGTGAAGCCAATGAGTTGATTCCAGCGGGTCTATCTTGCCATAAATGTGGAACAACCGAGTTCCGTAAAGAAACGGATATCATGGACGTATGGTTCGATTCTGGCTCCAGCCACGTGGCTGTGCTTCAAGAACGCGGCATGAGCTATCCGGCTGATCTGTACCTCGAAGGATCTGACCAGTATCGTGGATGGTTCAACTCTTCGCTTTCTACTGGTGTTGCCGTTACAGGACACGCACCGTATAAAGGCGTGTTGAGCCACGGTTTTGCCTTAGATGGTGAAGGACGCAAAATGTCCAAATCACTTGGAAACGTCGTGATTCCACAAGAAGTTACCGATAAACTAGGAGCAGACATTCTTCGTTTGTGGGTAGCATCCGTTGATTACCAAGCGGACGTGCGTATCTCCGATGCGATCCTGAATCAAATTGCTGAAGTATACCGCAAAATCCGCAACACCTTCCGTTTCTTGCTCGGAAACCTGGACGGATTTGATCCGAAGAAAGATCGTGTAGACTACAACCAATTGGGCGAACTGGATCGCTATGTACTGGCAAAAGAAGCACAAGTCGTAAACCGCGTACGCAAAGCGTATGAAGAGTATCAATTCCATTCCGTATTCCATGCGATTCATAACTTCTGCACAATTGACTTGTCGGCGTTCTACTTGGATATCTGCAAGGATCGCTTGTACGTAGAAGCGCCAAATAGCGAGAAACGTCGAGCGGCACAAACCGTGATGTACGATTGCCTCGTTGACTTGGTTCGTCTGGTTGCTCCGATCCTGTCACATACTGCGGATGAAGTATGGCGCTTTATCCCAGGTGTATCGACTGTAAGCGTACAGTTAACCGATATGCCAGAAGTAAACGAGCAGTATCTCAACGCAGGCAAAGAACTGGAAACCAAGTGGGACAACTTCCTGGCTGTTCGTGATGAAGTACTCAAGGCGATGGAAGAAGCTCGCCGCAATAAGGTATTTGGTAACTCTGTCGATGCCAAGCTGGTGCTTTATCCGAATGAACAAAGCCAAGCTGCGCTTGCGGCAATGGAAGATTTGGCCGATCTGTTTATTGTAGCGGATGTGGAACTTCTTCCAGCGGGTACGCCTGCGGATGAGAAAGCGGCGAAGTTCGAGAGCATTGCCGTTCTTGTCCTTCCAGCTGAGGGCGTGAAGTGCGAGCGCTGTCGCGTTGTGAAACAAGACGTTGGCAAAGTGGAGAAGCATCCACAGCTTTGCGAGCGCTGCGCAGATATTGTAGACGAACACTACGCGGACGCTTTACAATCTTAACCTTAAATCACCTACTAAAATAGCCAAGACAGCCAAAACGTACGGATTCGTTTTGGCTGTCTTTTTTTCTGTTGTTGGCGTGCTGAAATGATGAATGGTACAATCTGATCGAAGACACCCTCATCATACTATGTCACCAATCCTTTATGATTGGAACGTACCGTCAAGAACTCGAGAAGAAACAGTTAGGATGAGATTAATGATTAAGGTATTAGTTGTAGAAGATGATCCGATGGTTGCAAAATTTAACCAGCTTTATTTGGGAAAAGTAGATGGATTCATACTTGAAGGTATTTCTTCCTCCTATGATGAAGCCTTGCGAGTTTTGCACCAAAAACCAATTGATCTGGTTCTCTTGGATATTTACATGCCTGGAAAAAGTGGACTAGAATTGTTAGCCGAGATCCGAAAGCTAAACCAAAAAGTAGATGTGATCTTGATTACAGCGGCAAGTGATATCCAAACGGTGAATAAGGCCTTACGTTTCGGGGTTGTAGATTATTTAATCAAGCCATTTGAATTTGAACGATTTAACGAGGCGCTTTCTTCCTACCGCGAAGAGTTCAAGTTTATTCAAGAATTAGAGAATATCAACCAGGAAGATTTAGATAAACATCTTTTATATAAGGATCGGCCAGCTATAGCGACCGGGTTGCCTAAAGGTCTTACCCAAAGCACATTAAAAATGGTGTGGGATCATATTGAAGGGAAGAGCGAGCCATTCTCGACTGAGGAGATTGCGGCTGACGTCGGCATCTCACGTGTCTCCTTACGGAAGTATCTCAAGTTTCTCAGTGATATCGGGATCGTAAACATAGAGATCGTCTACGGTTCAATCGGCCGTCCAGTCTACCTGCATCAAATCATCAAAGAAAAGCGTGATCTAATTAAAAACTATTTGTAGCAAAAAGAAAAACGACTCGTTAGGGGTCGTTTTTTAATATGACCTAAAGCGCTTTCAAAAGTTACAAAAACTATAATTATTTTATGAAACCGCTATCATGAAGGAGAAAAGCGAAAAGGGGTGTTTATATGGAGAACACGAGAAATTTGAATGCGGTTTCATTTGTACCTACAGCTAGACCTACTTTTTTCTCCAAGCTATCCAGTCTAAAAGTTGGAACTCTTCCGCTACCCTTATATGTAGTTTTGGCTCTTATCATTTATGCGGCGTCTGTTTATAACAAGCTACCGACGGATATGATTGGCGGGTTTGCCGTTATCATGATCATGGGAATTCTGCTCGGTGACATCGGTCTTCGTGTCCCGATTTTAAAAGATATCGGCGGTCCAGCAATCCTCGCCTTGTTCGTTCCGTCTGTGATGGTCTTTTACCAGGTGATTAATCCGCCCGCTCTTGAAGCGATTACGAATTTAATGAAGAAATCCAACTTCTTGTACCTCTACATTTCCTGTTTGGTGGCTGGCAGTATCCTTGGGATGAATCGCAAGGTGTTGGTTCAAGGTTTTATCCGGATGTTTATTCCGCTGGTCGTCGGTACGCTTGCCTCTATTGTAACAGGTGTCCTGGTTGGTTCCTTGTTCGGTTATGACATGAAGCATACATTTTTCTATATCGTCATTCCGATTATTGGCGGCGGTATTGGTGAAGGAATTCTGCCTCTTTCTCTGGCCTATTCGGAAATTCTCAATAAACCGGCGGAAATGTTTGTTTCCCAGATGATTCCTGCGGCGATTATTGGGAACCTAGTTGCGATCATTGGTGCGGGTATCTTGAAACGCCTAGGTGAAAAGCGACCGGATCTTACGGGCAACGGCGTTCTGGTTCGGACAGGAAAAGATGACTTGGTAGGTATGAATTCAACGATTGATAAGCCTGTAAACTTCTCTTTGATGGGAGCGGGACTCCTGTTGGCTTGCAGCTTTTACATTTTTGGAAACCTGGCGCATTCATTCGTGGATATTCCGGGAGCAATCATCATGATTTTAGCCGCAGCTGTTGTGAAGTATTTGAAGCTTCTGCCAGAGCAAATGGAACAGGGAGCCTATCATTTGTATAAATTCATCTCGACTAATTTAACTTGGCCGCTCATGGTTGGTTTGGGAGTGCTTTACATCCCGTTAAAAGATGTAGCGGCTGTTGTAACACCAGCATACGCCATTATCTGCGCATCCGTGGTTATTGCCATGGTTGTATCCGGATATTTTGTCGGCAAACTAATGAATATGTACCCGGTTGAATCGGCGATTGTTACCGGATGTCATAGTGGTCTTGGCGGAACGGGAGACGTAGCGATTCTTTCAGCTTCCAACCGTATGGAATTAATGCCTTTTGCCCAGATTTCTACGAGAATTGGTGGAGCTGGCATGATCGTATTAGCCACATTGTTAATGAAATTTTTCAGTTAGGAGCGTTAATATGACACCGGAAATGTTACAAGAGCGTTCATTGAGATTGCATAAAGAATTAGTCGGAAAAATTGAGGTTGTAAGCAAAGTGGAGTTGAATACCGCAGAAGACCTAAGTTTGACGTATACACCAGGTGTAGCCGAGTCGTGTAAAGTGATCGCAAAGAACAGTGAGGCTGTCTATGAGTATACGGCGCGTGGCAATATGGTTGCCGTCATTTCGGATGGAACCGCTGTATTAGGTTTAGGGGACATTGGTCCAATGGCCGCATTGCCGGTAATGGAAGGAAAATGCATTCTATTTAAACAGTTTGCCGGAGTAGACGCGTTTCCGCTGTGTGTAAACACCAAAGATGTAGATGAAATTGTAATGATCGGGAAGGCGTTAGAACCAACGTTCGGGGGAATTAATCTGGAGGATATCTCGGCTCCACGGTGCTTCGAAATTGAGCGGCGGTTGCGTGAAGAGACGAATATTCCTGTATTTCATGATGATCAGCATGGGACAGCCATTGTCGTGTTGGCAGGTCTTCTGAACGCGTTAAAAGTTGTCGGCAAGAAACAGGACGATATCAAGCTGGTTCTGAATGGAGCGGGTTCAGCCGGCATCGCGATTACCAAGCTGTTGTTGAAAGCTGGCTTAAAAAATATTACGCTGGTTAGCTTAGAAGGAATATTGTGCTCAGGGGAAAGCTGGATGAATCCAGCACAAAGGGAAATCGCGGAGCGTACCAATCATGATAATATCCGTGGGACTTTGATGGATGCGATAAAAGGCGCAGATGTGTTCATTGGAGTCTCAGGTCCAGGAGCCTTAACCAAAGAGATGGTTCGCTTGATGAACCCGGGAGCCATTGTGTTTGCCTTGGCTAATCCAACACCAGAAATTTTTCCAGAAGAAGCACTGGAAGCGGGCGCAGTCGTGGTAGGTACTGGACGCTCGGATTACCCGAATCAAGTCAACAATGTGCTCGCGTTTCCAGGGATTTTCCGGGGAGCGCTCAATGTGCGAGCATCAGACATTACGGAAGAGATGAAACTTGCAGCGGCTTACGCTATTGCCAATATCATCGCTCCTGACGAATTGAATTCCAACTACATTATACCGAATCCGCTCGATACTCGGGTTGCTCCTCGAGTTGCGGATACTGTAGCCAAGGCGGCGATCGAATCAGGGGTAGCACGAGTTCACAATCACCAATAGAGTGACCATAAATGATTTGAGAATCAAGAACATTCTTTCCATTTGCGCAAGCCCGCTAAAGAAAAGACTTCGTCCGCTTAAAGTCTCCTTGGAAGTGACGCTTAGTGAAGGAGAGGAGAATGGGATAAAAGGCGCCATCCAACCCGAAGGGCGCGAAGCGTTTGGCGACTTCCTTTCGGATTGAGAGAGCGAACTATTTAGCATCCTTGCGAGCTTCCACAGAGCGTAAAGGGACGAAGTCTTTTCTTCGATTTTATTACTTTAATACTAAACAACATTTGTGCGTTAGCGTAAAATCTTGCCTGATGAATGTATAGGGATTACGATTGAATAATTCACACATCTAGGACAAGGAATGAGAAATTATGCACGCTGAATTATCGTTTGCACTTCTTTGCTTTACTTCATTTCTTACATTGATCAATCCGTTAGGGGTTATGCCAGTTTTCATGACCATGGTGTCAGATTACGACAATGCAGTCATTAAAGCCACGGCAAGAAAAGCGTTAATGGTGTCATTTCTCACGCTTCTTGTGTTCGCGTTCACCGGTCAATTGCTGTTCAAATTTTTTGGCATTTCCGTGAACAGCTTAAAAATTGTGGGTGGGGTCATTTTCTTTTTTATGGGACAAGAGATGCTGCAAGCTCGACTTGTCAAAACGAAGGTGGCTGAGCCGGAACTTAAAAAATACGTCAATGACATCTCCATAACGCCTCTGGCCATACCAATGATCTGCGGTCCCGGGGCGATCACCAATTCCATCGTGCTTATGGAAAATGCTCATAACCTGATTGAAAAAGGCATTCTTGTTCTTTCCATTCTGTTCATTTGTGTTTTGACGTATGTTGTTCTTCTGAATTCCTCCCGTTTGATGCGTATCCTTGGTGAAACAGGCAATACCGTCTTAATGCGTTTAATGGGACTGATTGTGATGGTGATCGCGGTCGAATTCTTCCTGGGTGGATTAAAGCCTTACCTTCTGGATATTTTGTCCCATCTTCCGAAAGCATAGCTGCACGTAATTCCTCTCACTGCTGGTGTGTAAGAACTGCCAGTAGTGGGGGGATTTTTTTTGCGCATACTACAACCAAGATTTTAAGCAAAAGGATGGTGCTACCGTGGACAAAGCGAAGATTGCCCGTCTGAAGGAACGCATGCTTGAGGAGAAACGGGACCTGGAAGAACGTCTAAAAGAGAATAACGAATATGACTTGAATAATTCCATGTCTGGTTCGATACAGGAATTCTCCATGTACGATAATCATCCGGCCGACGTCGGGACCGAGATGTTTGAACGTGAGAAGGATCTCTCCTTATATTTACTAGACCGCGAGCAATTGCGTGAAATTGATCAGGCTTTGGAACGGATTGAGAATGGCACCTATGGAATCTGTACGGTGAGTGGCAAACCGATTCCTGAGGAACGTTTGGAAGCCATTCCATGGGCAGCTACGACCAAGGAACATGCGCCAGCTCCCAACATCAACTACCAACGGCCGATTGAAGAGGAGTTTTTAAAGCCGCCGTTTGGACGAACCTCACTTGATGAACGGGACGACGCCAATTTCTTCGATGGAGAAGACGCCTGGCAGATCGTGGAGGCGTGGGGAACCTCCAGTACGCCGTTCTCTTTTCTTGATAACGATAAGACCGACTACAAGGAAATGTACATTGAATCTGATGAAAACGAAGGCTTCGTGGAGGCTGTTGAACAGATTGGCTATACCGATATACACGGGTATCACGGGCCAGATAGTGTCCATTTCATGCGTAGCGGAACGTACGAAGAGTACATGCGCAAACAAGAAGGCAAGGGAAATTATCTCGATTATGAAGAGTACATCAAAGAAAAGGCTGATCGCCAAGGCCGAGATGATCTACTGTAAGCCTAAGCGGTAGAAGGGGAGGAGAAGACGCGATGAAAATCGATCGAATTGAGACCTTTCCTTGTCTGTATCGGGTACCCAAACCATACGGTGACGCCAATGGCTTAAAGAAGTACCGAAGCTGTTACATGATTAAAATAACAACTCGATCTGGTTATACCGGCTGGGGAGAATGCATCGATTGGCTACCTACACTTGTGAAGGGATTTCAGGACAGAATCATCCCTTATTTGATGGGCAAAGAGGCTACCGATCATCATCAGCTGGTTCAAGTGATTGGAAAATGGCATAAGCGCTCAGCGACAGCAGTCAGCATGGCGCTGACAGAGATACTCGCCCAAAAAGCGCGACTCTCTGTCTGTGAGCTTTGGGGCGGTGCTTTTCATACAACCATTCCTGTTTATGCTTCCATGCAATCTTATTCACTCGATACCAATTGGCAAATGGATCACTCCTTGTCGCTGGTTGGAAAGGCCATGCAGGAAGGGTTTCAACAATTTAAAGTCAAGATTGGGGGACGTACTCTCCGAGAAGATCAGTCCCATATTGAACTGCTACAGGAATTATTGGGCTCTACCGCTTTAGTGGCTTTGGACGCCAACCAGAGCTATGATTTGGCAACTTCCCGGATATGGACAAGGTTTCTGGAGAATTGGCAAAACACTCTCTGGCTGGAAGAGCCGATGCCACTCGATCAAATCAGCGACTATCAAGCCCTGCGCTCGTATTCTTCTATTCCGATAGCGGCTGGTGAGAATTTGCAAAGCCCAGTCAAGTTTTTGCCGTTTCTGAGGTCTGGCGCTCTTGATATCATTCAACCAGATACCATGCATGAGGGTGGGATTGACGATTTTCGAGATACCTTGAAGCTAGCGCGATATTTTGGAATCCGGTGCTCTCCCCATGCGTTTGATGGAGGGTTATCGCGGCTATATGCTATTTTTGCCCTAGCGTGTATGAACCAATGGACCAAGATGAACCAGGACCCCATTGAATCGCTGGAATGGGATGTCATGGATAATCCATTATCGTATATTGTCACATCAATCAAACCACAGCAGGGTAAAATAATAGTCCCTAACGGAATTGGCATAGGCGTTGAAATCGATCAAGAACGAATAAACCATTATCTCTGGGACTATCGCCCATATCATTAAGAGGTGAGGAGTGGACATGGCTCAAGACACAAAAAATCTAATTGGCTTAGCAGGTGTTCCACTTGTGATGGTACTTGGGAATTCCATGTTGATTCCGGTACTTACCACGATGAAGAATAAAATGGATTTAACACAGTTTCAAACCAGCTTCTTGATTACCTCTTTTTCCATCGCCGCAGGTCTGGTAATTCCGTTGGCGGGGTATTTATCCGATCGCTTTAATCGTAAATTGGTGATTTCCATCGCGTTAAGCCTGTATGGTCTTGGCGGACTTCTTGCTGGTTTGGCCTCCATATGGTTTGACCATCCTTACATGCTAATTATGGTGGGGAGGGTTTTACAGGGAATTGGCGCTGCCGGGACTTCTCCCATTGCCATGGCACTGGTTGGGGATTTGTTCAACGGGGCAGCCGAAAGCAGAGCGCTTGGATTATTGGAAACCTCTAACGGCTTAGGAAAGGTGCTAAGTCCGATTTTTGGTTCTCTTTTAGCTCTCATCGCTTGGTATATGGTGTTTCTCGCCTTTCCCGTTATATGCGGTGTGGTTCTCTTAATCTTTTTGTTTCTGGTCAAGGAAAAAAAGCAGAAAAAGGAACCCATGCCTGTCAAACAATATCTTCACTCGATCAAGCACGTTTTTCAGAAAAACGGCAAATGGCTGATCCCCGCATTTTTTATCGGGAGTATTTGCTTGTTTACGTTGTTTGGGGTGTTGTTTTATCTCTCTGACTTGTTGGAGGAGCAATATAAAATTGACGGGTTAATCAAAGGGGGTATTCTCGCCATTCCTTTGTTAGCCATGAGTATAACGGCCTACATTACGGGTTCGGTTATCAAGAAAAAACTCGGCCTGATGAGGACATTGATTGTAACCGGGATGTTAATGCTCGCGGCCTCTTATCTGATTGCAAGCTTCATCCAAGGAATTTACCTGCTGATTGGTGTGTTGATGATCGGAAGTATTGGCACGGGCTTAATTCTTCCCTGTCTCAACAGCATGATAATCGGTGCGGTCAAGAAAGCCGAGCGCGGGATGATTACTTCCTTGTATAACGGGGTTCGCTTCATTGGAGTTGCGGTGGGGCCTCCTGTGTTTACCTGGCTGATTGGCATTTCCAAAAACGTGATGTTTTATTCAATCACAGGGCTTACCCTCTTGTTTGCGATCATTGGGTTTTATTTTATCAACCCTGAGAAAAGCAACAACAAGCATCTTACCGCCGCGGGAAAGCAGCAAGCGGTCAATAAACCTGTAGACAATTTGGCCATGCAGCAAATCTTGGAGGATATTCGTGACCAGGATCCCGCACAGCAGCAAAATGCTGAAGAAGAGGAAAGCACGACGGATAAAATTTACGAATCTCTAGGTTTCAATCCGAAGCAGCCGATTAGTACGTTTCTTAAGCGAGGCAAGGCAAAAGCAAAAAGGTAATGGCTTGGAATTATCGGGTTCCAAGCCATTCATTCGTGATAGACAGGATTCAATTAGAGGAGAGGCGTTCGGGATAGTAAGGGTGTTGCTTGATCCTCTCCAACGTCCGTGGATACACCTCATCATACAGGAATCGGCTGAATCGGGGATCTTTTTTGACATGGAGCGGAATTTCATCAAAGAGCACCATGCCCCCTACATTTCCTTCCTTTTTGTAAGGGACCTCTTTTTCTACTTTGGCGACGTAAATATCCTTCACAATGGTGTCATTCACGATGTACTGTCCGATTTTTTCGATAGCCGACAGGACACAGCCTGTTTCCTCGTAGGTTTCTCGGATGGCCGCAGCAATACTGGATTCTCCCGGTTCCACTTTTCCTCCAGGCAACTCAATTCCACGTATGGTATGTAGGGTAAACAGCAATTTTTCCTGATAAAAAGCGAAAATGAGTACATGGCCTGCAGTTCTCTTCGAATAGATGGTTTCATCGTAGGTAAGTGTTACTGGCAAGCCAAAATCGTCCGTAAACTGATACATAAGCTTATATCTCCTTCAGACGCAGTGAAATGTGCTTGACGGCTTTCATGGCTTGCCCCGCAGCAAGCGCAAGACTAGCGTAAGCAGCTCCGTTGGTAAGATCACCGATGGCATAAATCCACGGCTGATTGGTTAATTGATGTTCATTTACTTGTATGAAGCCTTCCTGATCTCGGACAAGGAGATCGGTAGGAATTAAATTCCCTTTTACGCCGATACGTTGAAGAATCCAATCGACCTCTAGAAAATGAGGCTCTGCTCCGTTGGTCTTCAGTAAGACACCTCTGGTCAGTGGATCTTCTACTGTTCCCACGAGCTCTGTCTGATAAAGAATCGAGACATTGGCGCAAGTTTCAAGACGCTTGGTCCATTCAGGACGCGCGCGTAATTCCTTGCCCCGGACCGCCAACCAAATCTGCTTGGTATAGGAAGAAAGATTGTAACTGCTCTCAACGGCGCGATCCCCACCGCCAATAACGAGTACCCTCTTATCTTCAAGCAGATAACCTTGAGCCGTGGTGGAAAAGTTGTCGGGCAATACCATCGAAGAATGCTCAAGAGTAACAAGCGTATTGGGTCGCACTCCTGTGGCTAGAATGACGTAGTCCGCCTGATACGTTTGCTTGCTCGTTCGGATCACCTGTCGCTTCGAATCAATTTCTTCAAGGGATTCGTTCAAACGGCAATCAAGCTGAGCGACATCAATATTTTTTCTCAACTCGGTTAAGAGTGCAGTCCCATTGGCAAACGTGTTGGGAGGATAATCCCAAATTTCATTTTTGATTTGTTTTAATTGACCACCGATGTGGGGTTCTTTTTCGATGAGGACAGCCTGGAGCCCCAGACGCTTGCACCAGATTGCGGCTGAGACGCCTCCCATGCCGGCGCCAATAATCAACACCTGTACTTTTTCCACAGCGCTTTCCCCATTTCTTTCACATGACCGTCTTTCTATTGTATAGTCTAATTCCATAATCAGCAAAGGATTCCTGTCTTGTTATGTGCTTGAAGTACCCCTTGTATTGCGGATGAGGCCCATGAGCAATACTCCTATTACGACCAGCCCGACAAATCCCCAATACACCAGTGGAGAGGTGAAATAGGGAGCGAGCCTCGGCTCATCTGTGATCATTCGAGCGGCAGTAAATGCAAGGACCGCTGACCCGATATACATAATTAAGGGATGACGCTCAATCATATGTAAGATGATGGTACTTCCCCAGACAATGACAGGGATGCTGATCATTAATCCGAGCATGACCAACCAAATGGAGCCCTGGGAAGCTCCCGCTATGGCGAGCACATTGTCAAGACTCATCACGACATCGGCGATAATGATCGTCCTGATGGCAGCGAACGTTCCTGTCCCTGTTTGAATAGAGGGTTCATTTTTATTATCCATCATGAGATTGTAAGCAATCCAAATCAAGAGGATTCCTCCCATCGCAAGCAAGTAAGGAATTCGAAAAAACCAGGAAACGAACAGAATCAATAGAGTTCGCACGATGATGGCTCCAACGGTTCCGAATAAAATGACCCGATTCTGGATCGTCTTGGGTACCGTTCTCGCAACCATACCGATTACGATCGCGTTATCTCCAGCCAGTACCAAGTCAATGATGACAATGCTAAAGAGAGAGAGGAAAAATTGCGCGGGGGAAAATTGTGTGGAGAACAGATCCAAGGAAGATCACCTCAGAACTTATGATGTCCCCCGTTACATGAAAAAACTCCACAGGGTAGACCTGCGGAGTTATCTTCTCTTGATACGTCCTGATCCGCTTTTCGTGCGGGGAGGGGACTTACTGCGTGGTTGGAAGGTTGGCGACTTGTAGTTGCTGGATGAATCCTGGTCGATGGTTGAACCGTTACTGGATCTGGTTATTTTGCCAGAGGATCCAGAGTTAGACGTGGTACCGGAATAATCAGTACCGGATGATTTCGTGTTGGAGCCTCGTTTGATAATGGAACCACTTCCCGATTTGGTGATCGGAGGAGCGGCCTTTTGTTCGGATTTGGTCGGCACGTGATACTCTCCGACGGGTTTGTATGTGTCCCGAGTCGTGTATCCTCGATAGTGACCCGAAGATCCTCTGAGTGCATCAAACAAGTTGCCGATGATGCTTGCCGTAATATATCCTTCCAGGAAGGAATTATCGTAGTTCTTCTTGACAAATTCTTTGCTGTCTACCTCGATTAAGGTATCTTCCGGCTTTTTCTCGTCTTGCTGAACGTGATACCATTCGTCTGAATAAACGAGAAACATGTGCTTCGGATCATCTTTGGATAACTCGTCAGGCTTCCGCTGATCGGCGAGCTGATGAGCAACCTCTGGTACGGTTTGGTTGGCCGCGCGGTAAATCCGTGATGTTTGTCCGCCGTCCTTATTGGTTACGGATTCGAGGGGATAAGACGAGCCAACCGACGAGTCACCACATCCAGCCAACATCAGCATCAATAGTGCAGGCAGCAGGATCAACTGAATCACTCGCTGGAGATGTTGTTTCATCTATTGTCACCTCCTTTATTGGTTAGTAGGTTCTTATGATCGTTCCATGCGGTTAAAAGCTTCTTAAGCTCCGCGCAGTACTTGTACATCAGCTGGAATCACGAATTCACCCTCATACAGCATGAATCGTCCATCCTGCCATTCAATCCGAAGAAGCTTGCGGTTATCCGATTGGTACTGCCAGACGTACTGATCGCCTGCATTTGCAAATGATGTCTTGCCCACAGTGGTTACCATACCATTATACTGCTCTTCTAAGTGGTAGACAGTATCCTCCAGCTCAATTGTCGTCGGAACTTCATCAACACTATCCAATCTGCCGTCAATCGCCGAATAAAGTTCATACTCTGTTCGTTCCCGATCCTCGATGTGCAGGTAACGCAAGGTATTGCCGTCTTGGAGAGTGAGGAAGATAGAGTTGCGGCTCGAATTACGGGTTTGCCCCGTTACCGTATAAGTGACAAGGGAGACTTCGACTACATCTCCAGGGGCGACTGTCAGAATGCTTTTCTCCATTTTTGGAGGTTCAGGCTTTGCCAAAATGTTTTTGATTCGATTAAACAGACTCATTCGTGAGGCTCCTTTCAAGGGGATGACAAATTCGAGCATTCAAGAGAAAAAAAGGGGTACCGCACATGGCGGTTTACCCCTCATATTTCTTCATAAGCGCCGCCAATTCATCCTCGACTTGCTGATCTTTATTCAAACTTGCGATTTCGTCATCCAAGGATTTTTCCTTTTTGTAGATTTCACCGCTCGCTTCAGCTTCAGCTTCCAATTGAAGAGCCTTGTCTTCCATACGCTTCATGCCAGCCATCGCACTGTCGGAGTTGAATCCGCTCATCGCTTTGTTAATGTTTTTCTGAGCTTTCGCTGCATTCACGCGAGCGACAAGTGTTTCGCGTTTGTCTTTCAATTCCTTGATTTGTTTGCGCATTTCTTCAAGCTTTTCACGGAGATTGTCAGCAGCTAACTTGTTTTGCTCATAGCTTGCTTTGTATTCAACCATTTTTTGTTCAGCCGCTTTTTTCTCTTCCAAAGCGCGACGAGCCAAGTCGATGTTTTTCGCTTGAGCGGCAATGTTCGCTTGCTCTTCACGCTTGTTCACCAATTGTTCGCTTTCTTCATAAAGCTGTTTGAATTTCTTTTCGAGAGCGATTTGAGCGGCAACCGCTTTTTCTGCCTCTTCCAAATCGTCCTGCATATCGCGCAAGTACTGGTCCGTCATTTTAATTGGATCTTCCGCTTTTTCAATCAGAGAGTAGAGGTTAGACATGGTAAGATCACGTAAACGTTTGAAAATAGACATCGTTAAATTCCTCCTAAAAGGGTTTGAATTAGTGTAAGCCCCCAACCACCGACGCTAAACTAAAATCGTGTGGCTGTTCATATTAGGTAATACGACTTACGTTGCAGATAGTTTCACAAAAAATTCTCAGGGAAAAAATTCTCTATAGGAATGCGTTTGGGTTTAAGAGAAAGATGGACAACGACATAGGCCTACAAAACCGATATAATAGAGTTGGTTTGAACTGATTGATAGAGGAAGAATCGATGAAAGAGAAGATTTAGTTAAGGAGCGATACAGTCTTGAAGACACTTATCATTGCGGAAAAACCCGATATGGGGCGCAACATTGCAGCCGCAATCGATCCAAAAGCAAAAAATCACCGTACTTATATAGAAGGTGAACAATATATTATCACTTGGGCGATCGGTCACCTGGTCGGATTGGCCGAACCGGAAGCCTACGATGACAAATATAAAAAGTGGAATATCAACGACTTGCCGATCATTCCAGCTCAATTCAAGCTGGTTCCGAACAAAAAAACCAAGGATCAGCTAAAAGTGATCGCCGAGCTTGCCAAACGGAGCCATCTGCTGGTAAACTCCTGCGACGCCGGGAGGGAAGGGCAGCATATTTTTTCGCTGATTCAGCGCCACTTGAAACTGAGGCAGCCGGTCAAACGTCTGTGGATTTCGGATTTGACTCCCGAAACGATTCGTAAAGGGTTCGCCGAGCTAAAAGACGGTGCCGAGTATGAAAACTTGACCAAAGCCGCAAGGTCCAGAAGTGAAGCGGATTGGCTAATCGGGATGAATGGTTCACGGGTGTTTACCACCAAGCATAATGAGCTAATCTCAGTAGGTAGAGTGCAGACGCCCGTTCTCGCGCTAATTTATGATCGACAAAAACAGATAGAAGCATTCTCCTCGCTCAAGTTCTATGAGGTAGAAGCCCATTTCTCACAAAATGAAATGACTTATAAAGGGATGTGGCAAGGAGATCGTCTGACCGATTCCGGCAAAGCGGAAGCGCTGGCTGCCAAAGTAAAGGGCAAGCCCGCTCGGATTGACTCTTATGAAGTGAAGGAGACCAAAGAATATCCTTTCAAGCTGTATGATCTGACGCTGTTGCAGCGCGAGGCGAACGGCAAATATGGCTTCTCCGCGAAGAAGACCTTGGATACGGCACAGGCTTTGTACGAGAAGCATAAAGTCATCTCTTATCCAAGGACCAATTCCAACTATGTCACGGAGCAAAATATTCCCGAAATGCACAAGACCTTATCCGCTTTGCAAGGTACTGCCTATGATGAGCTTGTTCGAGGCGCCAACCGCAATCTCGTTCATAAAGGGAACAAATTCATCTGCAACCCGGCCAGGGTAGAGGATCACCATGCCATCTTGCCCACCTATCGCAAGGCAACGGGGCTTAGTGTGGATGAGCAGAAGCTCTATGATCTGATCGTGCGTCGCTTTCTCGCGCAGTTTTATCCCGCGGCCGAATATAAGGTGCATACCGTTCTCACCGAAGTAGAGGGTGAAAGGTTTAAAACTACGGTAAAAGAACTGCTCAGTCTTGGCTGGAAGGTCATTTATGCCGATCAGAAGAAGGATTCCCCCAAAACGTCCAAAGCCAAAGAGAAGGATGAGGACGAAGACGAGGAAATGGAAGTAAACGAACCCTTCTCTATTCAAAGAGACGCGGAAGTGAATTGCACAGATGCGCTCGTGAAGGAAAAAGAGACGCAACCTCCCAAGCATTACACGGAGGGCACATTGCTAAAAGCGATGGAAAGCGCGGGCAAACAGATAGAAGATGAAGAATTGCGTGAGGCGATGAAGGATTCAGGTTTAGGCACTCCAGCGACGCGTGCCGCGACCATCGAGCGGCTAAAAAAAGTGGGCTACCTGCAAATGAAAGGCAAGCGGATCGAAATCACGCAAAAAGGTCGCACGGTCATTCAACTGATCCGAGGCGCCGGGATTGATCTTTTAACCTCTCCTGAGATGACCGGACATTGGGAGCGACGACTAACCGAAATCTCCCGTGGAAGTGCTTCTGACGAGCAATTTATGGTGAACGTCAAGAAATTTGCCACCATGATTGTGGACAAGGTTCGGCTGCAATCGCGAGCGGACAAGAACTTGTTTGTCAACGAAGCGTCGAATAAGACTTCAAGAACTTCAAGCAAGCCGGCAACCGCAAGCCGATCAACCAGAGCCAAAAGCAGCCAATCAGCAGAGGACGCCAATGCTGCACTAGGTATCATCACCAATTGTCCACGTCCAGGCTGTGGGGGGGCCATTTTCATGGGGCGCAAAGGTTACGGCTGTTCCCATTACAAGGAAGGCTGCAAGTTCGTCATCTGGAAAGAGAATTATGGACGCAAGCTCACCGATACGCAAGTAAAGGCATTAATTGAAAAAGGCAAAACCGCCAAGCTCAAGCTGGTACTTCCCAACGGCTCTGCGACTGAAGGGCGAATTGTGCTGAATAACACTGAAACCGGCGAGCTGACGGTTGAGGCAAGTACAGCGACATAATCGCAACCCTACATTTATAAATCCTTAACATTTTATACACGCTAACCCGACTCTATGAAGCAGAGTCGGGTTTTTTATTATTAAAGAATGCCGAAAACACTTTATTTAGATAAAGTGTTTTCGGCATTCTCTCCATTCGCGTTAGCCCACCGAAGAAAAGACTTCGTCACTCACAGCTCATTTTAAGCGATACCAAGCGTAGAGAACGTAGGAAGGAAAAGAGTCGGCATTCTTTACATCAGACTGAGAAACTGAGCGATTTTCTTGCCGACTCCCTTCCGAAGTGAACGGAGCGGACAGAAGATGCTACATGCGAGCTTAAACAGAGCGACGAGGGACGAAGTCTTTTCTTCTTTTCGACACCCACAGAGAAATAGACAAAAAAGCAAGCTACCCTCGACAAAAGAAGAAATTGTGTGCGTCCAGCGTTCGACACCCTTCGTTTTCCAGCTACGCTATACTTTTTTATGTTCAATCAAGATTGTTCTCACGAATGTAAATAATTGCCACAAACAAGCGTGATTTAGTTGGCTATTGCTGTGGATATTGTCAGAAGGGAGCGCTGCTCATGATCGATAAAATTATGGAACTTCGTGCACAATCATTGCCAATTGCTGAAATTGCTCGCAGGTGCGGATTAACCGTTGGACAAGTCAAATATCAGTTGAAAAAGAGCAAGCGCTATTCCATGGGAACCTCCATACAAGCGGATGCGAAAGGTACAACAAGCCAACAGAAAGAACAAAGCAACACGTATCCGTGGAAGCTGCCTTCTTTTTATGGAGATAACATGATCAAGTTGATTCCCCAGGGGCCGACTGTTTTGTTTGCTTATTGGGAGATTACTTGGTCAAGAATGCGAATGGTCGCCACCTATCTACAGACGGACTACCGCATGATTCGCAAGGGAATCCGGCTTTATGATGTGACGGACCGTTATTTTAACGGGGCCAATGCTCATACATATCGTGACATTTTCGTTCAAGAGGAAGGAGCGTCAAGCTGGTATATTCACGATTGTCAGCCGGGACGCACGTATATTGCCGATTTCGGATTGTTTCACGAGGGAAGGTTTTGCCCGATCCTTCGTTCTGAACCGATTGTAACGCCACGCGACAGGCAAGCACCATGGGGAGATTCACTGGTTTCCTCTGCGGCTACTAGTGAATATCCTGCTTGGTTTGAGAATTTCAGTTCCTATACCGTGTACTCCAAATAAGCGAGGTGCAAAAATGAATCAAGGGTATTTATGTCTCGTCCTGCATGCTCATCTGCCATACGTCCGTCATCTGGACCGGGAGGACTATTTGGAAGAGAAATGGCTGTATGAAGCGTTGGTCGAGTCCTATATTCCCCTCTTGATGGGGTGGGAGAGGCTTGTGGCCGAGAATGTTGATTATCGGGTGACGCTCTCACTCTCCCCGACTTTGCTCACGATGTTGGCTGATCCGCTCGTTCATGAACGGACAAGAAAATATTTGGCCTCCCGACTTGAATTGGCATTAAAAGAAGGGAAACGCACGGCGCAGCATCCAAAAGAATACCGTTTAGCCAAAATGTATCAAGAGCGATTTCGCGAAATCGCGTCTTACTGCAATAAATACCAATACAATTTGATTCCAGCATTCGCCAGACTGCGCGATACCGGTCGACTTGAGTTGATCACGAGTACGGCGACACATGCCTTTCTGCCGTTCATTGAGACAGAAGAAGCAATCCGAGCGCAAATACTGAATGGAATCGAGACGTTTGATCAGGTGTTCGGGTATAAGCCGCAGGGTATATGGCTGCCGGAGTGCGGATATTCGCCAGGTGTTGATAGACTGTTGCGTCAAGCGGGAATTCGTTATTTCTTCGTCGACCATCATGGAATTGAACATGCCACCCCGAAGCCTAGAAGAGGAATACATGCTCCGCTTTTAACCGAGTATGGCGTGGCTGCATTTGCTCGAGACCCGGAATCATCCGAGCAGGTGTGGAGTTCGTATATCGGTTATCCGGGCGATTACGATTATCGCGAATATTATCGGGATATTGGCTTCGATTTGGATTTGGATTATATCGCTCCCTATATTCACCCATCCGGCATCCGAGTGAACACAGGTCTAAAGTATCATCGGGTCACTGGAAATAATGGGGAGCCCAAAGCCTATTATCATCCGGGCAGGGCAACAGAGAAGGCGGCCAGTCACGCGGGACATTTTCTTTGGCAACGCGAACAGCAGGTGCTTAAGCTTTGTGAGAAGCTGGACCGGGAACCGATCATTGTTGCTCCCTATGATGCGGAATTATTTGGGCATTGGTGGTATGAAGGACCGCAATTTCTTGAATTTCTCATGAAGAAGATTGCCTATGACTCGGATGTCATCCACATGATAACTCCGACTGAATATTTGGATAAATATCAAGAGAATGATTGCGGCAGGCTCCCGATGTGCTCCTGGGGGCGCAACGGCTACGGGGAAGTCTGGTTAAATCAGACAAATGATTGGATGTATCGACACTTGCATCAAGCGGAAAAGCGGATGGTCGAGATGGTCACCACTACAACCAAGCCCACCGAATTGGAACAGCGAATGCTCCAGCAGGCCGCTCGTGAACTAATGCTTGCCCAAAGCAGCGACTGGGCTTTTATTATGGACAACAAGTCGATGGTGGAGTATGCCATCCGGCGATTCCATGATCATCTCTCCCACTTTACTCAATTGTACGAGAATTGGAAGCAAGGACACATTGATGAGCAGAAACTGTCTGTGTGGGAGAAGCAGTTTCCGATCTTTTCAGGCAATAATCCAGCGTACTATATCCCAAGACATGCGCATACATTGAACGTAGCTCAAAATCATGTTGCTGCCGGAATTGCCCTATTCCCTGCGGATCCATTCGATACGCCTAAACTGCGCATCTTTATGCTCAGCTGGGAGTTTCCGCCTCACTCCGTTGGTGGCTTATCCAAAGCCGTCTATGATCTATCTCGTTACCTAGCATTGCAGCATGTAGAGGTACATCTTCTAACGAGTTACGTGGAAGGGGCGGAGGAACACGAGGTGGTGGAGGGCGTTTATGTCTATCGTTTGCGTACGCATCAGCCGCCTTGGCAAACCGAGTTTTTGGATTGGGTCTTCCAACTGAATCTCGCCATGATCGACAAAATGGAGCAACTGCTAGAACAAGGACTGGAAGTGGATCTGATTCACGCTCATGATTGGCTCGTCGCTTTTGCGGCAGAGGAGGCCAAAGAGCGGTTCAGTCTCCCTATTCTCACGACCATTCATGCGATGGAGCACGGGCGAAACCAGGGGATTCACACTCCGCTTCAAGCGAACATTCACAGGATTGAACATCGTTTGGTCGATCACTCGGATCGTGTGATCGCATGCAGTCAATATATGGCCTCGGAATTAAGTCGTCATTTTGATGTGCCGTTCGACAAGATAACGGTTGTCCCGAATGGGATCGAGGTCCCTCAAGGACTCAAGCAGCCAGAAGAGTTGAGTAACATCCGCTTGCAAATTGCATTGCCCGAAGAACGAATTGTTTTTTTTGTTGGACGAATGGTGCGGGAAAAAGGAGTCCAGCTATTGCTTGAAGCCGCTCCACGAATTCTTAGCGAGCACCCTGAAGCCAAGTTTGTCCTCGCCGGAAAAGGCCCAATGCTTGAAGAACTGCAGTTAATAGCTCAAGAGCTTGGACTCTGCGATAAGGTTTTGTTTCTCGGATTCATCGAGGATGAGTTGCGGAATGCGATTTTCCAGTTGGCGGATGTGGCGGTATTTCCCAGCTTGTATGAGCCGTTTGGGCTCGTCGCGCTAGAAGCGTCTTCTTTTCGCACACCGCTTTTGGTAGCGGACACAGGTGGGCTGTCCGAGATCGTGACGCACGGGCTTAACGGTCTCAAGGTTTATCCAGGAGATGTTGCCTCCTTAGAAACACAGCTGATCTGGCTTTTGGATCATCCTGAACAAGGGAAGGGAATGGCGCTTGAGGCCTATCAGTCGATGCAGGCAACCTATAACTGGACGCAAATCGCGAAAGAAACGATTGATCTGTATCACCTCTTATTACCCGAGAGAGAGGTTCTCTCAACCTAAGGAGGAAAAGCAATGAAGGCTGTAATCATGGCTGGCGGCAAAGGAACCCGCCTACTCCCGATGACGTCCAAGACACCTAAGCCGATGGTTCCCTTGTTAAATCGTCCTTGCATGGAATATATTATCGACCTCTTAAAAAAACACGGAATAACAGATATCGCAGTGACTGTTCAGTATTTGCCAGAAGTGATGAAAAGCTATTTTGGTGACGGCTCGTCGTTTGGCGTCTCGATGACCTATTTTGAAGAGACGGTTCCGCTTGGGACGGCGGGAAGCATCAAGAATTGTGAAGAGTTTCTTGATGATCGCTTCATTGTCATTAGCGGGGACGCGTTGACGGATATCAATCTGACGGAAGCCATTGACTACCATCTGGAAAAAGAGGCGCTCGCTACTCTTGTTTTGACACATGTGGAGAATCCGTTGGAATTCGGGATGGTCATGACCGATGACGATGGTCGAATTGTTCGTTTTCTGGAAAAGCCGACATGGTCAGAGGTGTTTACCGATACGGTAAACACAGGCATATACATCTTGGAGCCGCGTGTGCTCGCCTATATCCCAAAAGATCAAGAGTTTGATTTTAGCAAGGATCTGTTTCCGCAATTGCTGGCTCAGAATAATCCTTTATACGGGATGGCTTCGAATGGCTATTGGTCTGACATCGGTTCCATGGAGATTTATCGTCAAGCGCAATTTGACATGCTCGATGGTCATGTCAATGTATCGATTAAAGCTCAGGAGATCGCTCCACGCATTTATCTTGAGCCTGGAGTCCGCATCGATTCCTCCGTAAGGATTGAGGGTCCCGCCTATATTGGAGAGAAGAGCTATCTTCAAGTAGGATCGTCGGTAGGTGCCTATTCCGTTGTAGGGAGCAATGCCCTCATCTCAAGCGGCGCCAAGTTGACCCAAACAATCCTTTGGGAAAATGTGTATGTGGCCAAACAAACAGAGGTAACAGGAGCGACGATTTGCCGTAACTCCAGCATTTATGAGAGTGCTTCTGTCCGCGATGGAGCCGTGATTGGTGACCATTGCCGAATCGGTGCCAAATCCGTGATCAATCCCAATGTGAAAATATGGCCGCACAAAGAAGTGGAAGAAGGAGCGACGGTCAATTCTTCCATGATCTATGGAAGCAAGTTTACCAAGAACCTGTTTGGGAACCGGGGTATTAAAGGTGTCGCCAACGTGGAGTTGACACCGGAGTTCGTCAGTCGTCTGGCTGCGGCATACGCTTACCTGATTAAACCGGGAAGCAGGATTGCGGTTTCTGCTTGCCCTCATCCGTTTGCCCAGCTTTTGAAGCACAGCCTGATGACGAGTCTGTGTTCAGCCGGCATTGATACTGTTGATTTCGGGGTGACCAATACTCCTGTTACCCGATACGGAATTCGCAGTTTCGCTTGCCATGGCGGTATCCACTTGATGATGAAGGAGCAGGGCGATGAGAAAATGATGCTGATGGAGTTCTACGATCATCAAGGACTGCCGATCTCGCGAGACTATCAAAAGCGGATCAACAACGCCTACTGGCAAGAAACCTATGCGAGAAGCTTAACCGATCAACTGGGGAACCTCTCTATCGAACATGGGGTAGAGCAAGCCTATTTGCAAGCCATTCTTGGCGATCTGGACGCCGACTCCATTCGTCGTCATCGGATGAAGGTAATGGTGGAGGGCGACCAACGGTATGTACCCGCGTTTTTGACTCCTTTTTTAAATCAGATTGGCGTTGAGGTCATCTATCGTCCGATTCAGGAAGGGGTCGTCAAGCATCAGGCGGACCTGGGAATTCAATTAGAGCGAAGCGGGGAGCAATTCTACCTCTTTAGTGAAACAGGCGAGCGGATTCTGCCGGAGAAGCTTTTGGCCCTTCAACTATTGGCGTGCTTTCAGAAGAAATCAACCGTTCGTATCGGGCTGCCGGTGAGTGCGCCGCTTGAATTGGAGCATATTGCCCGGATTGCCAATGTGGAGATTGTACGCACAAAAGTGACACCACGCGCCATGATGGAGGTTTCCTCAGAAGCCCGATTCCAGCCGTTGTTCGACGCGATCTACAGCTTGGTGAAAATTATCGAGCTGATGGCGGTTCAAGAGAAAAAGCTGAGCCAACTGATCGCCCCGCTTCCCTCATGCTTTATGGAGCGGAAAACCGTCTTCTGTCCGCTCGCCTCTAAAGGCAAAGTCATGCGCAAAATGATGGAGGAAATGAAAGGCGAACAGCTTGAGCTTGTCGACGGAATAAAGGTATACGATCCAAGCGGATGGGTGTTGATCCTGCCAGACGCGGATGAAGCAGAGGTGGCGATCATTTCGCAGGGGAATAGTCAGCAGCAGGCATCCTCGTTAGTCTCCTCGTACGCCAAGCGGGTATATGAGTTTCAGCAAACGTAACAGCAAACGTAAGGACTAGATCCAACGAATGAGAGGAAGTGACCTGGGTGCCAAGACCTCTCGTAATCGGAAATGGCAAGATGCTCATTAACTTTGACGAGAAGCTGCAAATGCGTGATCTCTATTATCCTTACGTCGGTCAGTTAAATCATATCGGCGGTCAGTTCAACAAGGTAGGGGTTTGGGTAGATGAACAATTCAGCTGGCTGGATGAGGACAGTTGGGAGCGTAAGATCGGCTATCAGGCTGAATCGCTTGTCACGGATGTTCAAGCAATCCATCACCAGTTGGGCGTGAAGCTGACGATTGCCGATGCCGTCCATCAGCGGGAAACCATTTATCTAAAGCGCGTGAAGATTGAGAACCTGCTCCCTCATGATCGGGAAATCCGTCTGTTTTTTCATCTGGATCTAAGCTTAAACGAGTCGGAGGTGGGGGATACGGCTGTTTACGATCCCCTGCTTCATACTGTTTATCACTATAAACGCAACGTCTATGTGCTCTCAAACGGCTCCACTCCTCAAGAGGGGATCTTTCAATACAGCGTGGGAATCAAGCGCTTTAATCACGCGGAAGGAACCTGGCGGGATGCGGAGGATGGCCGCCTGGAAGGGAACCCGATTGCCCAGGGTTCCGTGGACAGTACGATTTCCTTTCGCTTGCGGGTACCTGCGGGAGATTCCCAAACCCTCTACTACTGGATTTGCGTTGGAGATTCCTACACTAAGGTCAAGGAACACAACCAATATGTATTGGAGAATCAGCCAGAACGTCTGTTGAATCGGGTCCAGATTTATTGGCGGGAATGGGTGAATAAAAACAAAAACTCTTTCGCTAATCTGTCAGATGAACTTGTTCAACTTTACAAACAAAGCTTGCTGATCGTCCGGACACAGATTGATCAACACGGTTCGATACTTGCCGCCAACGATTCCGATATCCTGCAGTATAACCGGGATCACTACAGCTACACCTGGCCGCGCGACGGAGCCTTGATCGCTTATGCGATGGGGCAGGCGGGATATGACGGAGCGGTGAACAATTTTTATGAATTTTGCAGCCGGGTATTGTCCCAAGAGGGATATTTGCTGCATAAATTCAATCCGGATGGTTCCCTTGGCTCCAGCTGGCATCCCTACATTCAGGACAAGGAAGTTCAGTTGCCGATTCAAGAGGATGAGACGGCTCTTGTGTTGTTTGCCTTGTGGGAACATTATCGCAAAACGAAACAGATTGAATTCTGTCAATCCCTGTATGCCTCGTTTATTCGTCCGGCAGCCAAATTTCTGCATACCTATCTTCATCCAGAGCTTGATCTTCCATTACCCAGTTATGATTTATGGGAGGAGCGCCGCGGAATTTTTACCTTCACCGCATCGACGGTTTATGCGGGACTGATGGCGAGTGCCAACTTTGCCAAGCTGTTTGGAGATGAGCATCGACACATTCGCTACAAGGAAGCGGCTGAGCGGGTGAAGCGTGGGATGCTTTCTCACTTGTACGATGAGGCGGCAGGGCGGTTTTTGCGAGGGATTTATCTGGAGCAAGACGGAAACTACCGCAAGGATTACACCGTAGAGAGCAGCTTGTTTGGCGTTTTCTCATTTGGCGTATTGCCAGCCGATGATCCGCGGGTGGTCAGTACGATGGAAGTCGTGAAGAAAAGTCTCGTTGTCCAATCTCCAATCGGCGGTTACGCGCGTTACCAGGGAGATTATTATTTTCGCAAATCCCCAGACATTGCGAGAATTCCAGGGAATCCGTGGATCATCTGCACGCTGTGGGTAGCGGAGTGGGAAATCGCCAAGGCAACATCTCTTCAGGAATTGGATGAGCCTTTGCAAAAGCTGGAGTGGGTCTTACGCCATGCAATGGAAAGCGGCGTTTTGCCTGAGCAGCTTGATCCATATAGTGGTGCCCCGGTATCTGTCGCTCCATTAACCTGGTCGCATTCTACATACGTCTTGACGGTCGTGAAATACGTGGAAAAACATTGCCAAATTCGCTTGGAACAGGGAGGAAGCCAATGAAGAAAATCGCTTTTGGAACAGATGGTTGGCGCGCGATTCTGGCCGATCAGTTTACGTTGGAAAATGTGCGAATTGTCGCACAAGCCATCGCTTCCTACACCTTGGAGAACGACTTGCAGGAGCAAGGCATCCTGGTCGGACATGATACTCGTTTCATGGGGCGTTCCTTTGCTTTAGAGGTGGTAAGCGTACTGACCGCCAACAACATACGGGTAATGCTGGTCAACGAGGCGACTCCAACCCCTGTGCTTGCTTTTGGGGTCAAGCATTTCGCGGCAAGCGGAGCGGTGATGATTACAGCCAGCCATAATCCGCCGGAATATAACGGGATCAAATATATTCCAGAGTATGCGGGGCCTGCCCAGCCAGCGATTACGAAGCGGTTGGAAGAATGGATTGACCGTATTAGTCGTACAGGCAATATGAACAAAATCAGCTTGGAGGAAGCCTCCAGCAAAAGGCTGATGCAGTACATTTACCTGCGTCCTCATTATGAAGCGCATGTGAGACGAATCGTTCATTTTGACAAAATCAAAGAGGCCAATCTGCAATTCGTTGTCGATCCGATGCATGGGGCAGGGATTGGCTACACAAGCTCTTTGTTTCAGGAAGCAGGAATTGAAGTGACCAGCATTCATGAGGAAGAGGACCCGATGTTTGGAGGAGGTTTGCCGGAGCCTAATGAGAAGCATCTCAGGGAATTGAAGGAAGTCGTGCTGGCCCAGAAAGCTGATCTGGGACTCGCCAATGATGGGGATGCTGATCGTTTCGGAGTGATTGATCGTTTCGGACAGTATGTCCCGCCTAATCAGGTGATAGCGCTCCTGACTCGACATCTCGTAAGAAATCGGGGCTTGACCGGGCGAATTGTGCGCACAGTAGCGACTACGCATTTATTGGATCGGATTGCGGAAGGCTACGGCTTGGAAGTGGTGGAGACACCCGTCGGATTCAAGTACATTGGAGCCGAGATGCTGCAAGGGGATGTGCTGATTGGCGGCGAAGAAAGCGGAGGGTGCAGTATACTCTCTCACATTCCCGAGAAGGACGGAATTCTGATTAATCTGTTAATCGCAGAGATGTGCGCTTGGGAAGCGAAACCGCTTGATCAGATATTATCAGACCTGCACTTGGAATTCGGTGAGTGCTTCTCTACTCGAATTGACGTCAGACTTTCGGGTAAAAGCCAATTGGTTCAAAATCTGCTAGATCACCCGCCTGGTGAAGTCGCTTCCTATCGGGTACGTCAGATTAATCGTCTGGACGGAGTGAAGCTTCTTTTGGAGGATGGACATTGGGTACTCATTCGTCCATCCGGTACGGAGCCTTTGCTTCGCATTTATTTGGAGGCGACCAACGCGACTGCCCTTGCCAAACTGGAGGAAGCGATTATGGACTGGTTTATTGAAGTGAATGTGTGACTGTTATGGCGGTTCAATAATAGAGGGGCTCACCGTGTTGGTGAGCCCCTTTTCACATGTCATAGAAGCAACAGAAAGTTTCAAGCCATTTGAAGCGTTGCTCTTCACTCCACACTTGAAATTTTGTTACAATGGAAGACTAAGGGCATAAACACAGGAGTGAACTTTAATGAGATGGGCGGGTATGATGTGAAGTTCGATCAACAAGTACTGAATGCTTTTCTTGGAGAAGTCAAACTTCATAGTCCGTCTGATGATGATCCCGTTGTGGTGACCCATGTTCCATCGCCGTGGGAAGTGGTGGGGACAGGGAACTACGCGGGGGTATTCGGGCACCCGGATTATCCTGATCTTGTTGTGAAGCTGTATGCGCCGGGCCGACCGGGTATTGAGCGGGAGAAAGAGGTCTATCAGCGGCTGGGGGCAACCCGCTATTTTCCAGAATGTCATCAGACTGGGGAGAATTATCTTGTGTTGACACGGATCAAGGGAATTTCGCTGTTTGACTGTGTGCGTTATGGAATCCCAGTGTTGCCGCAAGTCATTGAAGATGTGGAGGAAGCTCTTGGCGTTGCGAGGGATAAAGGGCTGTTCCCTCACGACGTGCATGGTAAAAATGTGTTGATGTATCAGGGCAGAGGCTATTTGATTGACGTTTCGGATTACTATAAGAACGAATATGACAAGAAGTGGCACGATCTACGCAAAGCGTATTACAAGGTTTACTTGCCCTTTCTCAAGGATCGTGGCTGGAAAATCCCGTTGTGGGTTCTGGACGGCGTCCGCAAGGGGTATCGAATGTACCGAAAGTTGAAGCGTTTGTTTGATTGAGCTTCTGATCTTGTGTTACAATTTCGTGTGTCGCAAATAGAGGAGGACTTGCCAAGATGTATTACATAATCGCTTTCGTAGTGGTTGTACTCGATCAGCTAACCAAATATTTGATCGTCAAAAATATGGAGATAGGTCAGTCGATTCCGCTGTGGCCTGGTGTTTTTCAATTGACCTCTCATCGCAATATGGGAGCAGCTTTTGGAATCTTACAAAATCAACGCACACTATTTATCATCATTACCGTGGCTGTGATTATCGGAATTATTGTGTCGATGGTTCGTATAGGCCGCAAACAACCGGGACTCTCAGTAGCGCTTGCCCTGGTATTGGGCGGGGCGATCGGGAACTTTATCGATCGCGCAGTGACAGGGAGAGTCGTAGACTTTTTAGATTTTACGTTGATTCACTTCCCCATCTTTAATGTGGCGGATAGCGCGATTACCATTGGGGTGGCGCTCTTGATTCTTGATGTGGTGCTGGATTCCAAGCGAAGCAGCCGGTAGATTAGGTTGCATGATTCAGCCGAAATCCGTTCACATTAGGAAAAAACCAAACGGTCATGACCGTTTGGTTGACCGCTTAGCGGTCACATCCAATTTTATGAAAAACGTCGAGACGTTTTTCACATAAAGAGTAGGAGATTACCATGAACGATACAGCAGTTTTTGAACGATTTGACTGGACAGTCGAGACTGAACAAAAAGGCGAACGGATTGACAAATTCATCACCTCGCAAAATGAAGATTGGTCCCGTTCACAGGTACAAGCCTGGATCAAGGAAGGCCGTGTAACCGTAAATGGAGAGCCGAGTAAAAACAATTACAAGGTAGCCGTTGACGACGAAGTCAGCCTGTGCGTACCGCCGCCGAAGGAACTGAATATCAAACCGGAAGCGATGGATTTGGCTATTGTCTATGAGGACGAGGATGTCGTGGTCGTCAACAAGCAGCGTGGATTGGTCGTCCATCCGGCCCCAGGGCATTACAGTGGGACGTTGGTGAACGGCTTATTAGAGCACTGCAAAGATTTGTCAGGGATCAACGGGGTTCTGCGACCAGGGATTGTGCATCGGATTGACAAGGATACCTCCGGGTTGCTCATGGTCGCCAAAAATGACAAGGCACATATGGGGCTTGCCGAGCAACTGAAGAACCATACCGTGAATCGCAAATACGTAGCCATCGTCCATGGCGTGATTCAGCATGAGATGGGCACCATTGATGCGCCAATCGGGCGTGATCCGAAGAACCGCCAACAGATGGCTGTGGTGTTTGAGAATAGCAAGCCGGCTGTTACCCATTTTGTTGTTCTGGAGCGTTTCAAGGATTTCACCTTGGTTGAGTTGAAACTGGAAACAGGTCGAACCCACCAAATTCGGGTGCATATGAAGTACATTGGCTTCCCGCTCGCGTCAGATCCGAAGTACGGTCCGAAAGATACGCTGGAGCTTGACGGACAAGCCCTGCACGCCAAGACATTAGGCTTCGAGCATCCAAGAACAGGTGAATATCTGGAGTTTGAAGCGGAACTTCCTGCTGATATGCAAGAAGTGATCGCATTTTTACGCCAACAATAGGTTGACAGACACGATTCGACATGGCATAATGCAAATAACAAATGCGAAACCTTTAAATCCAGTCCAGAGAGGCTGGCAAGGAAGACGGATCATATCTGTGAGGGTAGGGATACTTGTATCCTTTACTTGAACACGATCTCAAGCTTCTTGTCAGTGGACAAGAAGCTTTTTTACGTCTACCAACGGTTAGTATCTGACTGGCGAAGCATACGGCAAGCCGGCAGGGGAAAGTTTGGGAGGTGGAAACGTGAGTGAAGTAAGCATCATCATGGACGAATCCGCAATCCGACGGGCGATGACCCGGATTGCCCACGAGATTATCGAACGCAATAAAGGAGTCGAGGATTGCGTCATTGTGGGGATCAAAACACGAGGTGTCTATCTCGCGGAAAAAATCGTCCAAAGAATCGAGCAGATTGAGAACGTGAAGGTTCCGGTGGGAGAGTTGGATATTACCTTTTACCGTGACGATTTGACTCACAAGGCAGAAGATGCGGTGTTTCAGGGAGCCAAACTTCCAGGAGACATCACAGGCAAAACCATCATCCTGATAGACGATGTGCTCTACACAGGCAGAACCGTTCGGGCAGCACTGGATGCGGTCATCGATCAAGGAAGACCCAAAATGATTCAGTTAGCCGTTCTGGTTGACCGCGGGCATCGAGAACTTCCGATTCGCCCTGATTACATTGGCAAAAACGTCCCGACCTCCAAAAGCGAGATTGTCTCCGTACAGCTTGCTGAAGTGGATGGAATGGATCGCGTAACGATTCATAAAGAAAGTGAATAATCCTCTTTAATACGAATCCTGTGAGGTTTGTAAGGGGAGTACGCTCTGGAATCGATGTTCGGTGAGGACCGAATGTTCAGATTGGAGTCTACCTCTTTGCGCCTCGCAAAGAGGTTTTTTTATTAAAAACAGAAAGCAGGGAGAGCTATGAATCAAAAAAATTACATTGATGTTCATGAGATGCCAGGCATCTCCAAGTGGTTACCCCTTAGTATTCAGCACTTATTCGCCATGTTCGGCGCAACTGTATTAGTACCTATGTTAACAGGCTTGCAACCGTCTGCCGCACTTTTTTCCAGCGGGATCGGTACACTTCTCTTCCTGATCATCACCAAGGGTAAGATTCCAAACTACCTGGGTTCATCCTTCGCCTTCATCGGACCGATTATCACAGTGTCCGCCAAATTCGGGATCGGAACTGCCTTGCTCGGCTGTATGTTCTCCGGGTTGCTCTACATCCTGGTCTCATTCATTGTCTACAAGAGCGGTGTCAACTGGCTGAATCGCGTGTTGCCGCCAGCGGTAATCGCTTCGATCATCGTGGTGATCGGGCTTAGCCTTGCGGGTGTCGCGGTTGATATGGCAACAAAGGTAACAGTGGACGGCAAATCGGTAATCTCCTTAACCTCCATTGAGATATCGCTGGTCACCGTAATCGTCACAGTGCTAACAGCAGTGCTGCTTCGTGGATTCTTTGCTCTCATCCCGATCTTGATTGGTATCCTCGTCGGTTATCTCTATACACTGGTTCGTCATCCTGACTTGATCGTCTGGGAAAAAGTAACGTCTGCTCCTTTGTTCGCTTTCCCTGATCTTAAGGTCGGTGCAGTATCCGAGGCTTTCCACAATGGTGGCTGGATTCCGGCGCTGATTATCGCGCCAATCGCATTCGTCACACTAGCTGAACACTTGGGCCACTTGCTCGTAACCAGTAAAGTAATGGACCGTGACTTGATGAAAGACCCTGGTTTGCACCGCAGTATCCTGGGAGACGGGGTTGCAACCACGCTGGCTGCCTTCTTCGGTGGCCCACCAGCTACCACTTACGGTGAGAACATCGGCGTACTCGCCATCACGCGTGTCTACAGTCGCTACGTAATCGGTTTGGCTGCAGTACTTGCCATCGTCTTCTCCTTCATCGGCAAAATCAGCGGACTGTTGATGACCATCCCGACTCCGGTGCTTGGTGGAGTATCCATCATCCTGTTCGGTATCATCGCGGCGCAAGGTTTGCGCATGTTCGTCGAGAATCAAGTGGATTTCTCTAACAAACGCAACATGATCATCTCCGCAGCAATTCTCGTAACAGGAATTGGCGGATATAAAATCAGCTTTGAAGGAGCTACCTTCTGGCAATCCTTCTTAACCAACCTGACCATCGATAACATCGCATTCTCCACTTTCCTCGGGATGATCCTGCATGCGATTCTGCCAGGAAAAGAATCCGCGATGGGAGAAGCGCATAAAGAACAGCAAAAACAAGTCGCATAATCTTGATCCTTTAAATCGGCACAGAGAGGCTGGTAAGGAGTGCGGGCACGATGCTTGCACAACAAGTTTTCGCATGATGAACATGCCGAAGCTTCTTACCTCACGCCTTTCTGGGCTAATGGTAAGAAGCTTTTTTTACTAAACTGATGAGGATGGTGGATTTGATGAACAAGCTCTTAAATCTTACAGGGATGAAGAATCTGACAACAACGCAAATTGAGGCAATCCTGGCAAGAGCAGACTTCTGGGCGAAGCAGTCAGGGGTTCAGATAGATCGCTTGAATGGTCGCTTTGTAGCGAATCTGTTCTTTGAACCAAGCACCCGGACTCGCTTTTCTTTTGAAGTAGCAGAGAAGCGCTTGGGAGCCAATGTCCTCAACTTCAACGCCGAGACCTCCTCTACAACCAAAGGCGAAACCATGTATGACACGCTGAGAACGCTTGAAGCCATGGGCGTGGAAGCGGCCGTCATCCGCACGAGCCAAAACAACGTGATTGAGAATATCGCAAATCAAGTCGGCCTGGCTGTTGTCAATGCGGGAGACGGCACCAATGAGCATCCGACCCAATGCTTGCTTGATCTTTTGACCATGAAGCAACAATTTGGACAGCTTGAAGGACTGAAGGTTGTGATTGCTGGGGATCTCTTGCACAGTCGCGTCGTCGGCTCGCACCTGGAAGCATTGCCTAAGCTGGGCGTGAAGCTAATGCTCGCTGGTCCGCCATCGATGCTTCGACCACAGGAAGAACTTCCTGCGGGAGTGCAGACTGTCGACTTTGACGAGGCCGTACGGACAGCGGATGTCGTGATGATGCTGCGTGTTCAATTGGAACGCCACAATCACCAGCTGTTTGATTCGAATGAAGCGTACCATCAAGCGTATGGTCTGACCTTGCAGCGCGAGCGTGAGATGAAGCCAAGCGCGGTGATCATGCACCCAGCGCCAGTCAATCGCGGAGTAGAAATCCACACGGACCTCGTCGAGTGCGAGCGCTCCCTGATTTTTAAACAAGTGACCAATGGTGTAGCGGTCCGCATGGCGGTACTGGAATATGCGATGAACGGGGGAATTGGAACATGGGAATCGTCCTTAGAAACGGTAAACTCTTAAACGAAGCAGGCGAATTGATTTCACAAGATATTAAAATCGAAGGAGATCGCATTGTCCAAATCGCTGATAAGCTGGAACTAGATACAACGGAAGATGAAGTGATTGATCTAAAAGGCAAGTTTGTCACTGCCGGATTTATCGATATGCATGTGCATCTGCGTGAACCGGGTTTCGAAGCCAAGGAAACCGTTGAGACAGGAGCGAAGGCAGCGGTACGAGGCGGATACACAACCGTAGCTTGCATGCCAAATACACGCCCGGTGATCGACAGCCCGGAAACGGTCAAATACGTGCTCGACAAGGCGAATGAAGCCGGGTTGGCTAGAGTACTGCCGTATGGAGCAATCACCGTAAGAGAGCTTGGTCAGGAGCTAACCGATTTCACCGCGCTAAAAGAAGCGGGAATCGTCGCCGTCACAGATGACGGTGTGGGTGTGCAATCCAGCGCCATGATGAAGGAAGCGATGAAACGCGCGAAGGAATTGGAGCTATCTGTTGTCGCTCACTGCGAAGACGACTCGCTCCTGATCCACGGAAGCGCATTACACGACGGTGTGGTAGCCAAACGTCACGGTTTGCCAGGAATCCCGTCTGAATCCGAATCCATCCATGTTGGACGCGATATTCTCTTGGCGGAGCAAACGGGTGTACACTACCACGTCTGCCACATCAGCGCCAAGGAGTCCGTGCGATTGGTACGAGACGGCAAGCGAGCTGGTGTCAATGTGACCACGGAGGTAACACCTCACCATCTCTTGCTGTGTGATGAAGATATTCCAGAGAACCTGGATGCGAATTGGAAAATGAACCCGCCACTGCGCTCTCGTGAGGATCGCGCGGCACTGATCGCCGGATTAAAAGAGGGCACAATCGATATTATCGCGACTGACCATGCTCCACATACAGAAGAAGAGAAAGCAAAAGGACTCGAGCGAGCACCTTTTGGAATCGTCGGCCTGGAGACGGCGTTCCCGCTCTTGTACACACACCTGGTGTTGACTGGAGAGCTGAGCTTGTCTGAGTTGGTAGAGAAGATGAATCGGAAGCCGGCGGAAATTTTTAACCTGCCCTTTGGAAAACTAGGCGTAAATGAAATCGCAGACTTGGTCGTGATTGATTTGGATAATGAAAAGACAATTGATCCGCAAGATTTCCACAGCAAAGGAAAGAACACACCATTCACTGGATGGAACTGCAAGGGCTGGACAGCGCTTACGATCGTAGATGGACGAATTGTCTATCGCGATGAAGTGTAGAAGATAAATAGTTAAAAGCTCGTAAAGAAGCAATAGGAGGAGACGACATGCGCGCAAGATTAATCCTGGAAGACGGAACAGAATGCATTGGAACATCATTTGGAGCCGTGACGGAGACGTTGGGAGAAGTAGTGTTTAATACAAGTTTGACTGGTTACCAAGAGGTGATTTCTGATCCCTCCTACTGTGGCCAGATTGTTGTCATGACCTACCCGATGATCGGTAACTACGGAATCAACCGGGATGACTTTGAAGCGGTTCGACCTTTTATCCACGGTTTTGTCGTAAGAGAAGAGTGTGATAGCCCAAGCAACTGGCGCAACACACAGACATTAGATGAGCTATTAAAAGCTTACGAGATTCCTGGTATTGCAGGAGTAGACACACGCATGCTGACTCGCAAAATCCGTCACTACGGCACCTTGCGTGGATTGATTACGACGAGCGAGACACCAACAGAAGAATTAGTCGCTTCACTCAAAGCTTCTACCTTGATGAGCGATCAGGTCGCTCGCGTGTCAACGAAAAATGTGTTCAGCTGCCCGGGAACAGGACATCGAGTGGTGCTGGTGGACTTTGGATCCAAGCACGGAATTCTGCGTGAGCTCACCAAACGAGGCTGTGATGTGGTTGTCGTACCGTACAACGTAACGGCGGAAGAGATCAGACGCATTCAACCAGATGGTATCTTGCTCTCTAACGGCCCTGGGGACCCTAAGGACGTACCAGAAGCGATCACCATGATTAACGAGATTTTGGGCGAGTACCCACTGTTCGGAATTTGTTTGGGACACCAGCTCTTCGCTCTTGCTTCAGGGGCTGACACAGAAAAAATGAAATTCGGCCATCGTGGCGGCAATCATCCTGTGAAGGAACTGACGACAGGACGTACCTACATCACTTCACAGAATCACGGTTACGCCGTTAAACAGGATTCCATTGCTGGGACTGGCTTGGAAGTCACACACTTGGCTCTCAATGATGGAACTGTTGAAGGACTGCGTAATGTGAACAAGCAAGCATTTTCCGTGCAGTATCACCCAGAAGCGGCCCCAGGCCCATACGATTCAGGATATTTGTTCGATCAGTTCATCCACATGATCGAAACCGCCAAGGAGGAGAAAACATATGCCAAAATTAGATAATCTCAAAAAAATTCTCGTAATTGGATCAGGTCCGATCGTCATTGGGCAAGCAGCCGAGTTCGACTATGCGGGAACACAAGCGTGCGAAGCCTTGAAAGAAGAAGGTATGGAGGTTGTACTGATCAACTCCAACCCAGCAACCATCATGACCGATACCAACATGGCAGACAAAGTGTACATCGAGCCAATCACGCCAGAGTTCGTTGCGCAAGTTATTCGTCAGGAGAAGCCAGACGGTCTCTTACCTACACTTGGCGGACAAACTGGCTTGAATATGGCTGTGGCACTTGCTGAAGCGGGTGTTCTTGAACAAGAGAATGTAAAGCTTCTGGGAACCAAATTATCCTCGATCAAAAAAGCGGAAGACCGCGACCTGTTCCGCGCGCTGATGAACGAGCTGGGTGAACCAGTTCCTGAGTCCGAGATCGTAACGACTGTCGAAGAAGCGATTGATTTTGCTAATCGAATTGGTTATCCGGTGATTGTGCGCCCTGCTTATACGCTCGGGGGTACAGGCGGCGGGATTTGTGATGATGAAGAAAGCTTGCGTGAGATTGTCACTAGTGGTTTGAAGTACTCGCCAATTACCCAATGCTTGATCGAGAAAAGCATCGCGGGCATGAAAGAAATCGAGTACGAAGTAATGCGCGATGCCAATGACAACTGCATCGTGGTTTGTAACATGGAAAACTTTGATCCGGTTGGCGTTCATACCGGCGATTCCATCGTAGTTGCGCCAAGCCAGACATTATCCGATAGAGAATATCAAATGCTTCGCTCATCTGCCTTGAACATTATCCGGGCATTAGGAATCGAAGGCGGCTGTAACGTGCAGTATGCTTTGGACCCGGACAGCTTCCAATATTATGTGATCGAAGTAAACCCGCGTGTAAGCCGTTCCTCTGCGCTAGCATCCAAAGCAACAGGCTATCCGATTGCCAAGATGGCGGCGAAAATCGCGATCGGCTACACCCTAGACGAGTTGAAGAATCCGGTAACGGGCCAAACTTACGCTTGCTTCGAACCAACGCTCGATTACATCGTGAGCAAAATTCCTCGCTGGCCTTTTGACAAGTTCGAATCGGCTAACCGTCGTCTCGGAACACAGATGAAGGCTACTGGTGAGGTTATGGCAATCGGCCGTACATTCGAAGAGTCCATCCTCAAAGCGGTTCGCTCCCTTGAGGTAGGTACTTACCACCTGGAGTCCAAGGAAGCGAGTCAAATTCCTGCCGAGATGATGCCTGACCGCTTGAGGGTGGCAGATGACGAGCGCCTCTTCACCATCGCGGAAGCACTACGTCGAGGAATGAGTGTCGCGGAAATCCATGAGTTGACCAAAGTAGATCTCTTCTTCCTGCACAAGCTTGAGAAGATCATTCAGTTTGAGAATATCTTAAAAGAGTTTGGCGCAACCGAAGAGAACCTGTACCAAGCGAAGCGGATGGGTTTCACCGACCGCAAAATCGCGGAACTCACCAATCAGACAGAAGAAGAGATTCGCAACTCTCGTATGAAGATGAACCTGTCACCAGTGTATAAAATGGTAGATACCTGCGCGGCGGAGTTTGAAGCCCAAACCCCGTACTACTACTCTACCTATGAGCAAGAAGACGAGCGAATCGAGACAGGGAAGAAGAATATCATCGTGCTTGGCTCTGGTCCAATCCGAATCGGTCAAGGGATTGAATTTGACTACGCCACTGTGCACGCTGTATGGGCCATCAAGGAATCTGGCTACGAAGCGGTGATTATCAACAACAACCCAGAGACCGTATCGACCGACTTCAACACTTCCGATCGTCTCTACTTCGAACCGCTTTATATTGAAGATGTCATGAACATTATTGATAGAGAAAAGCCAGAGGGTGTCATCGTCCAGTTCGGCGGTCAAACGGCGATTAATCTAGCTGACAAACTGGCGGCGCGCGGAGTGAAAATTCTCGGTACTAGCCTTGAGAATATTGACGCAGCCGAGAACCGTGAGAAATTTGAAGCCCTGTTGCGCAAGCTTGATCTGGCTCAACCACCAGGCAAGACCGTTACCACTGTGGAAGAAGCTGTAGGGGCAGCTGAGGGCCTTGGCTTCCCAGTGCTGGTTCGCCCATCCTATGTATTGGGTGGACGCGCGATGGAAATCGTCTACAACCAAGAGGAATTGCTCTCCTATATGGAGCAAGCCGTAAAAGTAAATCCTGAGCACCCAGTCCTCATCGACCGCTACATGCTGGGAACAGAGGCAGAGGTAGACGCGATCTGTGACGGGAAGAACGTACTGATCCCAGGCATCATGGAGCATATCGAACGCGCAGGGGTACACTCTGGTGACTCGATTGCGGTTTATCCGCCACAATCCTTATCAGAAGAGATCAAGCAAGAGCTGATCGAGATGACCACCAAGCTGGCGTTGGCGCTGGAAATCAAAGGCTTGCTCAATATCCAATTCGTTATCTACAAAGGTCGTCCATATGTCATCGAGGTAAATCCTCGCTCATCCCGTACGGTACCGTTCTTGTCCAAGGTGACAGGAATCCCGATGGCGAATATCGCAACCAAAGCGATTCTTGGGTACAGCATTCCAGATCAAGGCTTCGCAACGGGCTATCATCCAGAAGAACAGATGGTTTCTGTCAAGGTTCCGGTCTTCTCCTTCGCCAAACTGCGTCGTGTAGATATCACCTTAGGACCAGAGATGAAGTCGACAGGTGAAGTAATGGGCCGCGAAAAAACATTGGCAAAAGCCCTCTATAAAGGCCTGGTTGCAGCAGGCATGAACATTCCGACACACGGCTCCATTCTGGTAACCGTTGCCGACAAGGATAAAGAAGAAGCGCAAGAAATCGTAAGACGTTTCTATCAGCTCGGATTCAAGGTTGTGGCGACTCAAGGAACAGCAAGCTATCTGGAGCAAGCGGGCATTCGTGTAAGAACGGTGCAAAAGCTCTCCGAAGGCACGCCAAACCTTTTGGATGAGATTCGTACAGGTCAAGTCAATATCGTGCTCAACACGTTAACCAAAGGCAAGACACCTGCGCGCGACGGCTTCAAGATTCGCCGAGAAGCAGTTGAGAACGGAGCGGTTTGCTTAACGTCTCTCGATACAGCGAAGGCATTGTTGCATGTCCTCGAAACCATCAGCTTCTCGACAGAGGCGATGCCAGATCAGCAATTCGGCAAAGTGATGGCTGCCGCACACTAATTCAACCAACAAGATGATCAGATACGGGTAGGAGAAAGGGAGGAAGAAGCCAATGAAGATGGAGAACCGCATCATCCTGGCGCTTGATTATGGAAACAGAGAGGGAGTCGAGCGCTGCTTATCCTCTCTTGCTGGCCATGTTCAATATGTAAAAGTAGGTATGGAGCTGTATTACGCACAAGGCCCCAGCATCGTTGAATATCTGAAGCAGCAAGGCTTGAAGGTCTTCGTCGATTTGAAAGTACACGACATCCCGAATACCGCAAAAGGCGCAATGAGAAGCCTGGCAAGTCTGGGAGCCGATATGGTGAATGTGCATGTGGCAGGCGGTCTTCAGATGATGGAAGCGGCTAGAGAAGGACTGGAGCAGGGGACCTCTCCCGGAGCTTTACGTCCTCTCCTGATTGGGGTTACGATGCTGACCAGTACCAGTCTAGAGATGATGAACAACCAATTAGGTATTAGCGGAAGTGTACAGGATGCAGTGGTCTCCTATGCGAAGCTGGCTAAGCAGGCAGGCATGGACGGAGTTGTGGCCTCGCCGTTAGAAGTTCCGTTGATTAAAGAACAGGTGGGACCAAGCTTCGTAACCGTAACACCTGGAATTCGCCCGAAGGATTCCGCTTCCGATGACCAGACGCGAATTACAACACCGGAGCAGGCGTTTGCCTTGGGCAGTGATTACATCGTGATCGGACGGGCGATTACCGCACATCCCAAGCCAGCAGAAGCTTGGAAAAACATGTTGTCGGTGATTGGGCAAGCATAGAGAATCTAGGCGATAACTTAAGCCGAACGTACCGCTTATGAAAAGGGGAATGGGAACATGACCGTACAATCAAACACAGCGAAGCAAATTGCTTCGAGCTTACTCGATATCGGTGCTGTGCACCTGCGTCCAGATCAACCGTTTACCTGGACATCCGGCATCAAGTCGCCAATCTATTGTGATAATCGAATTACGATGTCCCATCCGGCTGTTCGCAGCTTGATCGCGGATAGCTTCGCGAAAGTGATTCGTGAGCGTTTTCCGCAGGCCGAAGTGATCGCTGGTACAGCGACAGCAGGTATCCCGCATGCTGCGTGGGTAGCCGAGCGAATGAATCTGCCAATGATTTATGTACGTGACAAGGCCAAAGGGCATGGACGACAAAATCAGATTGAAGGTCAACTGACGGCCAATCAAAAAGTAGTCGTAATCGAGGACCTGATCTCCACGGGAGGAAGCTCCTTGAAAGCGGCCCAAGCCGTACAGGCTGAGGGAGGAGAAGTGCTCGGAGTTGTGGCTATCTTCTCGTACCAGTTCCCTGACGCTGAACAGCAATTTGTGGAAGCGGGTATCCCACATACGACGCTCTCTCACTACACCGCACTGTTACAAGCCGCATCGGAGGCCGGAATTATTACCGCGGAGCAAGAGAAGTTATTAGCTGACTGGCGTAAATCACCCCGTACGTTTTTTTGAGAATAATTAGAGGAAGCTCCCCTGTATGGAACGCAGGGGAGCTTTTTTCTACAATTTCTCAACTAGGTTTCCATCAGTTTTCCTTAATTGCAGGCTATACTAAATCTCTATATAGTAGCCGTTTAGAGGGTGAGTGGTACATGTTCCATAAGTTTACAGTTCTTATTAAAATGATTTCTTCACGAATTCTGAGCCTTTCTTCTCCTGCTCGATTATCGGCAGCAAACTCCATCGGGCTGTTCCTTGGAATGCTTCCACTAATCGGTGTCAGACTTCCCTTTCTCTTGGTCGTTTCCTTACTCTTTCGTTTGAATTTCTTTGCCTTGCTCATCGGGATGTTCATTACGATCATCTTTCCGTTTCTTCACTTGACCACATTTTGGGTAGGAGAGAAGTTGGCTGGCTACGATATTCCGTTTTTCACGTTACGTTATCTTTCTTTTTCACACCTTGAGGAATGGACTGAAAGCGGTCAATATCATTTGGCCGGAAGTATTATCGTTGGTCTGATTCTTGCCGGATTATTCTACCCGTTGTTTCTCTTCCTGAACAAAAGGTTTATCACGAGAATAGGTCATAAAGGCAAGACAAAAGGCTTTGTTTTCATGGATGACTCCGGGAATCGCTGGAGCTTGTTCAAGAAAAGCGCCGTTCTGTTTCTGGTAACGGCCATTTTTGTCGTTTCTTTATTTGGCATCAGCATCAGCATTAATCCTTTTTTGCCTAGCTTGGGATTGCCGACAATACATAGACTCTCGGTCATGAGCCCCATAGCGGATAAGATGAGTCAGAAAACGGAGTCCGCTCTGTTAAAATTAAGTGAAAAGAAACATCCTACAGTTCAAGTAGGGTATTGGAAGCATCATTTTACGAAGCATCAAGTCTCAGGTGCTGCCAATCAGCATGAAGTCTATGCTTTTTATGTGAATTGGGATGAGAATAGTAAAAGTTCACTGGAGCACAACCTTCGTTCCATCAATGTGCTGGTGCCGGAATGGTATCGTCTCCAACCCGATTTGACGTTGTCGAATGAAACAGACGATGATGTAAAGCAGCTTGCTTTGAGCCACCAGATCAAAATCGAGCCTCTGGTGAGCAACTTTGTTAATGGAAAATGGAATAGTGATACGGTTCATCAACTGCTGCAACCGAATCAAGCGCAAAAACAATGGATTTCACAGCTTGGGGCGGAATTGAAGCGTAATGGGATGAGCGGGGTTAATATCGACTTTGAACAAGTTCATGATCAAGACCGGGATAAACTGACAGCGTTTATGACCAAATTGGCGGCTTCGTTGCATCGCCAGGGCTTGTCGGTGACCATGGATGTTCCGGCCAATGATGAGCATTACGACTATTACGCGCTGTCCAAAGTAGTCGATAAAATGATCGTCATGTTATACGACGAACACTACGCGAATGGGGAACCGGGTCCAATCTCTTCTCAAGATTGGTTTACCCATGACCTGAATGCCTTGGATATCCCGCCCGAAAAGATGATTGTCAGTCTGGGTAACTACGGCTATGACTGGGTCGAAGGCAGTCATGAGCCTGCGGATGTGCTCACGTTTGGGAGTCTGATGGAAATGGCGTCAGAGTCCAAGCTGCAAGTACGCTGGGATGACAAGAGTCGCAATCCTTATGTGACATACAAGGTAGGGGAAGATTCACACGTTGTTTGGTTTCTAGACGGCGTAACCTTCTACAACCAGTGGAAAATGGCTCTGAACAACGGTGTTAAAGACGTTGCGATCTGGAGATTGGGTTCAGAAGACCCAACGATCTGGAAGTTTTTGCACCATCCGAATAACTCGGACCTTACTCAATTGGAGAACCCTGATCCTGTCAACTACTTAGGACAAGGAGAGGTACTTAGAATATTGTCAGATGCCCAGTCAGGGAATCGGAATATCGTTTGGGATGGCGACTTCATTAAGTCTGAATCCTATGAGAAGCTTCCACAACAGTTCGAGATGATGCGGTATGGGAAACCAAAGGACAAGGAGCTCGTTCTGTCATTTGATGATGGTCCCGATCCGGAGTACACTCCGCAGATTCTGGATATCTTGAAACATTACGGGATCAAAGGCGCTTTCTTTATCGTCGGTGAGAACGGCGAAGCGAATCCGGATCTTGTTGAGCGTATTTACCGTGAAGGACATGAGGTCGGCAACCATAGCTTTACCCATCCGAACATATCGGAAGTAACTCCCTGGAGAACCAAAATGGAGTTGAACGCGACCCAACGTCTCTTCCAAGAGTTAACTGGACACTCTATGACGCTGTTTCGACCACCTTACGTAGCCGATGCGGAACCATCCACCCCGGCAGAGCTTATTCCGATCCTGCGGGCACAGGAAATGGGCTACACGATGGTGGGAGAATTGATTGACCCTAATGACTGGATGAAACCGGGGACCCAAGAAATCATCAAGCGTGTGTTGAATGATGTTCACAAGGGGAATGTGATACTTCTGCACGATGCGGGCGGAGACCGTTCCCAAACAGTCAAAGCGTTGCCGGTGATCATTGAGACGCTTCAAAAGCAAGGATATAAGTTCGTAACGATCAGTCAGCTGTTGGGCAAGACCGAGAATCAGATCATGCCAGCGGTTCAATCCCAAGAAAATCCGTTCATGACCTATGACCGAGTGGTATTTGATGGAATGATGGGCTCTCAAATGTTCGTTTCCATCGTTTTTCTATCGGCAATCGGGCTGGGGATTCTGCGCATGCTGTTCCTCGTGTACTATTCCTACCGTCAAAAAAGGAGGAGTCTTGCCTTTCAGCCAACTGATGAAACCTATCAACCATTTGTCAGTGTCGTGATTGCCGCGTACAACGAGGAGAGCGTCATTAATAAGACGATTCAGTCGATACTGAAGAGTAAGTATCCCGACTTTGAAGTAATCGTGGTCGACGATGGCTCTAAGGATAGCACGGCTGAAGTCGTACGCGAGATGTGGGGGAACCACCCTCAAGTCAGACTTATCCAGAAAGAGAACGGAGGGAAATCATCTGCCGTCAATCAGGGCTTTATGGAAGCGAAAGGCGAGATTGTTGTTGCGCTTGATGCGGACACCTTGATCTCACCAGATGCGATCCGACTCCTGGCGCGACACTTCAGCAACCCTCGTGTCGCGGCTGTATCGGGTAATGTGCGTGTGGGGAATATCCGTAATTTGTTAACGCAATGGCAGCATATTGAATATGTGACCGGCTTTAACCTGGAGCGCCGTGCCTTTTCTCAGCTGAACTGCATTACGGTTGTTCCAGGTGCCATCGGGGCATGGCGCAAAGATGTCGTGGCTAGTGTAGGATACTTCCAAGAGGATACGTTAGCCGAAGACACGGATATCACCTTAACCTTATTGCGGAAGGGCTATCAGATTGAATTTGAAGAAAAAGCGTATGCCTACACCGAGTCGCCAGAAGATGTGAAGAGCTTGCTGAAGCAACGTTATCGTTGGTCTTACGGAACCTTGCAATGTCTGTGGAAGCATCGCCCGGCGTTTGTTGAGCGGAGCCACAAACCACTTGCGTACATTGCGATGCCGAACATGTGGCTGTTCCAATACATCTTCCAGGCGCTCTCGCCACTGGCTGATATCTTCTTCTTCCTGGGACTATTCCAAGGAAATACGAAGAAGGTCATGATTTTCTACGGAATATTTTTGGCAATGGACCTGCTTAGCTCCCTGTACGCCTTTTCACTCGAAAAGGTTAACCCCAAACCGTTGCTCTGGCTGTTTATTCAGCGGTTTGTTTATCGACAGCTGATGACCTATGTGATTATCAAATCTATTATCTCGGCAATCCGGGGTGGCCAGGTCGGTTGGGGCAAATTGAAGCGGCTGGGCAATGTGGAGCAGAAGACGGGCGAAACGCTGCATACCTCACCATGACGAAATAAATGAAGCAAAAGCCTTGAGTATAACGGCGGACGCCGTTGCTCAAGGCTTTTTTCATTGATCCACGAGGAAATCGTCTTGGGTTCTTTGAATAAGCATAAAAAAAGACCTTCTATTACGAAGGTCTTTGATTTTTATTTCACTTTAAACAGCTGACGATAATTGATAAACATCGCCACGCGCCAAGGAAGAATCATACCAAAGGCGAGAACGAAGAACAATCCGGCCGTCTGTGTTGCTGTGAATGCATCCCCGACGAACACTTTGACAATCAAGCGAATGACGAACAGTGACAGCAGAATGGCGATGAAGGCTTTGGAACGGCGAAGATATATCTCATTGTCCACCACTTCGAAGCGTGAGGTCAGGATCAACGGAATCGAAAATAATGTGCCAACGACGAAAGCGATCAGATCATACGGGATGGGTGTAACAAATTCCGGTGAGCTAAACATTGCAAATCCTGTTGCCATACCGAAAGGAGGTGCAATGATTTTCAAGGCAGATACAGGCTTCTTAGCAGCTTTTAAACGTACGATTAGTACGGAAGTGAACATAAATATGGCAACAAATGTGCCCAAAACAGCAGGTGAAATCGAATGCAGCATGTGTACATCTCCTTCCGACAGTATACTAAAACCTAAGAACTGTCTATTCAGTTAGTCTACACAATTATACACCATTTCGCTATTGAAAATGCTGAAAAAATGGTGCCAAATCCACCATTTTTTCAATCAAATTTCGATCTCTTCTACAAGAGATTTACACTAGGCGCTTTTGTTGGAAACCACCTCCTGATATTGGCGAACCACGATCGTATGACGCTTGACATAATACAAGGAAACAAACCCCGATACGAGGGTGAAAACAGCTAGCACTTTTAAATACCAGGAGGCCCCGAACAGATCAAGACAAGCACCTGTTGTCAGAAGGGTGATTTGAAACAAAACGCGATCCAGCATACCTTTAAAGGAAAAGAATCTTCCTTGTGTGTCCGCAGGAAGTCTCTTCTGAAAGATCGTCGTGATCATCGGAAAAAAGAAGCCAACCGTAAAACCAAACAAGCCAAATCCGGCAAGTACCATCCCCATGCTCTCTACATAGGACATCCCGTAAAATGAGAGGGCAAAAACCAGCACCAAGAGGGTAGAAGAGACCACCAGATTACGATCCCCAATCCAACGCTTAGCGAGGATTCCGGCTAGCAGGATACTGCCTCCTTCAACCGGATAAATGTAACCCATCAGCTCAGGCGAATGCTGAATCTCGCTAAACTTCATCACCAACAGATTAAATCCACCCAGAAAAAGCGTAATAACCCCCATGTTTACCATGCCCACGAGAACACTCGGTTCGGAGCGGATCATGCTGAAAACCTCGGTGAAGCGAATTTTTTGTTTCTGTACCGCTTGCGGTTTTTCAGTGGAGGGAATGCGTAAAGCCAGTGAAAGAGCAGCGAGAATAACATACGAGATAAGCGTAAAGGTAAACAGTGTGGACAAGGACATAGAAGCCACCATAAATCCGGCGACGGCAGTCCCACCAATTCTCGCAAGGGTTGAAATATTCAGATAAATACCATTAGCTTTTAATAGCTCCTCAGAAGGGACAACGGACGGAATGGATGCTTGCAAGGCGGGAAAATAGAATCCGGCTGCCACTTGTATGACAACCATCGAGGCAACCATCCAACCGATGGAATCGTAAGCGAGTGCTGGATACATACAGATCGGACCTAAGCACCTCACGACACTAGCCGCAAAAATAACGCGCCGCTTATCCATTCGGTCAATGAGTACCCCCGCTTTGGGCGCTATGAGGACACTGACAAACAATCCGCTCATCAGGATCAAACTCTTCAGAAAATCAGACGAGAGCAAGCCCTGCATAAACTTCAAATTCGCGATCAATCCAATCCAGGCACCAGTTCCTGAGATAATTTCGCCAGTCATCAGAAGGATAAAAGTTTTATTTCGTAGCATTGGGAATAACCCCCTTTTCAATAAAAAATCTTTTATTGTTTTCTCTAGTATACCCACCAGTTTCGATTTGGCAAGAATGGGAAATGATAATGGGGATTTTCATTCAAGGAGAGAGGGTGAGCGGGATCATGTCAAGACAAGGCACCCTCCTGATCTACTTCGGATACGGTCTTCTCGCCTTTTTAGCGGTTTATTGCGGGCTGTTTGTTTTCCGTTCTTTGATTGTAACATTTGTGCTGTTTCATTTGTTAGTGTGCTTTGGAATCCCGATTTTTCACGGGATATGGGAAGGTCGACTGAAGACGAATCTGAGGGATCTGGGGGTAAGTCGTCCTGAACTGTTGAAGGATTCTTTGGTGGCTGGGATTGGCAGTGGAGCGGTGCTCATGTTCGGAGTCATTGCGGGATTCTACCTCATACTTCAAGCGGGAGTTGATCCTAACTGGATTCGCTTGGTGTTGATACAGTGGGGACTCACCCGTAATTGGTTCTGGATATTTGTGATGTATATGATTATCGGCAATTCCTTTATGGAAGAGCTGATGTGGCGAGGATTTCTCTTGGAGCGTTTGCAACGAATCGTATCCCTGACAGGGGCGAGGGCGATTAGCAGTTTTTTTTATGCCTCGTATCATGTTTTGGTGGGTGTCGTATTGTTTGGCTGGAAGTGGGGGTTCATTGTCGCGTTACTTGCTTGGGTTTTGGGGATGTTTTGGTCACTATTGGTCGGCAGGTACGCGTCCCTTCTGTCCTCGTGGCTCAGTCATATGATGGTTGATGTGGGAATCATGATCTCGCTGATTCATTGGATTATGGATGGGGGATGAAAAATGCTGGAAGCTTATCAAGAGAACCGGTTAAGAACTCGCCTTTTGTCCATCCTCAGGCAGAAAGCGGAGCAAGTTCCGCTTTTCTTTGATACGATGGGATATACCCCGGTGGATCGCTTGCTTCACTATTTACGTACGCTCAAGGATTTCCCTCAGATCAGAAGCGAGGATATCGCCCAAGTTGTGATGAACGACCCTCGCAAGCAAAATCGAGTGGGATGGCGGCAGTCTTATGAGAGCAACCTTTGGCTTTTCACCAAGCAGGGAAGTGAATCGCACTCCCGTCATACCGCCAGATCTTGTCTATTACGTGACGCCTATCAAACAAGTCGCTGTCACCCTGACACTTGGCCTCGTTCCCATCGCGAGTAATTGGGTACAATTAGCAGCTGATTTCGAAGTGCTCGGCAATCCCGCCAGTGATAAAGCTTATTTTTCCATCCAAACACAAGCATGCAGAGACGCAGGCATCAAGTTTTACCGCTCAGGAGGATTGTTCTATTATACAGAAGGGGTTCGAGTTGATTATCTTAAGCGGCTCTGACGTTTGCGAAGAAGCTGCTGCTCCCGTTCATTAATGACCTCGCTGCGATCACGCCGCGTATGTCTGTGGAGCAATTCTAGATTACTGCAGTCGCTTGGCTTCCCAAATTCCAGTCCCATTCGAGCGCACTCGGCTTCACACGATTGGATCAGCTCTTGATCGATTAGAGGAAGGTTCACGCTCTGGTAGGGTTTGTGCTGGTGGGCAGCCTCAATCAAGTCCCTAAGAACCTGAGATAATTGAGTCTCGTCCAGAGCCAAAGCATGTACTCTATCGGGTACTTGTTGTAGAATAGACAGAGAGCTATTGAACATCTTTTTCGCACCGGAGAAGTTCTCGCGCCGCTGGTGGTACAACCCCACCGCAAGCTGTATCAGACCTACCCAGACTTGATCTGGTGTCGGTTCACTCTTCCAATGCTCCTCCAGTATCTCATGGCACTCAAAATAATCACGGTCACCGTGGAAGTGAATCAAATAATCGACGTAACGTTGAGAGTACATAGCTTACAACCGACTCCTGTTTTGTTATGATTCATTTATTATAAAAGAAAGACAAGCATACTGTCATGGAAGGAAAGTGAAGAAGATGACCAAACAGGAAATTCTCGCTGCATTAGAGCAAAAAGGCTTAGATGATATTATAGAGTTGATCGAGGATGCCGAAAATGGCGATCTGGAAGAATTAGAACTGGTGGAAAGTCTCGGGCTGATCTATGAGGAAGATCTGAATCGGGAAGTGTTGGCTCTATTGCAAAGCCTGGGCGTAACGATTATTTATGTAGTCGATGATGAGGAAGATTCAGAAGACGACGAATAAGAAGACGCGGAAGTAAAAGGGCCAAGCAGTTTAGCTTGGTCCTTTATTTTTGTGTCCAGACTCGGTTTTTATTGCGTGTGGCAGGAAACTTCTCGCCTCTTTCAAGTTCAATAATCAACGGGTCCTGAACGCTTGATCCGGATTCGCCAATCTCCATATAAACCCCATTCTTTGGGGATTTGTCCCCTTTTTTAAAGCGGCTCTGTTCTCCCATCGTGATTTTCACCTCTCTTCATGGTATACAGCTAGTATGTCCAAGGTAGATGGGCTCATCCCAATCACCGTAACGGTAAGGATGAAAGTAGCGCACAGCTAGCGTGAAATTCGCAATTGACTAAATTTTCACTATTGATATACGATTGAAATCAAAATTAGAGGGGGATCCAGCGTTGCGGATAACATTACAGAAAGAATCATCCGTCTCCTATCATGAACAGCTGTATCAGCAAATTGCATCCTTGATCAGAAGTGGTGAACTAGCTACGCATTCCCAGCTGCCAACCGTTCGTGATTTGGCATCCACCCTGCATGTCAACTACAATACGGTCCGAAGCGTTTACCTTCGTTTACAGCAAGAAGGGCTCGTGGATTCCAGACAAGGAAGAGGAACGATTGTCAGCAACGTCGTCAACGACCCCTTGCTAACGAGAAATCCCGCGCATCTGACGCTTCTCGCCAAAGAAATCCTGCATAAAGTCAAAGCGATGGGCTACACCATTGAGGATTTTAATCGCGTGCTTTCTTTAGTCATGAAGGAAATCAGCCACTTGCCGGTGTTATTTTTACGATTTACTGAACTGGAATTGGCCGAGTACTGTCGACTTGTTCAATATCATTTGCCAAGTGTAATGGTAGAGGGCTGGACATTGGAGAGTTTTTGGGAGCGCCTGAAGGAGGATACGAGCTTCCTGCATCAGTATAAAGCGATTGTCGTCCATCCTTCTGTTACTCAAACTGTGCTACAAGCGATGCCAAGGGAAGCTCCGCCTGTTGTGGGACTGGATTTCATTCCAGATCCGACCGTGGTTATTCCCGAAATAGACGCCTACCCAAGACAGACCAAAGTCGGTTTAATCTGCGCCACAACCAGGGGAGCGGAAGGAATGATTAGCGATTTGCATAATGCGGGAATCAAGCATGTCAACATTCGGACGATTGAAGCCAATCATTCAGATGTCTTTGAATTGATCGCCGATTGTGATGTGGTCTATATCTCTAAGCCGGGCTATATGACACGCCCGCATTTGCTGACATTGCCCAAAGTAAAAGAATTCCGTGAAATTCCCGATCATCATGGAATTAATGAGCTGCGCAAAATCGTTGTCGCCCAATAGAAAGGAGCATTCTGTGTGAACAAGTCAATTGGCATGTTAGTCCTTGCGGTTGCTCTGTGGGGGACAACGGTCGCTCCTTCCAAATGGGCAATGGAAGATGTGCATCCTTTTACGCTTACTTTTCTTCGCTTGAGCATAGCGAGTCTATTTTTTATGCCGTACGCATGGTTCAAGGCCGTCAAAACGAACGGGAGACCCAACATTGCTTGGAAACGAATTAGCATGCTGTCGTTTACGGGTGTATCCGGTTATTTTTTGTTGAATTATTATGGCTTATCGATGACTAGCGGAGTGAATTCAGGAATACTTAATGCTTCTCTGCCGCTCTTCACGATTGTGTTGGCCGCGATCTATCTAAAAGAGCAAATCAGGATTCCACAATGGATCGGACTCATCCTGGGTCTAGCGGGTGTAATTGTCATCTCCGTGCATCCGAGCGAAGGCAATGGCAGTTCTCTATGGGGAGATTTGTTAATCCTCGCCAGCTGCTTCGTTTGGGCGATCTATGTTGTCCAGATGAAGCGGCCCGGGGAAGAAGCGGAATTGCCCAGTGAACTGTTTACGGCGTTGACGTTTATGTTGGGTGCGTGCATGCTGATTCCGTTTACCGCTTTTGAAATTGGGATGTACGGACTGCCTGACATAACACAAAAGCTGCTGGTGAGCGTAGCGTTCCTGGCGGCAGGTCCTACGATCGCTGCTTATTGGCTGTGGAACAAAGCGTTGGAATCGGTGTCAGCCGCCAGAGCCGGAGTTTATCTCAATACCTTGCCGCTGATTAGTGTACTGACCGCTATCCTACTGCTAGGTGAATCGGTCTCATGGCGAACGGTCGTGGGAGGGATATTGATCCTTGGTGGAGTACTCTGGGCCGAACGCAAGAAAGCCGTACCGCTTATGAATGTGCATGAACAAACATAGATGGGCGTATGGCTAACAAGGACAAAAGCTGATTTTGTGTGTGTTAGACACCTGTACCAGTCACACTAGCCACTCGTTACATACCTTGTAATGTAAATTCTAAGGAGGTGTAGCGAGTGAGTTGCGGATGCCATAAACATCATCATCACCATCACTGCAAAACCAAATGCCATTGTACAAAGTGTTGTAAAAAGAAGTGCTACAAAAAAGTGTGCCACATGGTTCCTTACTACAAAACCAAATGCCATGACTTCAGTATGCATGGAGGAGGACACCACCACATGGGACACCATCATGAATCTTCCTGTGGAGGCGGTTCTTCCAGCTACGGACATCATGGACACCACGGTATGTGGGGAATGGGTATGGGCATGGGCTTCGAGATGGAACGATAATTATCTAATATTTCTTAAGGGAGCGCTGAGAATTCAGCGCTTTTCCCATTTGAATGACCTAATTGCATTAATTTTCAGAATTGATAGAGGATTAATGAAAAAAGGGGGCGAAATAAGCATATATTGCTAACGAATGAAGGGAGGGAAGCCTGGGTGTTATCAGGCGTAACGGTTGTTGACTTTTCCAGATACCTGCCTGGTCCGATCTGTACGCTGCGGTTGGCGGACATGGGAGCGGAGATCATCAAAGTAGAAGCGTACCCCACAGGTCATCTTGGACGCCAAAGTGGACCATTTACAGTGGATGGAAGAGTATCCGATCTCTTGACGAATCGCAACAAACATAGTGTCGCGATCGATTTGCGAACCGCTGAAGGTCGTGAGCTTGCGTTTGATTTGGCTGTCAGGGCGGATGTTGTTGTGGAGAGTTTTCGTCCCGGAGTCATGGAGCATCTTGGATTAGATTACGATAGCCTGATCGCGGTCAAGCCCGATCTGATTTACTGTTCTCTTACCGGCTATGGACAAAGTGGAGTGATGCATCAGCTGGGTGGACATGATCTCAATTACCAAGCGGTTAGCGGATTTTTAAGTCTAACGCGCGATTCTGACGGCAAACCTGTCATTTCGGAGATTCCGATAGCAGATTACGTCGGGGGATTATATGCTGCCGAACAAATCTGTGCTGCACTCGTTCAACGATCAGTCAAACGGCAAGGAGCCTATCTGGACATTGCCTCATGCGATTTGTTAGCGAGCTGGATGGACATGCATTCGATTTTAGCTGAATGGGGCAAAAGAACATCTGCGGATTATTGTCTGTCTGATTTAATATCCTACAACATTTATGAGACGGCGGACAGTCGTTATGTGGCGCTTGCCGCTTTGGAAGATAAATTCTGGCAAAATTTTTGTCGGGCAATTGGACGGATGGACCTCGAAACGATTCCCGATCGTAGCATGAGCCGCCATCCTGAGATTTATGAAGAATTAAAAGCGCTATTTCTCACCCGGACACAAGCGGAGTGGAATGAATTAGGGATGGAAGTGGATTGCTGTTTAACGGTTGTCGAAGAGCTGGACTCCTGGAGCGAGGGTCTATTTATCACGACCAGACCCTTCGTATCCTCCACTATGTCCAAGTCTCCTCTTCCATATGGAGCCGATACCCATCGGATCCTCCGCAAGAAGCTCGGATGTACAGACCGGCAATTAGCTCATTATGAAAACCTGCAGATTATACCAAAGGAGAGATAGCCATCAATGAATCCAATCCATTCACTGGAGTTGCTCACTTCGCTTGAGGGAAACCTTTTTACTATTATATTGAATCGTCCCAACGTGTTGAATGCCATGACTGTCGATATGTTCGAACGTCTTCAAGAAGCGATTCATCAAGCAGCAACCAACGAGCAAGTCGGGATCGTGCTGCTTCGTGGAGCTGGAGGCAACTTCTGTTCCGGAGCCGATTTAAGCGTGCTGGGCAGTATGAGTACACATGAGCAAGCCAATCATTCCCTCGATATCATCAACAGCTTAATTGCTGAACTGCATCAGATGAAAAAGCCGGTTATTGCGGTGGTTGAAGGGGTAGCGGTGGGTGCTGGCTTAAATCTGGCTCTTCACGCAGATTTTGTGATCGCGACCCATGATGCGGTGATTCAGGAGCCTTTTGTCCATATTGGGTTGACGACGGATTTTGGCGGTACTTATCTTCTGCCGCGACTTGTCGGAATGGCTCAGGCCAAGCGACTGGGTATGCTGGGAGAGAAAATCAATGGAGCCGAAGCAGAGCGAATTGGCTTGATCTATAAATCAGTAGAGAAGGAACAGCTTGAAGAGGAAGTAACCAAGCTAGTAAGCACGCTAAATAGACTTCCACATCAAGCGGTGGCGAAAACTAAAGAAGGACTCGTGAACAGCCTTGAGTTTTCCTTGGATGAAGCGCTTGCCTGGGAAAAAGAGAGTCAACCCGGCCTGATCCTTCATCCCGATTTTCACAAGCTGGTCTCATCCCGGCTTTCCCGCAAATAGAGCACCGATCGTTCATACGGAAAGATCGCTTTCCTTATGATATAAATGGAGCTATTTGTTAAGGAGGAGTTTGTTGATGGTCATTACCCAAGGATTGATTACACATGCCAAAGGTAGTCCGAACAAAATCGCGGTATTGGATAAAGGCAAATCTTTTACATACCGTCAGTTTGCCGAAAGAGTTTGCAAATTGGCGGGTGCATTGGAGCATGCCGGTGTCCAAAAAGGGGATCGTGTAGCAATACTGCTCCTGAATGAATTTCGGTATCTCGAACTCCTCTATGGTATCACCATGATAGGGGCCATTGCTGTACCACTGAATGTTCGACTGGCTCCGGATGAAATCAAGGTCATTCTGCAAGATAGCGGTGCGAAGCTTCTGTTTTTGCACCATGAATTTCTTCCGCTTTTCCCATTGATTCGTAGCGAGGCGACTTCCGTCGAACACTATATCTTATGTGAGGATGACTTAAAGGCGGACGGGACGATTGGCTACGAGGATTTTATTCAGGAGGCACATCCCGCCCCGCTTGTATCTTCGGCCGAAGAAAACGATGTGGCTGCAATTCTTTACACAGGGGGCACAACGGGAACGCCCAAGGGTGTAATGCTCACTCATCGCAATTTAGTAAGCAATGCCTACAACGTAGGACTTTCGCTTAACTATGGGCCACAAGACATCTATCTGCATGCTGCACCCATGTTTCACGCTGCAGATAGTGCTTCCACATTTGCGATTACGGTTGTGGGAGGCACTCATGCGCACATTCGGTCGTTTGATCCGTTGGAAGTAATGCAAACCATTGAAGAGCAGCGGGTAACGTGTACACTTCTTGTTCCCACCATGATCAATCGGCTAATCAATCACCCCTCCATTCAGGAATATGACTTGTCTAGCTGGCGTAAAGTGCTTTACGGAGCTTCCCCGTGTCCAACGGAAGTCTTGAAAAAGGCGAAGGAGCTTTTACCGACGAACTTCTTCCAAGCGTATGGCTTAAGTGAAGCTTCCCCTGTCTTAACAATTCTTCGCCCAGAGGACCACGTCATAGAGGGAGAAGAGCGTATTGTGGCACGCCTTGCTTCTTGCGGTCAACCTCTCCCGGGAATAGAGGTTCGATGTGTCAATGCCAGGGGAGAAGATGTGCGGATTGGGGAGGTAGGCGAGATCATCGCAAGGGGTCCCAACGTGATGAAAGGCTACTGGAATCGCCCAGAGGAAACGGCAGCGGCGTTCCAGAATGGTTGGCTGTATACAGGTGATATGGCGGTTGTCGATGAGGAAAACTTCTTCTACGTCGTGGATCGCAAAAAAGACATGATTGTCACAGGTGCTGAAAATGTATATTCGGTTGAAGTGGAGAATGTCGTTTACACGCATCCCGTTGTATTGGAAGCAGCAGTCATCGGTATCCCAGATCCGAAATGGGGAGAGGCTGTGCACGCTGTCGTGGTGTTGAAGAAAGACCAGCAGGTGGCAGAGGAAGAGCTAATCGAACATTGCCGGCATTACCTCGCCAAATACAAGGTACCTAAGTCGGTAGAATTTGTTGCTGAATTGCCGAAGAGTGGCGCGGGCAAAATCCTCAAACGTCATTTGCGGGATCAATACTGGCAAGGTTATCAACGAAAAGTAAATTAATCATAAACTAAGACTAGGAGTTTGCAAGTCGTTCATAAAGTGGCAACAATTCACGTTGTGCAACTTGATAGAGTATGCTACTATGAGTATGTCGAAACAAGAAATCCTGCGATGTGCGTACGGCTTATTATGTTTTTAACCTTAAGTGTTTCTAGGGAGACGGAACTTTATAGCCTATGTCAAGCCCACCTCCACCTTGGACGATTGGGAAGGCAGAAGCGTGAACGGGTCACCCACCTGTTAGTACAGGTTAAAGAAACATGAGGTCGGACGGCAGAGCGGGGCCATACATACGAATGAACGCTTCCCAGTAGAGGAAGCGTTTTTTTGTTTATCAATAAACAATTCGGTCTGCTGTTTACTAGAGCAGCTTGTAATAAAAAACGGTGTCATGGAGATTCCCGTCAGCGGAGCGCGCATATTGAGGAATTCTTCCCGCCTCGACATAACCGAAAGAGAGGTACAGCGTATTGGAAGGATCGCCTGCACGCGTATCCAGAACCAAGGTGCTTCGGCCTTCGATACGGGCATTTTCTTCTGCGGTGGACATTAAGGCTTGGGCAATTCCCCGGCGTCTGGCTGTTGGATGGACCATCAACTTGGCGATCTCGGCTCGATGCGATCCGTTCGAACGCTCACAGAGGTGAAGCTGGATCGTCCCAACAGGTTCTTCCTGCAGGTAGGCTACCCACAGGAGTACGCTAGGCGAAAGAACATCATTCCAGTAGGCTAAGGCTTCCTCGTAACGGAGTGGAGGCAGGAAACCAATCGAGGCTCCATCCTCCACGACGTCGATCAATAGTTGACTCAAACTCTCGCATAGATCAGGCTCTAATTGGGTAATCGGTTGGATATGAAACGACATAAGCGAAACTCTCCCTTCTGTTTAATCTATTGCTTGAAAAAAAGACTAGCGCTACGTAAGGCTAGTCTTTCGTCCATTTTATCGAAAATGAATGGGCATTATTTATTGAATTGCGCTAACGTTTCTGTACGGAATTGATTGGTTTTTTCGTTAATCAGAGCCATCTCCACTTGATCCTTTACTTGATCATACGGAAGGATGGAACGGGATTCCACGAGGATCACATGGTAGCCGAATTGGGTTTTTACCGGCTGTCCTACCTGTCCGATTGGTTGCGTCAGGGTAGCGTCACGGAATTCTTTTACCCAATTGTTCACCGGTACATTTTCATACAGTCCGCCATTATTATTACTTCCTGGATCAGTGGAGAGTTCTTTGGCCAGGTCTACGAACTTCTCCCCATTGTTCAAGCGGCTAATCACAGATTTGGCTTGGTCCTCCGTATCTACTAGGATGTGACGCACACTGGCTACAGTCGATAGCTCAGGGTGATTTTTATAATAGGTTTGGCGATCTTGCTCGGTTAGTTTTGTTTTCACATAAGCGGATGTAAACTGATCGTAGATGATCAATTGACGAATATCCTGATCCGTGATACCAATTGTTGCCATTTCTTGTCTCATCTGTGCTTCGGTGAGATTATTATTGGTCATCACAGCATCCAACGTCTCGGAAGTCGTTTTCGTCACTTCGTCAGTAGAGAATTTGATTTGACTGCCGTATGTAGCCATCAAATATTTCGCGTACAAGGCGGCGTCTCCCGCTTTACGACGGAAAACTTGTTCGATAAACGGTTCTTGTTGCAGTGGATTACCACCGAGCAGAAAAATAAAGGCTTTATACTGCTTGTCCGCTTCATCGGCTGTAAGCGTGACGTTGCCTAATTGACCGTAAGCTTTGAGATCAGCGATTAAGACTTGGTGAGCCGCCGCGTTCCAATTTACTTGATAACGTAACGCGTCCGCGATGAAACGTACCGGAACCATGGTTCGTCCGTTTATAATTTGGGGTTGAGCGTCAAGATTAAGGACTTGTCCATTGTGCGTCGCCGCTTTTTGTTCAATCACCAGTTGTATGGTGTCGGATGATTTTTTAATGGTGACGGTACGCTTTGCATTATTCCAATCAACCTGAAAACCGAGCGATTTTGCAATTGGGCTAATTGGGACAAGCGTGCGACTATTGCGAATGACTGGTTTTTGATCAGGGAAGACGATTTCTTTTTGATTATAAAGCACGTGAATCTGGGGTTGTGCTGGAACCGTAGCGGCCAACGCCGATGTGGGAATTACTGTACATGCAAGAAAAATCGCAAGGGTTTGTTTTAATTTCATCAGTGAGAATCAACTCCATCATGTTGAAAGTAGGGCGCATACTGATCAAGCCTACAATACAATAGGCAAAAAAGCTACCACATCATCTGCAGTAGCTTCGAAAGACGAAAATATATTAATTTGAGCTTCCAAATTGTTGGCCTCCACCACCGTTTTGACCGTTTTGACCATCTTCGGTGCTAACGATAGTCAGTAGATCTTTTAACCTTTTAGTTTCCTTGGCATCTTGAATGATTTGATACATTTGCAGGAACGTGGCTTTCTGTCCCTCGGGAATTCCTTTAATTCGAACGGTCATTTCTTGAGGTCCCTGATTTCCTTGATTTCCCTGATTTCCTTGATTTCCCTGATTTCCTTGATTCCCTTGATTGTTTTGTTGTCCATTTTGATCGGAGCCATAGTCGTCTTGTCCGAAACCGAATAAGGAGAACCCACTATCGTCTTGATTTGAATCTTGCCCTTGACCCTGATCTTGATTTTGATTGTCCTTGTTCTCTGGCTCAAACAAAATATTGAATTCGTTTAGATCTGTTTGGACGATTCCAATCACATTCATCTCGCTTACTCCTTTGTCATCTGAGATTGTACTTCCCGACAAGAGGTGGAAGGATCAGCCTGGGTGCTTGGAATGATGAACCCCATTGCGCTGTAAATAATCATGGTAGAAGTACTCGACTACGGATAAGGCAAACGACGTTAAGAAGAGACCCGATAACGAGAAAAGCTGCATGAAAACAACGCTGGCCGCCCATAAAAAACTAAAACTAAAGATGAAATCGGCCAAGCTGGCAAAGGTATTGGTAGTTCGCGGCAAAATGACCAAATCTCCCACCACATAGGTGATTAGAGCGAGTGCTACGCTCGTTACCAATGCAAATAGAAGTGATGTATGGGACCAGAGCAAGCCTGGTACAGCAATGATACCGTTCAATAGTAATTTCCAGACGAGGCTCATACTTCGAACAGCTCCATTCTAAGGGAGTCTCTTTGTTCTAGTATGAACCTCGGGGGTAATCCTATGCACATCCTGACCAGGTACCTTGCTCAAATGGCTTCCAAATCAGGTTCAGGCTTTTCCTTGAGAACGGAGTGTTCGAATCTGAGCTTCCTCAGGTGTCACGTACAAAGTCCTCTGATTGTCGTAAATCACGAATCCAGGCTTGGCGCCACTAGGCTTTTTCACATATTTCACGAGGGTGTAATCGATCGGGACAAGGCTTCCTTGGCGAGACTTGCTGAAGTAGGCCGCGAGATTGGCCGCTTCCAGTAAGGTTTGATCGGGAATTTCCCGTGATCGGATGACCACATGTGATCCTGGGATGTCTTTAGCATGCAGCCAAGTATCCGCCCCATTCGCCAGTTTATTGGTCAAATAATCGTTTTGTTTGTTGTTTTTTCCTACATAGATGGGGATGCCATCACTGGAGGTATAGACTTCAATTTCAGGCTGGAGGTCTTTTTTCTTTTTCGCGGTACGCTTTTGACGATTTCGCAGATAGCCTTGCTCCACCAGTTCTTCGCGAATTTCGGCCGCTTCGGTAACCGTGGCGTACTCCAATTGAACTAGGATGGTGTCCAGGTACAGAATTTCTTCTTGAGCGAGGGTGATTTGCTCCTCGACAATCTGCATGCTGTTCTTGGCCTTGTTGTAGCGTTTGTAATAGCTTTGTAGATTCTCGGAAGGAGTCTTCAGCGGATCGAGCGGAATGCTGACGGAGGCCGCATTCTCGTCGTACCAGTTCACGGTGACAAGCTCGTGATCTCCACGTTTCAATTGATGCATATTGGCTGTAATCAGCTCGCCATACAGACGGAACTGATCGGCATCCTGAGCATCCTGAAGTGTCAGCTTAAGCTTCTCAATTTTTTTCTCGTTTTTCTGCTTTTCATTGGTCACCAGACGGATTAGGTCGTACACTTTTTGCTTGATCTGGTCCCGTTGTGCCTTTACTTCATAGAATGTTTGCAGACACTCGCTAATGGAATCAAAATTGATCACTTCCCCGTCCGCTACGTGGGTGAGGGGGGTGATGGAGAAGACCGTTTTGTCCTTTGTTTGTACGATAGTTGGTTGATAACGCTGGTGAATCACTTCCTGCACCAACTCGTGAAATGCAGCCCAGACCTTGTCGCGAGTGCCCAGACCTGCCCGGTGAATGATTTCTTTGGCGAGAAGAGGACTGATACCGCTAAATAAATCCACCAATTGTTTGTCCAGTTTGCCAGCGTTCCAATTCAAAAGACTGGTGAAGGCCGTATCGGTTATGGTCAAAGGATTTTGTTTTCCTTGGCTAGGTGGTTCGATATAGCTTCGACCAGGCAAAACCTGTCGATATTGACTGATCCCGTGAGTAACATGCATGACGCTATCGAGAATGGTATTGGTTTCGGGATCGACCAGGATGATGTTACTATGTCGTCCCATGATCTCGACGATAATGCGCTTTTTGGAGAGGTCCCCCAACTCGTCGCGGGATTTGACGTCGATGTGAAGGATACGCTCCATCTCCAGTTGTGAAATGGATTCAATCACACCACCTTCGCAATATTTGCGAAGCAGCATGCAAAACATAGGCGCGACGGAGGGATTCGTAAACTCCTCCGTGGTTAAATGAACGCGCGGATATGTAGGATTGGCCGAAAGAAGCAGCTTCTGATTGCCGCCTTTGGCTCGAATATTGAAGACGAGATCGGTTTTAAAAGGTTGATGAATGCGAGAAATACGACCGCCGACCAGTTGATCTAGTTCCTTGGCAACTGCGCGGGTTACGACACCGTCAAAAGCCACGATAATTCACCTCAAACGTACGAATGTATTCACCCAGTTTACCACACTAGGTTGAAGGAAGCACATCTTGTGATAAGTTGACATCAGGAAAGATTGTCTCCTATAATAAGTTAACGATTTTATGTCTATGGAAGTGAAACCCATGATTCGTAGTATGACAGGCTATGGTAGAAAAGAAGCAGAATACGGTTCGGTTCGATTAATCGTCGAAATGCGCGCGGTCAATCATCGCTATGGTGAATGGATCGTCCGTCTGCCGAAATCGTGGGGAATCATGGAAGATCCAATCAAGAAAGAAATAGCCAAAAGGGTAAGGCGTGGACGCGTGGAGATCAACATCTCCATCGAACAAAATCCTTTACATACACAAGAAGCGCAATTGAACTGGCAACTGGCTGAGCATTATATGTCCTTGTCCGCCCAACTTCATGAGCGTTTCTCTATTCCAGAGTCGATGACGACCCGAGATTTACTCTTGTTGCCAGGGATGATTCATGCTGATCAAGCGCCGGCGATTCCCGTAGAAGAATTGGCCGATTGGATCATACAAGTTGTGGAAGACGCAGCCGATGAATTATTGGCTATGAAGGAGACAGAAGGCCGCAGCTTGGCTTTGGACCTGCAGAGTCGTCTTCAGCAAATCTTGGAATGGACAGAGAAGATCAAAAACCTCGCTCCCCAGGTAGTAGAAGAGTACCGAAACCGCCTGTCGCAACGTCTATCCGCTTTCCTTAAGGATACGTCACTGGATGAAGCGCGGTTCGCGGCGGAAGTTCTCTTGTTCGCCGACCGTTCTGATATTACAGAAGAGATTACGCGATTGGGAAGCCATATTCATCAATTTGCGGGACAACTGGAGAATGAAGATGCCGTCGGGCGTAAGCTTGATTTTCTTTTACAGGAGATGAATCGGGAAGTGAATACAATCGGTTCGAAAGCGAACTACTTGCCCATCCAAACCCTCGCTGTAGAGATGAAAACAGAGCTTGAAAAAATGAGAGAGCAAGTTCAAAACATAGAGTGAGGAAGAAAGGAGGCGGCTACTTCTATGGCGATTAAACTGATTAATATCGGTTTTGGCAATATCGTCAACGCCAATCGGATTATCTCCATTGTAAGTCCAGAATCGGCGCCGATTAAGCGGATTATCCAGGAAGCGCGTGACCGAAGCATGCTTGTGGATGCTACGTATGGCAGAAGGACGCGCGCGGTCATCATCACGGATAGTGACCATGTGATTCTGTCAGCCGTTCAACCCGAAACGGTGGCACAACGTTTAACCAATAAAGACGACGAGTCTGATGAATAGAGTAGGAGATGAATTGGCAACATGGAGATTGATAAAGGCATGCTACTGGTTCTTTCTGGACCCTCCGGCGTAGGGAAAGGAACGGTATGCAAAGCGTTGCGCCCGCAAATGCCCGATCTCGTCTATTCTGTCTCAGCCACTACTCGAGCTCCTCGAGAAGGAGAAGTCAATGGGGTTAATTATTTCTTTAAATCGAAACAGGAATTTCAAGAAATGATTGAGCAGGATGAACTGTTGGAGTGGGCAGAATACGTAGGGAATTGCTACGGTACACCTCGCCAGTTTGTTCAGGAAACTATTGATAGTGGCCGTGACGTGATTTTGGAGATTGAGGTTCAGGGAGCCTTACAAGTACGAGAGAAGTTTCCTGAGGGAATATTTATTTTCTTGGCACCGCCGGATCTAGCCGAGCTGCAGAACCGAATTGTCGGACGCGGCACGGAGACGGAAGAAACAATCCGCAAGCGCATGGATATGGCGCGCTATGAGATCGAGTTAATGGACCAATACGATTACGTTGTGGTCAATGATCAGATCGAATGCGCCTGCAATCGAATTCAAGCGATTGTGACAGCAGAACACCTGAAAAAAGAACGCCAAATTCATAAATACCGCAGATGGTTAAGGGAGGAATAATTGATGTTATTTCCATCAATTGATAAATTGACAGAGAAAGTGGAGTCCAAATACATTCTGGTGACAGTCGCGTCCAAGCGCGCGCGCCAATTACGGGAGAAAAACGATCTTCAGATTACCCGACCGTTTTCCCGCAAATATGTAGGTCAAGCTTTGGAAGAGCTAATCACCGACAACATTGTGTTCGAAAATAACGACGTACGAAAGTAAACAACCTCCTCGCAGGTTGTTTTTTTTCACTTGGCTTCACTATTATTTCATTTATTTAAGCCCATGGAAGAAGTGTTCATGCGTTTTTTGGGAAAAGGGGAGATCGATCGATGCAGCCGTTGCAGAAAAAAACCATCGTATTAGGTGTAAGTGGTGGGATTGCCGCGTACAAAGCGGCGGCCCTTACCAGTAAGCTTACACAGGCCGGAGCCGATGTGTATGTCATGATGACGGAATCGGCGCAGAAATTTGTCCAGCCACTTACTTTTCAGGCGCTCTCTCATCACCCGGTGTATACCGATACGTTTGTTGAGCCTAATGCGGAAGTGATCTCGCATATTGATTTGGCGGACAGAGCCGATCTGATCATTCTTGCACCGGCAACCGCCAATCTGATTGGCAAGCTGGCGAATGGAATAGCGGATAATATGCTGTGTGCAACGTTGTTGGCAACCAAAGCACCTGTCATGATTGCCCCAGCCATGAACGTGAACATGTATCAGCATCCGGCAGTCAGAGCCAATATGCAGCGTCTTGCCGGGTTTGGCTACCGATTTATTGAACCAGCGGAAGGAAATCTTGCCTGTGGCTGGGTAGGAAAAGGGCGCATGGAAGAACCAGAGACGATTGTGGAGATTGTCACGCAATTTTTTCAACGCCCGCAGGATTTGGCAGGCAAGCGAGTGGTGGTGACGGCTGGGCCAACAAGGGAGAAAATTGATCCTGTCCGTTACATTTCCAATCACTCGACGGGAAAAATGGGGTATGCCATTGCCGAAGCCGCCAGAGAGCGTGGAGCCGATGTGACCTTGATTAGTGGCCCTACTTCCCTGAATAAACCAACGGACGTTAAGTTCGTCGCGGTAGAATCCGTTCAAGAGATGTTCGCTGCGGTCATGGAAGCTATGCCGCAAACCGATATTGTCATCAAAGCGGCTGCTGTATCCGATTATCGTCCTAAGGAAACCCATAAACATAAAATGAAGAAAAAATCAGAGGGGCTGACCCTTGAGTTGGAGAAAGCTCCGGATATTTTGCAAACCATTGGCGAGCGTCGCAGAGCCGATCAGTATATTGTAGGTTTTGCGGCTGAAACACAGGATTTGTCCAAGTATGCAATCGACAAGCTGAATGGCAAAAACTGCGACATGATCGTCGGGAATAATGTACTGACGGAAGGTGCCGGAATGGGCAGTGATACCAACATCGTGACACTGTATACCAAAGACGGTGATCAGCTCGAGATTCCAATGATGAGCAAATACGATGTGGCCAATCGCATTCTCGATCAGGTGCTTGAGAAATCTGCTCTATCGGAGCCGAAGAAGTGATGAAAATGATTGCCCAAGTTATCGTTGATGTGGCGGTATCGAGGATTAATCGACCGTTTGATTATCTGGTAAGAGATTACCATCTTCCGCTCATTGAGGTGGGCAGCCGGGTTGTTGTTGGCTTTGGGCCGCGTAAGTTGCAGGGTTATGTCGTGGGACTGATGGAATCCAATGATACGGAAGCATCCGATCTGGATGCCCCAACCCAGAAGCTCAAACCGATTCTGGAAGTGTTGGACGATGTTCCGCCGCTTACGCCAGAGTTAATTCAACTGGCTGCATGGATGAGCAAACAATACCTCTGCCCGTATGTCATGGCCCTTCAATCCATGATTCCAGCGGTACTCAGAAGCAAATCGGAGAAATACCTGTGTATCGCCAATGAACTAGATGAACATGTCACGAAGCTCTCCCCAATGCTTAGCTATCTGCAATTGCATCGGACGCTTGCCATCAGTGAAGTCGAGAAGCGCTTTGCCGATGAGTTGACGATGATTCCGGCATGGATTAAGGCAGGGATGCTTACCTATGAATATCAGGTGAAGGACCGGATTACCCGCAAAAAAGAAACCGTGATTTCCCTTGACATCCCGACAGCCCAAGCGTTTGAACAGATTACGACACTTCCCAGCCGATCCGAGCGGATGAAACGGGTGCTGACGAGATTAGTGGAAGAAAATCAGCCGATTGCCGTCAAAGAGATCATGGACCAGCTAGACATCTCCCGCAGTACGATAACCACACTCGTCCAAAAAGGCTGGGTCAAACAAACCGAGCGTGAAGTCTACCGCGATCCATACGCTAATCGGGAGTTTACTCCGGGTGTGAAGCATCCTTTTACCGAAGAACAGGAGTTAGCGCTCGCTCCGATTTTGGCTTCCATTCACGACGAAGTCTTTGCCTCCTTTTTATTGCATGGGGTGACAGGGAGCGGGAAGACAGAAGTGTATCTTGAAGCCATTGAGCATACATTGAAGCAAGGGAAGGAAGCGATTTTGCTCGTACCCGAAATCTCGCTGACTCCGCAGATGGTCGAACGACTGAAAGGAAGGTTTGGAGATCGCGTCGCTGTATTGCACAGTGCTTTGTCACAGGGAGAACGCTATGACGAATGGCGCAAAATCCAGCGCAACCAAGTGAAGCTTGTCGTCGGAGCTCGCTCAGCGATCTTTGCACCGTTCCGCAATCTCGGTCTGATTATTATTGATGAAGAGCATGAGGGCTCTTACAAGCAAGAGGAGACGCCGCGCTATCATGCGAGAGATGTGGCAATGTGGCGCGCGAAACAAAACAACGGCGTGTTGATTCTCGGCAGCGCCACTCCTGCATTAGAGACGTATGCGCTTGCTACACGTGGACGCTATCAGCTGTTGACGATGAAGGAACGGGTAGGAAAAAGGCCGCTTCCTGTGGTCGAGGTCGTGGATATGCGGGATGAGCTACGCACGGACAACCGCTCGATGTTCAGTCGAGAGCTGCACACCTTGATCCAAGATCGTTTGCAGAAAAAAGAGCAAATTGTCCTGTTCCTCAACCGACGCGGCTATTCCACTTTTGTCATGTGCCGTTCTTGCGGGTACACCTTAAGCTGTCCGCATTGCGAGATTTCGCTTACCTATCATCGAACCAACCATACCGCCCGTTGTCACTACTGCGGATACGCGACGACTCAACCTAAGCACTGTCCAGAATGTCAGAGTGAGCATATTCGCTTCTTTGGAACGGGTACGCAAAAGATCGAAGAAGAGCTTGCCCGGTTGTTCCCCGGCGTACGGGTGATTCGCATGGACGTTGACACGACTTCGCGCAAAGGTGCGCATGAAGAACTATTGAACAAGTTTCGCACGGGACAAGGTGACATCCTACTCGGGACCCAGATGATTGCCAAAGGACTTGATTTTCCGCGAGTGACCTTGGTAGGCGTCATCGCCGCTGATACTTCCTTGCACTTGCCTGATTTTCGGGCAGCGGAGAAAACCTTTCAACTGCTGACGCAGGTAGGCGGGCGAGCGGGACGGCATGAGCTCACGGGTAAAGTGCTGATTCAGACCTATACAGCCGAGCACTACAGCATACGGCATGCGACCAACCATGATTATGAAGCGTTTTTTGCCGAGGAAATGCGATATCGCAAAATGACCGGCTATCCGCCGTTCTTTCGGTTGGTGCTGATTACGTTTTCTCATGAGGATGTGCCAATGGTGATTCGCGCGGCGGAGCAATACGCGCAGTATCTGCGTACAAGGATTGCCCCCACCACAATTCTCTTGGGACCGGTTGCTTCTCCCATTTCGCGCATCAAAGATAGATTTCGCTTTCAACTCATGCTAAAATATCGTGATGAACCGAAACTGGTCGACTTGCTCGCGCAGACGACCGCCCATTTTGAAGAAGAAATGAAACAGCATCACGTGCAGGTGACCATAGATGTAGACCCGCAGATGCTTTTATAGGAGGAAGATACATATGGCAATTCGTACGATTGTGAAACACCCAGATCCTGTTTTAAGAGAGAAAGCCAAGGAAGTAACCAAGTTCAATTCCAATCTTCATAAACTGCTCGATGATATGGCGGATACGATGTACGACGCGGATGGAGTAGGTTTGGCGGCTCCACAGGTCGGCATCCTCAAACGCGTCATCGTAATGGATTGCGGAGACGGCTTGCTTGAAGTGGTGAACCCAGAAATTATTGCGTTTGAAGGGGAACAATTCGACTATCCGGAAGGCTGCTTGAGTATCCCAGGTCTTCGCGGCAATGTTCGTCGTCACAAATGGGTGAAGCTGCGCGGACAAGATCGCGACGGTAATGTATTTGAGCTTGAAGCAGAAGATTTGTTGTCTCGCTGCGCTCAGCATGAGATCGATCACTTGAACGGAGTATTGTTCATTGACGTTGCGGATAAAGTGTATCCAATCAAACCAGGTGAGGAAGGCGAGTAAGCTTGAAAGACGCACGCATTCTGTTTATGGGCACACCTGATTTTGCGGTGCAAAGCCTAGAAGCTTTGATCGGCGCCGGGTATCAGGTAGTTGCTGTCGTTACTCAGCCGGATCGACCTGTCGGACGCAAACAAGTGATGACTCCACCTCCAGTGAAGGAAGCCGCAATGCGCCATGGACTTCCGGTGTATCAACCGGAAAAAATTCGCCAAGCGGACGCGCTCGAAACAATTTTAAGCGAAACGAAGCCAGAGCTTATTGTCACAGCTGCCTACGGACAGATTCTGCCGAAGGAATTGCTGGATGCTCCACGCTTCGGTTGCATTAACGTGCACGCCTCTCTTTTGCCCAAATATAGAGGGGGAGCTCCCATCCATAAGTGTATCGTGGATGGTGAATCTGAGTCAGGGGTTACCATCATGTACATGGTAGAAGCGCTTGACGCAGGCGATATGATTTCCAAAGTCGTCGTGCCTATTGAAGAACGCGACACAGTTGGCACCTTGCACGATAAATTGGCCGAAGCCGGTTCCGCGCTTTTAATCGAAACCTTGCCAAAGCTTTTATCTGGTGAGATTGAAGCACAACCGCAGAACCATGAAAAGGCGACTTTTGCTCCCAATATCAAACGTTCGGATGAGCTGATTAATTGGGCAAAATCGGCCCAAAGCATCTACAACCAGGTTCGCGGGTTGAATCCGTGGCCAGTAGCCTATACCCAATATGAGGGTAAGGTATGGAAAATCTGGTGGGTGGAAAAAATGGCTGTACAGGAAGTTCATGGAGAACCTGGCACGATTATCGCTCGTGAGTCGGACGGACTGATCGTGGCTTGCGGTGAGGGCAGTGTCAAGGTTACAGAGCTTCAACCAGAAGGAAAGAAACGCATGAGCATGGCTGACTTCCTCAAAGGTGCCGGAAGCCAGGTTCAAGTCGGTTCCAAGTTGGGAGATACTACCCAGTGACAAGAACGAAACGAATGGGAGCGCGTGAAATCGCTCTGGAAATTCTAACGCGAATCGATGAAAATCGCTCTTATAGTAATCTGGAGCTGAAGCATGTTTTATCCCAGCACGATTTGGCTTCAGTCGATATCGGGCTGGTTACCGAACTGGTGTATGGAACGATTCAGCGTCGCTATACACTGGATACGGTTATTTCCCGTTTTGTAAAAGGCGGTGCGGCCAAGCTTCAGCCGTGGGTATTGAACCTGCTTCGCCTAAGCTTGTATCAGGTTCGTTACCTGGATCGTGTGCCTGAACGGGCAGCCGTCCATGAAGCGGTTGAGATTGCCAAACAGCGCGGTCATCAAGGAATTGCCTCAATGGTGAATGGGGTTTTACGCAGTGTGATTCGTCAGCCAGACACGTGGGATACACCGCCACAAGGCAATAAAGTGGAGCGGCTTAGCTTCGAGGAATCTCATCCAGCCTGGTTAGTGAAGCGCTGGATCAAGCTCTACGGAGAAGAGGTTACGCGTGCTATCTGTGCTGCCAACAATCGTCCTCCTCACGCATCGGTACGGGTCAATCGCTTGAAAATCGCTCAGGACGAGTTGCTTCAAAAGCTTCGTGAACAGTATCCAGAAGCAGATTTCTCGCAGGTATCGCCAGACGGTTTGATATTGGGCGGACATGCGGCGGGGACAAGCTGGTTTCAGGAAGGCTATCTGTCCATTCAGGATGAGAGTTCCATGCTGGTTGGACCCGCGTTGAACGCCAAGCCGGGTATGCGCGTACTTGATGCTTGTGCCGCGCCGGGAGGGAAGACCACCCATATAGCTGAACTTATGCAAAATCAAGGCGAAATTATCGCATGTGATGTGCATCCGCATAAACGTGATCTGATTGAACAAAATGCCAGCCGGTTAGGCATCGACATCATCAAGACGCTCGTCGCTGATGCGGCTGATTTGCCGGAGCAAGATCTGGGTCAGTTTGATCGTATTTTGTTGGACGCCCCTTGCACGGGTTTTGGTGTGATCCGCCGCAAACCGGATATCAAGTGGAACAAACAGCCGGAAGATATCAAGGAAATCGCGCAGGTTCAACTATCCCTTTTGTCGCAGGTCTCTAAGCTGTTGAAGCCGGGCGGTCTCATGGTGTACAGTACATGTACGATCGATCCCAAAGAAAATCAGGATATGATTATCCGCTTCTGTGAGGAACATCCGGAATTTGAGCTGGATACGACTTTGAAAGCAGATTTGCCGGAGCGCATAAGAGAACAGATGACAGAAACCCATGGATTTGTTCAAATCCTGCCGCATCATTTTGACAGTGATGGCTTCTTCATTTCCCGTATTCGCCGAAAAGGGTAAGTTGCAATTCAAACAAATGGTAGCAGGAAGGAGTGGCATCTCCGCGCAGGCGTTGGCGGAGGTTCACTCCTTTGTTTCATTAATCCAAAAGTTTAAGTGCTTTACATTCGTAAAGCAGTTGAACTTTTTCCTTTCGCGTAAGCCACTCGAAGAAAAGTCTTCGTCCACTGTGAGCTCATTTTAAGCGAAACTAAGCGTAGAGAACGTAGGAAGGAAAAGAGTCGGCATTCTTTACATCAGTGAGAAGCGAAGTGATTTTCTTGTCGACTCCCTTCCGCAGTGAACGAAGCGGACAGTAGTTGCTACAAGCGAGCTTAAACAGAGGGAGCGGGGACGAAGGCTTTTCTAGTTCTTGCGATTCCTTTTCCTTTTGATAGGAAAAGGGTACAATGAGGAATAGTGAACATTTTTCATCAACACTGATGAATAGCCGCAATCAAGTAAAATGAAGGACAAAGGTGAAGCTAACATATGGCGATAGAAACAACGACAGGTTACAAACCGCTGATTTACAGTCTGACACTGGATCAGTTGAAAGACTGGCTGGTTGCAAACAACGAGAAGGCCTTTCGCGCCCAACAAATTTATGATTGGCTGTACGTAAAGCGTGTAGGGTCTTTTGACGAGATGAGCAATCTCTCCAAGGACATGCGCCAAAAGCTGTCCGATCAATTCCGTATGGATGCCATGCAGGAGATTACTCGCCAGGAATCCAAAGATGGAACGATTAAGTTTCTATTTCAACTAATCGATGGACACGCGATTGAAACGGTCATCATGAGACACAACTACGGGAACAGCATTTGCGTGACGACGCAGGTAGGTTGCCGAATTGGCTGTACTTTCTGCGCGTCTACGTTAAGCGGTCTCAAACGAAATTTGGAAGCCGGTGAGATTGTGGCGCAGGTGTTGATGGCGCAAAAGGCTTTGGATCAAGACGAAGAGCGCGCGAGCCATGTCGTCGTGATGGGGATTGGGGAGCCTTTTGAGAATTTTGATAACCTGATTGCTTTCCTTCACATCATCAACGATAACCGTGGTTTGTGTATTGGACAGCGCCACATTACCGTATCCACCAGCGGGATCATCCCGAAAATCTATGAATTCGCAGAGCAGGGAGGCCAAGTCAATCTGGCCATTTCGCTGCATGCGCCGAATACCCAACTTCGTACGAAGCTAATGCCGATCAACAAAGGCTTCCCGTTAGAGAAACTCATGGAAGCCTGCCGCTATTACGTGGCCAAAACTGGTCGTCGCATTACGTTTGAATACGGCTTGTTTGGCGGACAGAATGATCAGCCACAGCATGCGGAAGAGCTGGCGCGACTCATTGGCGATCTGATGTGCCACGTCAATCTGATTCCGGTCAACTATGTTCCTGAGCGAGATTACGTTCGGACGCCAAAAGACGAGATTTTTAATTTCAAACGAATCCTGGATAAACACAAAATCAACGTAACCATACGGCGTGAGCATGGAAGTGATATTGCGGCCGCTTGTGGACAATTACGCGCGCAGCACGCCAAAGAAACAATGGGGTGAGATAGATGGAAATAGCGATGAAGACCCATATCGGTTGTGTTCGTCAGTTGAATGAGGATTACTATGCTTGCACGGTTGATGAGAATGGACACGTCCTGGCAATCGTAGCGGACGGCATGGGAGGACATCAAGCGGGTGATGTAGCGAGCAGAATGGCCGTGGAGCGAATCGTTGAAGAGTTTCGTGAGCCCTCTCTACTACTTACTTCCGAGGATGAAAGAGAGAAGCTGATGAACTCTGTTTTGCAAGCGAATGAAGAAGTATTTCGGTATGCGGAGTCTCATCCAGAATGCAGTGGGATGGGAACGACCGTCGTTGCTTCAATCATGGACACAAAAGGTGGAGCCATTGCCCATATTGGCGACAGCCGAATCTATTTGTACGAAAATGGCGTATTGACTCAGCGAACACAGGATCACACCTTAGTACAGGAATTGGTGCGCAATGGCCAGATTACATTAGAAGAGGCCGCTTTTCATCCGCAGCGCAATGTGATTATGCGAGCGTTGGGAACGGAAGAAACCGTACGGGTCGATCTGGGCGAATTTACCTGGACAAATGGTGACGTATTGCTGCTTTGTTCGGATGGTCTAAGCGGCAAAGTGCCTTCAACCGTCATGGAGAAATGGTTGAAAGAGCCGATCTCTCTGCAAGAGCAGGTAGATGCCTTGGTTCAGTTCGCTTTGGACGCTGGCGGCGAAGACAATATTACTTGTGTGGCTGTTCGCAACATTGCCAAGCCCGTTGATGTCTGTTGGAAAGAGGGGTGAGAAGAATGGAAGGTCAACGTTTAGGTGGACGCTATCAAATTGAGCACAAAGTTGGCGGCGGTGGCATGGCGATTGTCTACAAAGCCAAGGATCTAGTGCTGAACCGTCCAGTTGCCGTTAAAATCTTAAGACCCCAATTTGGTATAGATGAGGATTTTATCAACCGTTTTCGTCGGGAAGCGCAAGCCGTCGCAAGTCTTTCGCATCCCAACATCGTCAGTGTCTACGACGTAGGACAGGACGAAGATACATACTACATGGTGATGGAGTACGTTGATGGTTTGAATCTGAAAGATGTGATTAACCAAGAGGGATCTTTGCCGGTAGAGGAAGCGGTACGAATCGCTAAGCAGGTTTGTGACGCACTGGATCACGCCCATCAAAATCAGATTATTCACCGTGATATTAAGCCACATAATATTTTGATCGGCAGTAATGGACGAGTGAAGGTAACGGATTTTGGGATTGCTCGGGCAGTAACTTCTGCAACGATTACCCATACAGGCTCTGTGCTAGGGTCTGTTCATTACTTTTCACCAGAGCAGGCAAGAGGCGGACTCACGCAAGAGAAATCGGATATTTATTCATTGGGGATTGTCTTGTATGAGATGGTTACAGGTCAACTGCCCTTTTCGGGTGAATCACCGATTTCGGTTGCCTTGAAGCATTTACAGGATCCGCTTCCGCATCCGCGAGATATTAACCCCGATATTCCGCAAAGTGTCGAAAATGTAATTTTGCGAGCATTGGTAAAAGATCCGTTCCTTCGCTATGCTACGGCTCGGGAGATGTTAAAAGATTTGGAGACCTGTCTGTCCAAGGAACGATTGAACGAACCCAAGATCAATTTTCCACAGGATGACGAAGAGACTCGCGTGATTCCAGCGATCACTCCAGAGATGCTCGAGAACTCCAGACAAGATCGGCAGGGGATTTCACGTACACGGAACGGTGAGGAACAGAAAGAAGAGAAAAATCCGCGCAAACTGCTGATCAAGGCGGCCGGTTGGGTCGGGGCTGCTGCACTCTTTATCGTGTTAGCGATCTTCGGGTTTAATTACGCGATGGAGATCTTCCACGTGCCGGAGTATCCGGTTCCGCTGGTGCAGGGCACGAAGCAAGAGATTGCCGAAGCGAAGATTAAGGAGGCCAAGCTGATTCCAAAAGTAGAGACCCGCTATGATACCAAGGTGGAAGAGGGCGTAGTCATCGAACAGAATCCGGCTCCTCCGATGCGGATGAAAGAAAACGGAACGGTCGTCATTGTCGTCAGCAAAGGTCAGCAGGCAATTTCCATGCCGAATTACATTGGCAACAGCCAATCGTCCGTGCAGGAACAACTCAAGCTCCAGAATTTCAAAGACGTCAAGATCATTGAGAAGGAGGACAATAATATCCCAGCCGGACAAATTATTGACCAGGTTCCAGCACCAGGATCGGATATTGTTCCTTCCGATACGGTTGTCCAGTTGTATGTAAGCAAAGGGCAACAGATGAGTAAAATGCCTAAAGTGGTAGGGGAAACCCTCGACCGTGCGAAGTTGTTGTTGTTGCAGGCTGGTTTGACGTACGGTCAGGTGACGAAGCAGCCATCCTACACAGAGACGCGGCCAGATATTGTCATCTCTACACATCCGTACGACGCGAACATGGATGTGCCTGCGGGAACGGCGGTTCCATTGGTTGTGTCAAGCGGTGAATATCCATCCGATGCCAAGATTGGATCTTATCCGGTAACGGTGCAACTCGCCGAAGGGGAAACGGCTGAAATTCGCATTCTGGTGGATGACGCCAGAGGAAACCGACAGGTCGCTTTGCAAGAGGTCGTTTCGCAGCCTCTGACGGAGTACAAGGTTCCACTTGTGCTATCGCCAACGAAGGATGGAACGATTGAGATCGTGAAAAGCACGGACGCTGTGAAGAATCAAACCATCGCCAAATATGCGGTCAAGTATAATAGCAACGATTTACAGTAACAGGTCATGTTCGTTTTTGACACAAAAAACATGGAGGTACATGCATGCCAGAAGGTAGAATCGTGAAAGCACTCAGCGGGTTTTACTATGTAGCTGACCAGGACCGGGTGATTCAATGCCGGGCCCGCGGTTTATTTAAAAAGAAGGATGCCAAAGTAAATCCGCTAGTAGGAGATTGGGTTGTTTACGACGCCATTAACGATTCCGAAGGCTATGTCATGGAGGTGGGTGCTCGGACAACCGAATTAATCCGCCCGCCTATTGCCAACGTGGAGGTTGCCGTCCTGGTCTTTTCAATGAGAAAGCCGGATTTCTCATCCGTCATGCTGGATAAGTTCCTCGTCCATACAGAGAATGCGGGAATTGACGCCATCATCGTCTTGTCCAAAGCAGATCTGGCGGATGAAGAAGAAATAGAACAAATTAAGCGCACCTATCAGCGGATTGGCTACACGGTCATCCCTTCCTCAACGAAACAAGGATATGGATACGATCAGGTGCAGCAGGCGCTGACCAACCGAATCTCTGTATTTGCTGGACAGTCAGGTGTGGGTAAATCTTCACTGATCAATGCCATGTTTCCTGGCGTAAGCCTTATGACAGGCCAAGTGAGCGAGAAGCTGGGACGAGGCAAACATACGACGCGTCATGTCGAGTTAATTCCATTGGAGGATGGGGGATATGTAGCGGATACCCCGGGATTTAGCTCACTCGATTTTATCGGGATTGATGATTTGTCTTTAGCCCAATCATTTCGGGATTTTGAGGAAGTATCGGAACAGTGCAAGTTTCGCGGATGTCTTCATCTTCAAGAACCTGGCTGTGCGGTGAAAACGGGAGTAGAATCCGGCGAGATCGATGCCGGCCGATATGAGAATTACAAGCAGTTTTCTCTTGAACTGAAAGAATATCAACGGAGGAATAAACCATGGTAAAAATCGCACCATCTATCCTATCAGCGGACTTCGCCAAATTAGGAGAAGAGATTCTGGATGTAGAACGTGGGGGAGCCGACTGGATTCACATCGATGTCATGGACGGTCATTTTGTTCCGAACATCACAATTGGCCCGCTGATCGTAGAAGCTGTACGTCCTGTAACCAAGCTCACTCTTGATGTTCATTTGATGATTGAGAATCCAGACCAATATATCCCACAATTCGCCAAAGCTGGCGCTGATATCATTGCAGTCCATCAGGAAGCGTGCCGCCATTTGCACCGCACCATTCACTTGATCAAAGAGCAAGGAGTCAAAGCGGGAGTGGTCCTGAATCCGGCAACTCCACTCATCACCATTGAATCGATTCTTCCTGATCTGGACATGGTGCTTTTGATGACCGTTAACCCGGGCTTTGGAGGGCAGAAGTTCATTCACAGTGTCTTGCCTAAAGTAAAAGAACTTCGTCAAATGCTTGACCAACGTGGCTTATCGCACGTAGAGATTGAGATTGATGGTGGGGTAAACCCAGAGACAGCCAGATTATGCGAGGAAGCGGGAGCAACCGTGTTGGTGGCAGGTTCCGCTGTATTTAACCAGGCAGATCGTGCTCAAGCGATTGCAGCCATTCGCGGTTAATCCAAAATAATATAGGAAAGCGCGTACTCATAGGGGTACGCGCTTTTGTTTTACCCTTTGCTTGCTCCTCTGTTGGTTTCTCATGTCCCGTTGTGGGGATTTATAGTGTCGTAAACAAACGAAGCAACAGCGCAATTCGCGAAGGGATCGCATCGACAACGATATGTTCATGGGAAGCGTGTGCGCCATCTCCTACCGGCCCTAAGCCATCCAGCACACTAGCTCCTACGGAAGCGGCGATATTTCCGTCGCTTGTTCCGCCAACTCCAATTTCTCCAAGCTTGAAACCTTCCAATCGGGCTTGCTCCGACGCGATCTCGAACAATTTGGCGGTTCCCTCTGTTCGCTCCATTGGCGTCTTGTTGATTCCGCCTACCACTTCCAGGCGAGCAAGCGGGTGGACCGGTTGCAAGGCGGCCATCCGTGACTCGATCGCTTCTTTTTCGGACAATTTTTGTATTCTCACGTCAATGATGGCCTCGGCAAACTCAGGAACAACGTTGGATGCGGTTCCTCCTGAGATTTTGCCCACCGAGAGGGTAGTGCCCAACTCATAGTTCGTCCAGGATTGGATCGTGAGGATGTGTCGTGACAACTCTTCAATGGCGTTCACACCGCTGGCATGATCGTTACCGGCGTGTACGGCGCGGCCATAGGCACGCAGCGTAAACTCACCGCCGCCTTTTCGGCTTGTTTTTAACAACCCATTCCCGTAAGCGGGTTCGATGACAAGAACGGCGGCACTTTTAGCCGCTTCTACTTTAATTAATTCGTGGGAGGAGGGACTTCCGACTTCTTCATCCGTATTCCACAAGAAAACGAGTTTTTTATTGAGGGTCAATTTTTCATCAATAATCGCTTTCAGGGCATAATAACTAAACACAATTCCTGATTTCATATCAAAAATTCCCGGCCCGTACAGCTTTCCGTCCTCTAGTCGCCACGGTTCTTTATGTATGGTTCCGATCTCCTTGACCGTATCAAAATGGCCGAGGATCAGAATCTGTTCATCTCCTCGTCCATACTCGATGCGAAGCTGATTGCCGTATACGGGCTGAGAAATGGTTTCCACTGTGCAACCAAGTTGAAGGAAACGCTGGCGGATCAAGTCTCCCAGTTCATCTACAGCCTGCTTGTTATGGGTGGGAGATTCCATTTCCACATAAGTATGCAGCTCGTTGATCATTTCGTCTAATTTATCGGCAAAATAAGATGTCCAATTCGATAACATTTTGGATACCTCCTGTTTACTTTGTTCCATTTTATCTTCTTACAAGATGTAACAGTTTGCAAAACATTTGTGATACGAAGAGTAGATGTAATATTCGCAAAAGAAAGAATTTGTTTAATCGAGTCGAAAAAGGTTGAAATAGTTTATGAAATGATTAAAATAATCATTGTGATGAATAATTATAAATAATCATCGGAAACGGAATCCTTGTTGTTCCTTCGTTATTATCCTATCGGTTGTTTATCTAAATGTATTCCTATTCACTACTTAATTTACAGGAGGCTACTAACATGAAAAAAATGAAATCGTTCGTAACGCTAGCGCTCACCTCTGTATTGGCAGTTTCTGTACTTGCAGGCTGTGGAACCGCTAGTCAGAATAAAGATCAAGCTGGTCAAGGACAAGCATCCGCGCCAGCTCAAAAGATTGTGATGGCAACTTCTGCGGACTATCCTCCGTATGAATTCCACGATACATCAAGCGGAAATGATGAGATTAAAGGCTTCGACGTAGACATTGCCAATTACATCGCCAAAGAAACGGGTTATCAGCTTGAAGTCAAGGATTCTGACTTCAATGGTTTGATCCCGGCACTTCAAGCCAAACGCGTGGATTTCGTTATGGCAGGGATGACTCCAACGGATGAGCGCAAGAAAAATGTGGACTTTTCCGAGATCTACTATGAAGCGAAGAATTCAATCGTTGCGCCAAAAGGCAGTAATTTAAAAACACCGGAAAGCTTGGCAGGCAAAAAAGTAGGCGTACAGCTTGGCTCCATTCAAGAGGGCGACGCGAAGGAAATGGCTAAGAAAGTTCAAGGAATGCAAATCGTACCGCTTAATAAAATTGGCGATATCGTTCAAGAACTGAAATCCCACCGTATTGACGCGGCGATCATTGAAGATACTGTTGCCAAAGGCTATTCAACTTCTAACCCTGACATTGAGTTCAACACACTTCCAAGCGCAGGGGGGAATGGCTCGGCGGTCGCTTTCCCGAAAGGCTCTACTCATGTAGAAGAATTTAACAAAGCGATCAAAAAGCTGAAAGATTCCGGAGAGCTGGATAAACTGATCAAAAAATGGTTCGAAAAACAATAATAACGTAACGTGAGGTGGATGTAGGGCATGGATTTGGACTTTTCACGAATCGTGCCCTCTATCCCTTTTATACTTCAAGGGATATTGGTCACGCTTCAATTCACTTTTCTCTCCTTAATCATTGGTTTTGTACTGGGAACAATTCTTACCTTGTTTAAGATTTCTCCCATTCGTCCATTAAAATGGTTTGCTGTTGTGTATACATCGATTTTTCGTGGTACGCCGCTCATCTTGCAATTATCACTGATTTATTATGCAACGCCGCAGTTAACCCATTACGATATTCCTGCGCTTACTGCCGGAGTGATCGCGTTTAGCTTGAATTCAGCGGCATATATCTCGGAGACCATTCGTGGCGGGATTATGGCTGTGGATAAGGGACAGCGTGAAGCGGCGATGGCGTTGGGCGTTCCATACAGACGGATGATGATCGATATTATTTTTCCGCAGGCGTTCAAGAACATTTTGCCTGCGCTGGTGAATGAGAGTATCGCATTGCTGAAAGAATCCGCGCTTGTGTCGACGATCAGTGTCATGGATATCATGCGTCGCGCTGACGTGGTTCGCGCCGAGAAGTTTATCTACTTCGAGCCCTATTTGTTCGCTGGCTTGCTCTACTATTGTATGGTTATGGTATTGACTGGAGCGGCCAAGGCTTTGGAAAGGAGGATGCGCCGCAGTGATTAAAGTTGAGGGTTTACACAAGTCTTTCGGGAAGCTGGATGTGTTGAAAGACATCTCCCTTGAAATCAACAAAGGTGATGTCGTAGCCATCATCGGTCCGTCCGGGTCGGGGAAATCAACCTTCTTGCGTTGCATGAACCTCCTGGAAGTTCCAACACAAGGGCACATCTATATTGAAGGGGCAGATATTACAGCGCCCAAAACTGATATTATGAGCATCCGCCAGAAGATCGGGATGGTGTTCCAACATTTTCATCTGTTTCCGCATATGACGGTTTTAGAAAATATCACGTACGCCCCGACCAAGGTAAAAAACATCTCCAAGGATGTTGCCCGCCAGAAGGGGATGGATTTGCTTAAGCGTGTCGGTCTCTCTGACAAGGCAGACGTGTATCCGAATCGATTATCTGGTGGACAGAAACAGCGTGTGGCGATTGCCCGTTCGCTTGCGATGGAACCGGAAATCATGCTGTTTGACGAACCGACCTCCGCACTTGACCCAGAGATGGTCAAAGAGGTGTTGGAAGTTATGAAGTCTTTGGCGCATACCGGGATTACCATGGCGATTGTAACTCATGAGATGGGCTTCGCCCGTGAAGTTGCGGATCGTATCTGCTTTTTGGACGAGGGACGACTGGTGGAAGATGCTTCTCCACAGGAGTTTTTTACGAATCCACGCAGCGAGAGAGCTAGACAATTTCTTGAGAAAATGTTATAAGAAGAACGTAACGAAGCCGCTTGGGTCATACCAGCGGCTTTTTTGGTAGATAAGTGCAACTACGACTCTGCTCTCGCCAAAGGCTTAGGCATAGCCGAGTTTTCTAACTAACAGGAAAGGTGGTATCTAGATGCTCATTCGCAACCTGCGTGAAGCTGATTTTCAAGCCGTCACTTCTGTCCTTAACGACTGGTGGGGCGGCAGACAGATGGCTCACCTGCTGCCTAGATTGTTCTTCGTGCATTTTTCCAATACAAGCTTTGTGATCGAGGAGAATGGTCAGTTGATTGGATTTTTATGCGGTTTCATTTCGCAGAGTCATCCGCGTGAAGCGTATATCCATTTTGTCGGAGTCCATCCCGCACATAGAGAGAAGAAGCTGGGCAGACAATTATACGAGAAGTTCTTCTCCACAGTCAGCCAGAGCGGTTGTGACACGGTACGCTGTATAACCTCACCTGTTAATAAAGGCTCGATCGCGTTCCATACCCAAATGGGCTTTGACAAAGAAGCGGGAGATCAAATGGTGGATGGCGTCTCATTTGCTTCCGATTATGATGGTAAATCGAATGACAGGGTCTTATTTGTAAAAAAACTATAAAAGAGGAATGTCTTCATGAATCAAACAAAACCGATTATACATATAGCAACAGGCGGCAATCTGGATGTGCTTCCTCGTCTGGCCGAAGGGGATATTGTGATAGGCGTAGACGGTGGCGCAATCGGACTTTTGGAAGCGGGAATTGTTCCTGACATAGCGCTGGGTGATTTTGATACGATTAAGGAAGTGGGGATCAAGCGTCTCTTGGAGGCAGGTGTCGCAATGGAACAATTTCCTGCACAAAAAGACCTGACTGATACCGAGATTGCCCTGCAGAAGGCGCTGGAGCTTGCTCCTTCCGCTATTTATCTCTATGGAGCGATGGGAAGTCGAATGGATCATACGCTTGCGAATCTGCAGCTTTTATATACCGCTCATCAGGCCGGGGTGTGGATGCAGCTGGAGAGCAAGCGCAACCGGGTCATGCTGTTGTCCGAGCGCTTCCCAAGCTTGAAGATCGCACTAGATGACTACCGCTTCATGTCTCTTCTGCCGCTCACCTTGGAGGTAACAGGAATTCACCTGGAGGGGTTTCGCTATCCGCTCCACGACGCGACGATCAAGATGGGGATGGCGATCGGCGTAAGTAATGAACTACAGACTCCGACCGGAACGATCACGATTGGACAAGGCAGCTTATACGTGATGTGTACCAATGATTAAGAAATAGTACACAAAAACCCATTGGGTGCATATAGATATCAGGTAGACGCAATCATAATCCATCTGAAATTTTTTACTTTCCTAGGCATGCTAGACACATGTTTGACCCTGAATGGAATAAGATGTACTAAATGCGTTCGGATTACGCCCTAGGGGAGGTGCCTTGAAAATGGGATTTCGGCTATTTTTCACACGACAGGGAAACGCCTTAAGACGCATTCTGGGCGTGATTCTTGCTGTCTTAGGGGTTTCCATTCTGTTTGGCACGGCACCTCCGTGGGTGTGGTATGCCGTCTTGGGAATTGGATTAATGGGGGCTGGTTGGTTTCTGTTTAGATTGAAGTAATTCCGGTAAGGAGGGGTCAAAATGCGTTTTTATACAATTAAGCTACCAAAATTCCTCGGCGGAATGATCCGGGGACTGATCGAGGCGTTTAATAAGAAAAAGTAGGAAAAGACTTGGACGAAGTCTTTTCCTATAGGGCTCGCGTGAATGGATAAGTTTAATTACTTTACCAATGTAAAGTAATTAAACTTTCCTTATTTTATATAAAAAAAAGCACCTGAAATGGTGCTTTTTTTCGCATCCTATAAATAAGGAAAAACTAAACGCGAGTTACAAGACCGGATTTCAATGCCTTAGTGCTAACATAAACGCGTTTTGGTTTACCATCTACAAGGATTCGCACTTTTTGTACGTTAACACCCCAAGTACGGCGAGATGCGCGCATGGAGTGGGAGCGTGCGTTACCAGCTTTAGCGGATTTACCAGTTACAAAGCATTTGCGAGACATGAATTTCCACCTCCCTTGAAGCAAGTGAAACGAGTATGCTCTCATTAAAAGAGCAGTACAGACACTTGAACTATAGTAGCATGAAGTTCTGTCAATTGCAACACTTGACAGCCAATTGTTAGTCAAAATTCTTGGCATTTTCTACTGTTGGTGGTGACATATAGGCGAAAAACCTTCACATCGCTTCTAATTTCAAGTAGAATTGGTGAAAGTAGTACCAAATCATAACGGTAGAAGCCGTTACGAAGGAGGAGTCCTTGCATGACAGTGGAAATGAATACGCCGTTGGGAAAAATAGATGTATCCGAAGAAGTAATCGCCCGGATCGCAGGTGGCGCGGCAATGGAAGTTTTCGGTCTAGTCGGCATGGCCTCGCGCAAAGCTTTTAAAGACGGCATTGCTGAAATGCTAAAATTGGACAACTTGAGTAAGGGTGTTGTCGTCCATAATCTTGATGGCGAGGTAAGCCTCGATATGCATATCATTGTCAGCTATGGAACCAAGATCTCTGAGGTGGCTGGAAATGTTCAACGTCGTGTGCGTTATACGCTTGAACAGATGGTAGGAATCGATGTACCAGCGATTAACATCTTTATCCAAGGGGTTCGTACAGATCGGGAATTATAAGGAGGAAGCTGAGTGATACATAAGCGACTCGATGGCGAGCTATTCAGCCAAATGGTTTACCTTGGAGCCAGCAATTTACATAAGAATGTGAAGGTAGTCGACGCCTTGAACGTTTTTCCGGTGCCGGATGGCGACACAGGTACCAATATGAATCTAACGTTTACATCAGGTGTAGATGAGTTGTCTCGCAAGGAATCTCCAATGATTGGCGAATCAGCTGCTGCTTTGGCCAAGGGTCTTCTCATGGGAGCCCGCGGCAACTCTGGCGTTATTCTTTCTCAATTGTTCCGTGGGTTCAGTAAATCCGTGACCGGGAAAGACTCTATTAATGCTCGTCAGTTTGCCGAAGCGCTCAAGCTTGGAGTGGATACCGCATATCAGGCGGTCATGAAGCCGGTAGAAGGAACGATTCTGACGGTAGCTCGCGAAGCTGCGGAGATGGCTCTCAAAGCCTCCCGCACCATTGATGACATTACGCTCCTGATGGAGAAAACTCTGGAATATGCCCAAATCAGTTTAAACCGCACGCCTGAACTACTTCCTGTATTAAAGGAAGTGGGCGTAGTTGACTCCGGCGGACAAGGTTTGGTATTCATCTATGAAGGGTTCATGAGAGCTCTGCGCGGGGAATCAATGGAGACGATGCAACAAGCGACAGTTGCGTCAGTCAAGGATTATGATCTGGATCAATTGGTGGACGAGCATCATAATGCCCAGGTGCACATGAAAACAGAGGATATTCACTTTGGCTACTGCACCGAATTCATGGTTTGGCTACAACACAGCACGGAGCCGGACAAGAAACCATTTATCGAATCTATATTCCGCAATCAGCTTGATAAAATGGGAGATTCTCTCTTGGTCGTATCGGACGAAGAGATTGTAAAAGTACATATTCATGCTGAAAATCCAGGTCAGGTGTTGAACTATGCCCAACAGTTTGGGAGTCTTCACCGCTTGAAAATCGAGAATATGCGGGAGCAGCACAGCACCATCCTGCAAAAAGAAGAAGAGCGCAAGACACAGGCCCATTCGACGGCTGCGGCGGTTCAGGAGAAAAAACTGCCGTACGGACTGATTGCTGTGGCAGCTGGAAGCGGAATAGCGGACATGTTTAAAAGCATGGGCGTGCACATCGTGGTTGAGGGTGGCCAAACCATGAATCCAAGCACGGAAGATTTCATGCGGGCCATTACAGAATTGAACGCGGAGAACGTCATCATCTTGCCAAACAACAGCAATATTATCATGGCGTCCAAGCAGGCGGCGGAATTGGCGGAGATCCCTGTTGCTGTCATCCCAACCAAGAGCGTTCCACAAGGGATGGCTGCTTTAGTAGCTTTCAATGGTTCAAGTGAGATCGAAAAAAATCTGCAAACGATGACAGAGGCTGCAAGCGCTGTCAAAACGGGGCTCGTTACCTTTGCGGTTCGTGATACCCAGATGGGCGAGGTCGACATTAAGCAGGATGATTTCATTGGCATAGCGGACGGGACGATTGTCGTCTCTTTGCCGGATATGATGGAGAGTGCCGAGGGTCTGTTGCATAAGCTGATTGATGAGGAGACGGGACTTGTCACCATCATTCACGGCGAAGGTGCCACCGAGGAACAAGTCTCTCAATTGGAAAATATGCTGGAGGAGTCCTACCCCGATGTAGAAGTGGAAGTATACAACGGGAAGCAGCCTCTCTATCCATTTATTTTTGCGGTAGAATAGTTCATCCTTTATTTGGAAGGGGGGATATGACATGCCAATCGTCATTTTAACGGATAGCGCAGCGGATATCGATCAAAGCACTCGAGAGTCGCTCGGGATTGAGATGGTCCCCTTGAAGGTGATTTTTGGAGGAGAGACTTATTTGGACGGCGTTACGATTCAGTCGGAAGAGTTTTTCCGCAAGCTGGCCGCGTCTGATGTGATGCCGAGTACATCCCAGCCGTCTCCCCTTGAATTCTTGGAAGCCTATAAACGGATGGCTGACAAGCACGGAAAAGACGTCCAGATTATCTGCATCATGCTCTCAGCAGCGCTCTCCGGAACGTATCAATCCGCTGTGATTGCCAAAACGATGCTGGAAGAAGACATCGATGTAACCATTATTGATTCGAAAAAGGCTTCCTTTTTGCATGGACTAGCTGCAATTGAAGCGGCTCGTGCGGCTCAAAAGGGCAAATCCAAACAGCAAGTTCTCGACTTGGTTGAACAATTCGTGAAGGATGTTCAGGTCTATTTCGTTGTCGATACATTAGAGTATTTGCAAAAGGGCGGACGGATCGGCAAAGCCCAGGCGCTAATCGGGTCCTTGCTAAATATCAAACCGATTTTGACGCTTGAACCCGATGGACAAGTGGTTCCGTTTGACAAGGTGAGGGGTACGAAAAAAGCGATCAATCGCATGCTGGAACAACTGAAAGCATATGCGGGTGAGTCTCCGGTAAAAGTCGCGATTGTTCACGGCAACGCTCCCGAAGAAGCTCAAGCCCTGATGGAACGAATCAAGGGCGAATTTACCGTTGTTGAACCGTTTATTGGAGAGTTAGGGCCTGTTATTTCCACGCATGTAGGTCCGGGAACACTGGGCTGCATCATGGTTAGGCCTGAGCGTTACGAATAAAGCATCACCGTAGCAGGTATGATTAGGTAACCAAGTAAAGAGCAGCAAGCCTTCTGAGATGATGGCTGCTGCTCTTCCTTATTTAAAAGGTATAACCTAGTGTGCTACACTCGTTCGATTAGGTGTTAGAACGTATAGCACTTTCATTTCGGGTAAGCTACAATATGATTAAACATCCTATCAGCAGGATTCCGTGGTTAATAAGAAAGTTTAAATGCTTTACAATCGTAAAGTAGTTAAACTTTTTCATTCGCGTAAGCCCGCTACGAAAAGACTTCGTCACTGATGCCTCATTTTAAGCGAAACCTAGCACAGAGAACGAAGGAAGGAAAAGAGTCGGCATTCTTAACGTCAGACTGAGAAGCTAAGTGATTTTCTTGTCGACTCCCTTCCGTAGTGAACGGAGCGAACAGCAAATGCTACAAGCGAGCTTAAACAGAGCATAGAGGGACGAAGTCTTTTCGTACATGCAACCCAGATTTCAGGGAGGAGTAACAGGTGAAATATAAAAGTGTGTTTGATATTATCGGTCCTGTCATGGTGGGGCCATCCAGCTCTCATACCGCTGGGGCCGCTCGGATTGGTCGGGTGGCGAGAAGTTTCTTTGGACGCCAACCGAAAAAGGCTGTGATTACGTTTTACGGATCTTTCGCGAAAACCTACAAAGGACATGGGTCTGATGTAGCGACCGTAGCGGGAATTCTTGACTTTGATACATTTGATTTGCGTTTGAAGGATTCACTAGCGATTGCGAAGGATCTCAACATAGAGGTAAAGCTGGAAGCCTCCGACGAACCGACAGATCATCCCAATACGTCTCGGATTCATCTAACCGACGAGAACGGTTCAGTGGAAGTGGTCGGCGTATCGATTGGTGGAGGGAAGATCGAAATTATTGAGGCGAATGGCTTCCCGCTGAAGATTTCTGGTGAAGCTCCAACTCTTATGATCCTGCATGAGGATCGTTATGGCATGATCGCAGGGGTTTCCAATATCCTGACGAAATACCAGATGAACATTGGTCATATGGAGCTGTCACGCCGTGAACGAGGTCGTGAAGCCTTAATGGTAATTGAGGTGGATTCTATTATTTCGGACAAGATTGTTGAAGAGATCGCTCAGATGCCGCACATTTTGGACGTGTCCGTTCTCTCACCTAATTAAGCTGAATTTACGTATAAAGGAGCTGTCAGCATGTTTCGCAACGTTGCCGAGCTAGTGGAGTTAGCAAACTCACAAGGCAAGAAGATTTCCGAAGTGATGATTGAAGCGGAGATGAAAGTTTCCTCTCGCAGTCGCGAAGACATCATGAACGAGATGTACCGAAACCTCGATGTCATGGAGAAGGCCGTGAAGCGAGGACTGGAAGAAGATATTCGTTCACACAGCGGTTTGACTGGCGGGGATGCCAAGAAACTGCAAACGTATATGAAAGAAAAACCGTTTCTCTCGGGAACAACCTTATTGAACGCGGTCAGTATGTCCATTGCCGTGAATGAAGTGAACGCTGCCATGGGGACGATTGTTGCTACCCCGACGGCTGGAGCCTGCGGAATTGTTCCAGGTACACTGTTCGCTATGAAAGATAAATTGAAACCGACGCGTGAACAAATGGTCAATTACCTGTTTACGGCTGGAGCAATTGGTTTTTGTATTGCCAATAACGCGTTCATCTCCGGTGCGGCAGGTGGATGCCAAGCGGAAGTAGGGTCCGCCACATCTATGGCCGCAGCCGCAATTGTTGAGATGGCGGGTGGAACTCCGGAAGAGTCAGCACAGGCCGTAGCGATTGCGCTCAAAAACATGTTGGGTCTTGTCTGTGACCCGGTGGCGGGGCTGGTTGAAGTGCCGTGCGTGAAACGGAACGCCATGGGGGCTGCCATTGCGACAGTCGCCGCTGATATGGCGCTTGCTGGAATTAAGAGTGTCATCCCGACGGACGAAGTCATTTTGGCTATGTACCGGATTGGATGCACCATGCCAACCGCGCTCAAAGAAACAGCACAAGGAGGGTTAGCGGCCACACAAACGGGGCGTCAAATTGAAGCCAAGGTGTTTGGGGTACCGCTGAATCAATAATTTGCCATGAATAATCAATTACAATTGCCTATTACGAATCTCCCGGGGATCGGAGAGGAGCGGGCGAAAGATTTAGCTGGTCTTGGGATCCAAACGATCGTCGATTTAATCGAGTACTTTCCGTCGCGTTATGAAGATTATCGCATTCGCGATTTAACTGAAGTGAAAGATGGAGAGAGGGTTACACTGGCTGGAACAGTATACGGTGAACCCTCTGTTCGCTTCTATGGCAAGAAAAAGTCACGGATTTCCGTACGCATGGTCATTGATCGTGTAGTCGTCACGGCGGTCTGGTTTAATCAAACCTTTGTAAAAAAGCAGCTCGGTCCTGGCAAAGAAATTATTGTCACCGGAAAATGGGACAAACATAAGCTGCAAGTAACCGTTAGTGAAATGACTGAGCTAGGCTCCTCACGCTCGCAATCAAGACCAGATTTAGTTCCAGTTTATCCGTTGGGCGGGGACGTCACCTTGCCGCTTTTACGCAAATCGATTGAACGGGCGTTAACTAAATATGGCTCGATGATTCCAGAGATTCTGCCAGCGGAGTTGATCGAGCGGTATCGATTGATGCCTCGCGCCGAAGCCATTCGCACGATTCATTTTCCTGTGGATGCGGACGAGGGCAAGCTCGCAAGGCGTCGCATTATGTTTGAAGAGCTGTTCTTCTTTCAGTTGAAGATTCAGGCGCTTCGCCAATTAAACCGTTCACAGACAAAAGGAGTCTCTCTCGCCATCCCAATGGAGGAGATTCGCCAGTTCGTCCGCTCGTTGCCCTTTCCTCTTACCAACGCCCAGAAGCGTGTGGTAAAAGAGATCTTGGATGACATGCAAGCCGATTACTCCATGAATCGTTTGTTGCAGGGGGACGTTGGTTCAGGGAAGACGGTTGTCGCCGCCATCGCCTTATATGCGGCCGTCAAAGCTGGGTATCAGGGAGCCTTGATGGTTCCTACAGAAATTCTTGCGGAACAACATTTGCATTCATTGAAGTCGCTATTGGAGCCGATGGGCTTGCAGATTGCGCTTTTATCCGGGTCGCTTACCGCTAAAAAACGACGCGAGATTCTAGCTTCTCTGCAAATGGGCTTGATCGATGTGGTGGTGGGGACCCACGCCTTGATTCAAGAAGACGTCTTCTTCCATCGTCTGGGTCTGGTGATTACAGACGAGCAGCACCGTTTTGGAGTGGAACAGCGTCGTATTCTGCGCAACAAAGGATTAACTCCTGACGTTCTTTTCATGACAGCGACTCCGATCCCGCGTACCTTGGCGATTACGGCGTTCGGCGATATGGACGTCTCCACGATTGACGAGATGCCCGCCGGCCGCAAGCCAATTGAGACCAAGTGGGTGAAGCATGAGCAGTTCCACCGCGTGCTGGAAGAATTGCGCCGGGAGCTGATCAATGGAAGACAAGCCTACGTGATCTGCCCGCTTATCGAGGAATCCGACAAGCTGGATGTACAGAACGCCATTGACGTCCACTTTCAACTCTCTACCTACTTCCATGAATACAAGGTGGGCTTGATGCATGGACGTCTGCCTGCCAAGGAAAAAGATGAAGTGATGCAATCTTTCGCCGCCAATGAATCGCAAATTCTTGTCTCCACCACAGTGGTTGAGGTCGGTGTGAATGTTCCCAACGCTACCTTCATGGTCGTCAATGATGCGGAACGGTTCGGATTAGCTCAGCTGCACCAGCTGCGCGGTCGGGTAGGACGAGGTGCCGATCAGTCTTATTGTGTGTTGATTGCTGATCCCAAGTCTGAAGTAGGCAAGGAACGGATGCGTGTCATGTGCGAGACCAACGACGGATTCGAGCTGTCCCAACGCGACCTGGAATTGCGTGGGCCGGGTGATTTCTTCGGCACCAAGCAGAGCGGTTTGCCCGAGTTCAAGGTAGCCGATTTGCTCAGTGACTATAAAGCTCTTGAAGTTGCCCGTCAGGAAACGGCTCGCCTGGTCGCTGACGCTAACTTCTGGCAGGATGAGCGCTATACGAGCCTACGGGAGTATTTGCGCGAACAAGGTGTGCTTGAGGGTACGGTGTTTGATTAGGATAAAATGAAAAAAGCGAAACTTGAAGATAATTCAAGGTTCGCTTTTTTGTTCTTGGAAAGTGAACTTGCTTTACACAGGTAAAGTGAGTTCACTTTCTTTCGATTTGCGTAAGCCCGTGTTCAACATTTCGTCAAACTTGTCCGATGATTTGTGATCTTTTGTACAGAGAAGCAAGTCTTCTGGAAGATTTAGTGGTACACTGAGAATCGACTAGGAACAGAATGGGAAAGGAAGAAAGACATGACAAATTTGTTGAAAAGGTTAACGTACAAGGAAGATGGCCTTTCAGCCTTCCAGATTATTTCATTCATTGCCATTATTGGTGTAATTCTTACCCTTGTGGTTCCAGCTGCTACATGGTTATCCAAGGACTACAGCCCGGAAAAACAACGAGCCAACGCCATTCAGATATCGGAGGCCGCCAAAACCTATGTGCTGACACATGGCTATAAATCTGATGCGCATGAGGTAGTCACTGTTCACTATTTCGATTCGGCTTCTAAAACGGTAAAAGATACGCCTTTAGAAGCTAATACCTATATGCTGATCTCCTTGAAAGACCTTCGCTCAAGTGGTAGCTTCGCAGCCGTAAAAGACCCGAAAACTGGCGAGGAATACGATCAGGAGAAGACGCTGATCTATGTGCAAGAGGGCGCCAAGCACGATATTTCTCTCTGGATCACTCTTGCTTCTGGCTCTACTCTTTACTTTGATAAAATGCGCTATGAAGATGTGCTGGACGGAGATGCGAAAGTCAGTCAATAAAACGGTTATGACCGTTTTATTGACCGCCATGCGGTCACATTGATTTTTATGAAAAACGTCGAGACTTTTTTCACAGAAAAAACGGTTTGGAGCGGCATGAGAATGATCGTGCAAGCTCCGAACCGTTTTTTATATTAATATCGGAAAGTATAATTGCTTTACACTGGTAAAGTAATTATACTTATCCATTTGCGCAAGCCCGTTGAGAAAAGATTTCGTCCGCTTGCAGCCTCCTTGGAAGTGAAGCCCAGAGAACGAACGGAGAAAGGGATCCGAACCGCCACCCAACCCCGAAGGGGCGCGAAGCGTTTGGCGGTCCCCCTTTCGGAGGTAGTGAGCGGACTATTTATCATCTATGCGAACTTCCACAGAGCGAAAAGGGACGAAGTCTTTTCTCATTCCCCCCCCGGTTTCCCTTCCACGTAAATCCACTTGCCATCCGGGCTACTCCCGATCACTCTGTTCGTCGCTGTGGAGATCCGCTTGATTTTCGCTGTATCCGCATCAAAGAGGTACAGCCCTTCTTGAGGGAACGCTTTGGTGGTTGAATATGATTGGACACTACTTACCAACTGATGGGTATTGCCAAGCCATATCTCATAAGGGTTATCACCCGAAATTAACCGGCTTCCCTGATACAAGCCTCCATTGGCGTATAGTTGATACTTTCCATCGTCAGATGCGGTATAGCCTGACCAGACATCAGAGGGAATCGGCGGCTTCCATTGGCTAATCTGCCGAGTTTGCCAATCGTACTGATAGCGAATCTCCTCGTTCTTGTTAGGTACTAGCATCCTGGTTGTGACCGTTTGGCCATTGTCATAGAAGGAAACTCCTATTTCTGCTGTCGTTACCTCGCTGAATGCCACCTCGCCTTTTAGCGCTGCAGGATATCGTTTCTGCTTTCCTGTTGCCAATTCGTACACGATTAGATCGTAATCCTTGGTCTGTTCCTTGGTTCCGACCGCCAGGAAGAGATGCGTACGGTTCTTGCTGAAGTTGCCTCCATGAACGAATCCGTTTATTTTAATCGGTACAGCTGTCGGGCTAGCTGGCACGGTAACACTGGAGTCAGGTTTGGCGTAAAAAAATCCCCGTGTATCCGCGATAAATTCACCATCTCCCCAGTAACGCGTCATTAACTCCATCGGATAGTAAATGGTCTGTCGGTTTTGAAGATCATATAAGGCGTACAAATATGGATAATTGGCGTCACATTCGCAGTATTGGGTATAGCGCTTCAGCATGAAATAACGGGGATCAAGATTAACCGCTGCTGTGTCGATAAAGTACGGCTGCGTCAATGCGCCTACGTGCTTCTCTTGCTGACCATCTGAGGAGATCATCCATAGGTCTTCTGGTTGTTCGATAAGCGCCGTAAATTGAGGTGTTTCCGCTAATGGTTTGTTGTTCTTCGTTAGGGCGCCTTGGGGGGTAATCAGGTATTGCGACATTCCGTAGTCTGAGGTGCGAGGAATGCTTTTTGCAGGTACTTCTACCTTGAGATGAAGCTGTCTGTCACTCGTCCATTGATAGGTAAAGCTAGGATGGACGACAGGTGCGTTCGTTTGGTCTTTTTTTGCTGTGTTAGTCTCAATGCTTCTCTCCACTGACGCACGGTCCATTGGTTCACGGAAGAACAAGGTGTAGGTTTGGGGATAAGGGCCCACAGTCGTGTTGATGGGTGAGTGGAGTCTAGGTTCTTCATCCAGCTGGATGACGACAGCCTCGGTCATTTTGTCGTACGCATAGGGGACTTCCGTGACTGCCTTCGTGGTTTTTTCGGAAGGTGCTTTTGCCAGGCAGACCTCCGTTTGCGTTTGTGTTTGAATCTGTTTATTGACAGGAGCAATCTGCGCAGGTGTTTCTGGCGATTTAACCACCGATTGTTCCAGGATCGTACTGCATCCGGTTAACCCAATCAACAGAATCGGAATGGCGATTGGCTTCCAAAGAGGTATGGCCATATTACTCAAGCTCCCTTACGTAATCAACTACTCCTTATACGATGTGGGGTTCTTGTTCGTTTCGACTTTTGTATAAAAATTCCATTCATTGTGGGGTATAAATAAGAACACTTGTTTGGTATAATAAGAACAGATGTTCCTGCTTAACGAATGATGTTCTTGTTTTGTAAAAAATACACGTTGTCTAAGTGGACATTGACGAAAGAGGGGTGGCTGAATTGCAACGTGATCAGGGCAAGCGGGTGATCTTTCTTGTCGATATGCAAAGCTTTTACGCCAGTGTAGAGAAGGCGGCCAATCCGTTCATTCGCGACAAACCGATCGTGGTAGCGGGGGATCCCGAGCGACGCAGCGGAGTGGTATTGGCGGCATGTCCGCTGGCCAAAGCCTATGGGGTAACCACAGCGGAAGCGCTCTGGCAGGCGCAGCAAAAATGCAGACAGCTCGTCGTGGTCAAGCCGCGCATGGAGATGTACATTCGTGTTTCGCTGCAAATCACGCAGATTTTTGAAGCATTCACTGATTTGGTGGAGCCCTATTCCATAGATGAACAATTCCTCGATGTAACAGGGAGCACCTCGTTGTTCGGGGAACCTTGGCAGATTGCCGAGCAGATTCGGGAGAGAGTCTGGCTGGAGACAGGCGTTGTATGCCGTGTCGGGATTGGCGAGAACAAGGTGTTAGCCAAAATGGCTTGTGATAACTTCGCCAAGAAACAGGAAGCGGGTATCTTTTGGCTTCGTAAAGAAGAGTTGGCCGATACATTATGGAAGCTTCCAATTGAGAAGCTGCTTGGCGTAGGCTCGCGGATGAAGCGCCATTTTCACCGGATGGGGATTTACCGAATTGAACAGATGGCGACCCTTTCGTTGCCGGTGTTAACCAAGCGTTGGGGACTGAATGGGGAAGTCTTGTGGCTTACCGCGAACGGAATCGACAATTCGCCTGTATCACCCAAGACCCATGACCAGCAAAAGGGAATCGGTCATCATATGACGCTGCCACGGGATTACCATACGGCAAAAGATTGCAAAGTCGTCCTGCTCGAGTTATGTGAAGAAGTATGTCGGCGGGCTCGAAGCAAGCATCTGATGGGGCATGTCGCCTCGGTTGGATGCAGGGGAGCTGATTTTGATACCCCCACAGGTTTTTGGCGGCAGATGAAGCTTGCGGAACCCACCAACGATGCCATGACCTTATACGAAGCGGTTTGCCGATTGTTCGAGCGTCACTGGGAGGGTAGTCCTGTTCGCAGTGTGGGGGTGCATCTTGGGCAGCTGGAGCCAGATGATGCCGTCCAGCTTAGTTTGTTTGACAACAAAGTCAAACAGCGGTCATTGGCCTATGTCATGGACGGTATTCGTGTCAAATACGGAAACGATGCGATTGTGCGCGCAGTATCCTTACTGGATTCCGGTCAGGCCAAGCAACGGGCCAAGAAGATTGGGGGTCACTATAAATAATGGAGACAATCAACTCACCAGGCTCCGTACAAGAACAATTGCGTGAATGCATCTTGTTTGGCATTCTGTTTAAGGCGGCGATGGCTGATTTGAACGTGATTCACCAATTGCCGTTGAGGCTGTCGTACCATCATTTATTGGAGAATTTATCGCGTTGGGCCGAGAAACAGCATCTGCGCTTGAAGAGGAGTTTGCGTCAGAACGGGTGCGAGCTGCTCACGAGCCGTAAAGAGAACCACCTGTATTGTGTAAAGGTGAACGACCATGGCTATCAGCGTGAAAGCTTCTACTCAATTGAACTGTTGAAAGCCGAATGCCAACAACGTGTACGAACTTGGATTTTAGCCAGTAACGAAAAAAGCTACCTTGACTAAATTTGGTCTTGGTAGCTTTTGGAATGTAAAGGAGGTTACGACCTTACTCCCGTTATATGATCTATTGGAATCCACTCAATCTCACCGTCATTTTCCAGTTTGATTCTACGCGCTTGGGAGTCAATCCACTTCACTACCCCCTCGAAGCTGCACGTCATTCCTCGTTGCTCTTTTACATGTCTCCACCACGTGATGGTCACAGCGTAGTCGTGACGCGCCGAGTCCATCACTTGGAAGTGAATCGATTCCATTTCTTGTTCATCAAGGATTGGCTGCACAACTAGCTTTTGATCCTCTTGGAGTTGTAATATCGCTTCCCTGTGCTCTGGCAGTACGAATCGACTTGCGGTAAAAAGATTGTCTTTCTTTGAGGCCATTTGAATGTCTCCCTTCGTTCCTAGGCTTCCAACAGGGCAGTTCCTGATTAATAAGAACATACGTTTGTATTATATGCGAACAGGAGGGGAACATGCAACCTCTGAGGGAATTAGGGGGAGAATACAGGTGTTAACGAAGATAAGAGGTGTAGAGTATGCATCATATCCAATTGCTAGAAGTTACATTAACGATTCTTACGATTGTTGCCATCTGGTTTGCGATCACGAATTTTGGCAACGTCAAAAGAGTCCTGATTGGTCGTCCGATGCGAACCAAAGAATTAGAAGCGCAACACACCAAACTATTTTGGATGCTAGCACTCCCGATTTTGTCAGCTGATCTATATTCTTCGGTTGCATACGGACCGGAATCTGGGATGACGGAACTGGCTGGACTTGGAGAAACAGCCAAATGGATCATCCTTCCGATCACGATTTCAACGCTGGTTCTTTTAGCGATCCTGATCACTTCGTATATTATGGGAGTAACCGCTTACCCGAATGGAGGGGGAGCGTACGCTATTGCCAAAGACAATTTTGGAAGCCCATTACCATCCCTAATCGCTTCCAGTTCCTTACTCGTGGATTACATACTAACGGTCGCAGTATCCGTATCAGCCGCTGTTGACGCGATTGCCTCAGCTTATCCCATATTGGCTCCTTATGAGACAGTGCTTGCGTTAGTAAGTGTCGTCCTATTGGTCGTGGTCAATTTACGCGGGGTAACAGAATCGGCCAATGTATTCGCATGGCCAACCTTGGCTTTTATGGCGTGTATGATCCTGTTGATCGCTACGGGTTTTAAGGATGAGTTTACGCATGGGTTTGTTCAACCAACAACTCCTCCGCTTGGAACGATTTCGGGGTCGCTCACAACTTTATTGATCCTAAAAGCATTCAGCTCCGCTTGTTCAGCTCTCACAGGAATCGAGACAATTTCGAATGCCGTACCCATTTTTCGTGAACCCCAACAAAAAAGTGCGATCAAAACGTACATCGCCTTAGGGACAATCACCGGAATTACGTTAATGGGGTTTGCTTATCACCTCTATGTCAAGGGGATTTCTGTCAATCCGAGTAACACCATGCTGTCTCAACTGGCTGAAGGGTACTATGGACACGGAATCTTCTATCAAATTCTGATTTGGTTAACCTTCATCGTCCTGATTTTAGCGGCGAATTCCACGTTTACGGGTTTTTCTCAACTATCAGCCATTGTGGCTCTTGATGGGTATCTTCCTCGATCGCTTACAAATCGGGGAGATCGACTGGGATATTCGAACGGTATTATTGTCCTTGCCGGATTGGCTTCTTTATTGATTGCGGCGTTCCATGCTCAGACGAACGCTTTGATTCCTCTGTATGCTATTGGGGTATTCGTATCTTTTACGGTTGCTCAGATTGGGCTGTTAAAGCGCTGGAAGCGGGTTAAGGGAGCAAAGTGGAAGCTGAAATTCTTCATGAACATGATAGGAGCGATCGTAACTTCTGTCGTTGCCGTTATTTTTGCGGTAACCAAATTTATGGATGGGGCATGGATTGTGTTAATTGTCCTTCCGGTGTTTGTTATTTTCTCAATGACAGTCCGCAAACATTATGATCAGATTGCCGCTGAACTAAGAATTGATCCCTCCATCATTCGTCCCGTTGCTCATCATGTCATTACCATTGTACTGGTGTCAGGAATCCATCGAGTGGTAAACAATACCCTGTCATTTGCGAAGAGTCTCGGTACCGACGTGATTGCTGTCTACATCGGACATAACGATGAATCCATTGAGAAGATGGAGAAAAAATGGGAGGAGTGGGGTACTCCATGCAGACTCGTCACGTTAAAAAGTCCATACCGCTCCCTATTGGGTCCGCTCTCCAGATTTATTCATGCGGTAGAGGCGAAGGAAGGTCGGTCTAACCATGTTCATATTGTTTTGCCGCAGTTTATTCCCCGTAAATGGTGGCATAACCTTTTGCATAACCAAAGTGCGCTGTTGCTTCGAGCGTGGCTGTTAAAAAATAAAGATGTCATCATTACGACAGTTCCATATCATCTTCATAAGTAAAAAGCGAAGGTGAAATTGCAAGAAAGAAAGGATAAGAAAGCGATAGCGCTGTTTGCAATGAACAGAAACGAAGAAACGGCAAAAATTCAGGTGAATTTGCACGAAAATGCTTTTTGCAAGAAAATCGCTTTGGCTGTATTGTAGAACGGTATAACATTTGGAATCATTAAAGGGGATCATTTATGCAAGCACAACAAATGGGCGTTATCTTGACGAAACACGCCGAGTTTATGACCGCCAAGCGCTGGACCGAGTTTATTGAACAGCTAGAGAGCAAGGGGTTGTACGTGGTAATTGAAACAGAGTCTAACGGGAAGTGTCTGAGCCCATTGGGAGGATTAATGCCTCTACCAGGCAAAAACGAAACATTTAACGTTAGGACGGCTGGGGAACTAGAGAACCAAGGATTATCCATTGGTCACCATGTTCTCGCAAAACAACCGGAAGCCAAACAAACGACTGCGAACCAAGAATAATCCAAGAGCTCTTTCCGTCAAGGGAAAGAGCGTTGTTGTTTCTAAGGATCTTTATCTCATTTCCATGCCTAAGCGGCGAATTCGAACATCGTAAACGACGGAAACCTCCATTTTAGGAAAATCTTCATTCCAATGGTGATTGACCCAATAATCCTGATAATGGTAGGCGTGCATGATCGAGCCCAATTTAAGAACGTCCGTTTTGTACTCCTTTTGCAGCTTTATCAGTAGACTTTTTGCTCGGCGATCCAGCTCCTCCTTAATTAGCTTTTGATAAATGGGAATGAGATCCTCATCCTTCAGATTTGTGTGATAGGTTGTTTCCATAATATCTCCTTGGAGTTTACACAAATAGCTAACCTTATGCCCGCCTCTGGCATTAGGAGTGTGTTCCACATTTACTTTCGTTTTCACCACTTTGGGATGAAAGGCCAGGTATTCGCCCTTCTTCCCTTGGATGGGAACGACAATATTTCCGCCTCGTTTTTTTTCTGACAGCTGAAGAAGAACCCAAGAAAGAGTATCCGGCAGAACACCCACTAATTTATCACCTTTAAAAACCGCGATTCCTTTCCAAGCCACATCGTTTTTAGTGGCCTCCATATAATTAAGAAAAGGCTCCAAGCGACTGCTGGAGGATTGGATATAGAAGTTTCCCAAGGTTTGATCGGGAATAATTTGCAGCTTCGATCCGCTTTCAATCATATCCATCACATACGCAATCGGAATTTGAGAGATCTTTGGTTGAATCTCTAACAAATGGGATGCTTTCCCTTTTACGACGATAGGCCATAGCAGTCTTCGCATTTGGGGGTTACGGCGAAACCCGTCAATGATATCCGTCAAACCTTTTCGAGCCACATCCTCACTAACAGCTACCACACGGGTATGCCCAAGAAAAATCCTTTGATTGAGTCGATTTTGCAGATTATTGGCCGCATCAATGACTGTCTTTCCCGTTGAGCTCATCACTCGTACAGTGTCTCCACCTTTTCCTCCGCCTGTTCCTCCACTACCCGCAATTTTAGTAGGGATGGGGATTTGTACAGTAATTTTGTAAAGCTTCGGGTTCTCCTCAGACATATCAATCGCAATAGCGAGTAAAGACGTACGTTCTTCGAGTTCTCTTCGATCCCAACAACCTGCAAGGATAAACGAGCAGAGTAACAGCAAGAACCAGAAGCGCAAGTGACCCCTAAACTTCATCATTGGTTTCCTCCATTCTCGGTCGCTTGGTCGATTTTCCTCTGATGATCGAGACGAGAAGATATAGGGAGGGAATAACGAGCGAAACAATTAATCCCAAATAGCCCAAGGTATTCATCACCTTAAAGAGCTCCGTGATGTTCTGCGGCTGCAACGATATATAAAACAAAGGGATAAAAAGAAAAAACCCTGCGTACCGCTGGAACCGGATGCCTTTCCCTAATAGTTGTCGCAACCCATAAATAAAACAATAATAGAAGTTTGCGATGGTAGTGAAAACAGCGGCTACCCAAACGCCCAAAAACGCGGATTCCAATCGCTCGAGGATCAAACCTGGAACCTTTGTGGTTTTGACAATTTCCAATGTAGGCCAGGTGACCTTTTGCAATTCCTCATCTCCAAAAACGACAATGCCTGCGACAACAACTAAGGTGTAAACCATGATGGATAACCCAATTCCCCACAAACCTGTTTTGACTTTTTTGGCGCCGGGAAGGGCAAACGCGTAAAAGATCAGCATAATTTCATACCCTTGATAGGAGAAGGACGTTTCCAGACTTCCTTTTAGTACTTGTTGCCAGCTGACGTTGGAAAGCGGCAGAAGGTTGTTCCAATCCGCTTTTTGAAAGGAAGCAATGGCGATGAGCAAGATCGGAAAAAGGATCACGAGAAACAACAGCTCATTGACGCGAGCGACGACATCCAAATCATGCAAGCAGAGGAAAAATGCAAGCAGGAACATCGCGATAATAATCGCTTCTAGCGGTGTATCTCGTAAGACGGCGGTAACGACAACCTCGCCAAAAACGCGTGATGTCATCGCGGTAATCACGTACATATACGCAAGAAAAAACAGGATCCAGGGAAGACCCAGCCATTTGCCGATTCGATTATTTCTCCGATCGGTTCCCCAGATGAGCGGACTGAATTGAACCAAGGTTAACCTAGGAAATCGATCACTTAACTTGGCGATAGCCACTGAAGAAAGCATGGCGACCAGTCCGCCCAAAATAGGAGAGAGCCAGCCATTTTGCTGGAGAATCTGCGTAGAAGTGCGCGGCAGAGTTAGAACCCCGACACCAATCAATGTACTGTAGATCATGGTGGTCAGCTGCCAGTTCGTATATCCGGCAGAGGTCAGTCTATTCTTCATTCGGATTCCCCCAATTCTGACGAGAGGGATCGGGCGAATTAAACATACGAGGACGTACCTTCATCCACTTAAACGGCGCGCGAAAAACATAATCACGCATGCTGGACAGATCCACTGGACTTAGCGGAGACATATAAGGAACACCAAATGATGTGAGGGCAGATAAGTGAATGGCAATAAGAATCAAGAAGGACATAATTCCGTATAGACCGAACATACCCGCCAGAATCATCATGGGAAAACGAAGCATGCGAACTGAGATGGCCGCGCTGTAACTAGGGGAGGCGAATGAACCAATCGTGGTCAAAGCCACAATAATCACCATGATTGGACTGACTAGGCCGGCTTGTACCGCTGCTTGTCCAACAACCAACGCGCCAACGATCCCGATGGTCGGACCAATTGGCCCCGGTAATCGAATGCTGGCTTCTCGCAATATTTCAATGGCAATTTCCATAATGAAGGCTTCAATAATCGATGGAAAGGGCACAGTGGCACGCCCCGCAGCCATCGCAATGACGAGGCGCGAAGGAATCATCTCCGGATGGAAGGAACTAAAGGCAATGTAGAAAGAAGGCATTAACAAAGCGATAGCCATACTAATAAGCCGAATGATCCGTACAAAGGTCGAGATGAGGAACCGTTCATAATAATCTTCAGGGCTTTGATAAAACTGGTTAAAGATAGCGGGAGCAACCAAGACGAAAGGCGTGCCATCGACTATAATGGCTACTTTGCCTTCCAGTAAATTAGCGACTACTTTATCCGGACGCTCCGTTGTTTGAAGCTGAGGGAAGGGGGACCAAGCATAATCTTGAATCATTTGTTCGATATAACCGCTCTCCAAAACCCCGTCAATTTGGATGGATTGAATACGTTGAATGATTTCCTGGACGATGTGGAGGGGAGCCACGCCTTCAATGTAAACTACGTTGAGGGCAGTATTGGTGCGCTCCCCGATTGAAAACAAGCGAACACGCAGAGAAGGGTCTTTCAGCCGTTTACGGATGAGGGACACGTTATCAACAATCGATTCATTAAAGCCATCACGAGGGCCGCGAACGACAGATTCTGTGCTGGGCTCTTCAATGGACCGTTTGGCATATTTAATTGTACCGCACAAGGTTGCTTCGACTTGCCCCTCGATAAAGAGAACCGCGTCCCCTGACAGAAGATCCGTGATGACATGGCGCAAATCGTTCGATTTCTTGAGGTTATGCATCGCGGGATCAAATCGATCGTTATAGGGGGACGCCAAATATTCAATAATGAATTGATTAATCGTCATTTTATCTACCATGGTATCAAGAAATACCAAAGCGGCATGTACTCCGGTATCAACAGGCCCGATGATGAAGTGGCGGACAATCAGATCGTCTGAAGAGCCCATATAACGATGAATATCCGCAATATTCGCATCGACAGAAGGAGAAAGTGGGGAAGTAGGAACTTTATCCAGCCTCTTCTTGGTATGTCCTTTGAGAAAATCTTCTCGCCGATTTGCTTTACGCTGCTGCCATTTCTGCCAAACGCCCTTCATCTGAATACCCCTTGTCCTGAACTTTTGGTATGAATAGGGTATCCAAATTCCCTAAAAATACCCACCTGCTTTTCCGTTTCCCTTAAAAATGCTTGCAATAAGAACCTGTTTTTATTAACATCTAATTAGATGATCATCTAAATAACAAGCAGTTCTAATGAGTTCATTTCTGAACGGGAGGGCAATATGGGAGAATCAATTAGGGAAAGTGAACGAATGATATTTACGACTGTAAGGCCAGAGGACATCTCTAAACTTATGGATATACATAACTCCAATCCTTTTTATAATCTTGTGTCCACAGGGAAGTTAGAGGTCACACAGGAAGAAATTGAAGAGGACTTAAATTGCAATACGGAGTTTTCAGATTCTTACTCGATTCTTCTGATTGAGAAAAATTCAGGGGAACTCATCGGACACAGTCAATTCATCACCTGCAATCCGCGAGATAACAAACCGTGGCTGGGGCTAATCATCACGCATAAGGATCAACAAGGGAAGGGATATGCCCGTGAATTTATTGAAGTGCTTGTCAGCTGGTTAGAAGATCGCGGATTTGATGAGTTACACCTGGCCGTTCTGGAGAAAAATGAAAAGGTCCTTCCTTTTTACCACCAGCTTGGTTTTGCTTATTATGAAACAAGGGTCACTGAAAAATATGGGCCTGCTCGATGTCTGAAGCGAGTTTTCAAAGGATCCTCGAAGTAAACTGCAACTTTTTCAAAAATGGTTCGTAACTATTAGTGGATAAAAGATAGGCGAATTGAAGGGGGATATTCGGATGATCATCACAACAACAAATACTTTAGAAGGTAAAGAAGTGGAAGGATATCTAGGAATCGTAAGCGGCGAAGTTATTCTTGGGGCCAATGTGGTCCGAGATTTCTTGGCTGGAATTACGGACATCATCGGTGGCCGAAGCGGGGCGTATGAAAGCAAGCTTCAAGAAGGAAGACAGCTGGCAATTAGCGAGATGACAGACCGCGCGCGTGAACTCGGGGCTAACGCCGTAATTGGTGTCGATTTGGATTTCGAAACGATTCGTGAAGGCATGATGATGGTGATTGCTACTGGAACCGCTGTTAAAGTAAAATAACCAAACTTGCTAGCGAGTACCTAAGTATTGCGCAAAGAATGAGGATAACCTACCTAATGGACTAAGAGTCCAATAACTCAGGAGGTGGGTTATGATTAAAAGCTGGTTGGCTACAGGCACTTCAATTCTTTGCGCAGCTGTATTGTTGGTCGGATGCGGGTACAACGCGGCAGGACCCAACAATGCTGGTACGAAAGGCTACGGAACCAAAAGCTATAACGGTGGATATGGCGGCTCAGCCACTAGACCATTAAGTAGCACCAGCTACGGCGCATCTGATACCACCACCTACGGAACCCCAGGATTAGGGGGATTAACCACCCCGCCGAGTGCCGGAACAGCCTATACGAATCGGTATGGGTATAGCGGTTACTCTGGAACGATGGGAACTTATGGGACCAGTGGATTTACCGGAACCGGAACCTATGGAAGAAGTGGAAACATGGGGATTGGTAATAACTATGGAGGTCCTACAGACTATATTGGGACAAATGGAGTTTACGGGACCAATATGCAAACCAGGTCAACTGGAATGGACGGCCTTAGTGGACATTCCCAATACGGTGCGGGTCAACAAGCTGGTATGATCAACGGAGTGTCCAGCCATCTAGAAAAACAATTACGCCAAGCGGGTATTACTGGTGTGAAGGTTTTAGCTATTGGTGACACGATTGTCCTGGGAGAACAGCCAAGACAAGCGCCAACGCGATCTACTGGACCAAACACGGGAACAGACCTGTCCAAGGCGGTTAATCAGATGAAGAGCCTCGTTGGTGGTGGCGGAAGAATCCTAACCGTATCCAGTCCGCAAGCCATTCAGGCAATGGAACGAGTCAAGTCACAGCTGAACAGCGCGACAGATGTGAAGAAAAATCAAACCATCTCCAAAGATTTTGCAACCATTGTAAATAGCGCAGTCCCTCATACTGGAGGAAGTCGCTAACTCAAAGCAGAGCAGATGTCTGACCTAGACAGCTGCTCTTTTATTTATTGTTACGGAATTGCTCGAGCCGATCCTTAGCCAGAGTGGGGTCCATATTCACTTGAAACAAGATGGATAGATGGTGGGTGGATGGAAGCTGCAAACGTGCCGCATGATAGAGCTTGGGTCTTTCCGATTTTATAATGGCCATAATTTCAGAAGTTGGTGGAATCATCGATTTGACGCGTAACAGGCTGTTCAAAAAATAAATAAAGTTATGAATGGATTCCTTGCTGGAATCGTCTGAGTCGTTCGTTAAGAAATCCGCGAGGCCCTTGAGAATGACTTTCTTTGTTTCGGCTGGATCAGTGTGGGAGTGAAAAGAAAACATTGAGCCGTTCACCTACTCAAGACAAAGTGAGGTATCATTTACCTGATCGTACGTTTAGTTCCATCATACATAGGGAGGGGGGGATAAATCTACCAAAAAATGAAAAGTGCTCCCCGATCAATAGGGAGCACAAGTTTTTAGCGATCATTATTGGCACTGTTGCCGTTGCGAATATTGCGGTTTTGATCATTTGTATTAAGCGTCTTCCCGCGATTTTTCCCTGAATCTTTGGAGTTGTTGTTTTTGCTGGACATGTTAAGATCACCTCCTCTATCCAATCGGTAGGGTATCCAATTTTCGCGTATGTACACCTCTTCTAATGAACTTCAGGAAAAATTGACACAAACTATTCAAAATTAGTTGCGAAAATAGTACTAATTTCACCTTGCTTAAACCTGTTCATTCAAAATAAGCTTATCAAATAGATGGTTTAATTAGGAAAAATGAGACGGCTACCATGTTTGGAAGAGGGGGGACAAGGAGAAATTGGCAATTTCGATGGAGATAGAGGCAAGAAGAGCTTTCTTTCGGTTGCAGTTTTCCCCGCCCATCCAAGCGGAGATGACGATTGTTCGAGTGAAGGGACAAACAATTGAAACCGGGAACTCTTCCATACTCATAGAGGATCTGAGCGCAGGAGGTCTTCGCTTTCTTTCAAATTTGAAAATTCCTGTAACAGAGCATATCATTCTGGAGTTTCAAATCACCTTAATGGGTCAATCCATTAGACTCCTTGGATATGTTGTGTGGGTTAAACCGGAAACAGAGGGTATACCAGCTTACGGGGTACGCTTTACGATTGACGAAAACAAGCATGTGCAGCTGACACAGCTATTAAATGCCATAGCTCTTCGGCAAAGAAAAAATATTCCTCTTCCCCAAACCCCAGTTTACTCTGGTTCGTTTGACGAGTATTTTCAGGAAGAATAAAGAAAAGCATCCTCTATTGGGGATGCTTTTCTCGTCATACACTATTGGCGAATTCTTTTATACGATTGGTAGCGGTCGTCGGATCCATGTCGATAAGGAACAACATTTTTAAATGGCTTGTGGAAGTAACGCTGCGTCTAGTCGCTTGATAAAGTTTGGGTTTCTGGCATTTGATCAAGCTCATAATCTCCGTGGTGGGAGGAATAACCAGTTTAACCCGAAGCAAACCATTTAAGTAAGCAATTAGTTGCTTAATCGCAGAAGGATGGTCTTCATCTGGCACATGATCCAATACATCTAGTAAGTCTTTTAACATTTGTTTTTTGGTATCTTTTACACTGCTGTTGAGGTCGATAATCGTAGACACCCCCTGTCCATGCTTCTTCCAAACTTATACCACAGGGAGTAATTCTTCAAACCTCATTTGCTTGAAAAAAGAAAAATTAGTTGGCGATATTGGCCCATTTCCAATCAATATAGCCTAGACCGTCAAGCAATACATTTTGAATTCGTTCATTTTTTACATACGAATTGGTATAGAAGAAGATTGGCAAGACAGGCATTTCATCCATCAAAATACTCTCAGAGCGAGCAAGAAGCTCTTTTCGTTTAAGTGGATTCCTTTCGCGAGAAGACTGATTCAACAACTGCTTAAACTCAGGATTTTCCCAGTGAGTATCATTGTTCACGAGTGTTTGTTCTTTAAACAGCTCCAGGAAGTTCATCGGGTCATGGTAATCAGCAAGCCAACCCATCCGACCGATCTGGAAGTGGCCCTCATGTAAATTGGCTACGTAGGTAGGCCAATCTTCATCGCGGAGCAGTACAGTGACCCCTAAATTGTCCTTCCATTGCTTTTGAATGGCCACGGCAATTTTTTTATGGGTATCAGACGTATTGTAGGAAAGTGTAATTGGCGGCAGAGTGCTTATGCCAAGTTCCTTCATCCCTTCTTTTAAGAGCTGTTTGGCCAACGTAACATCATGGTCATGAAAATAACCTGCGGGTTGAAGGGACATTGATGGTGGGACGACGCCCATCGCAGGTGTTTTTCCAACGGCCAGATCGGTACAGATCGCTTGTCGATTAATCGCGTAGGCAAAGGCCTTCCGAATTTTCGCGTTTTGGAAAGGTGGTTGGTCCACATTAAATTTATACCAATAGGTACCAGCAATCGGGTATGTCAACAGCTTCCCCGAACTTTTTAGACGATTGAGCGACTCAAGTGGCAACTCTCCAAGCGGAGCGCCAGCCCAATCGAGTTCGCCTCTTTCAAACATGGACATTTCGGTTTGAGGACTATTGTTGAGCGAAAAGTGAAGTTCTTGAAGTTTGACAGTTTGTTGATCCCAATAGTAAGGGTTTTTTTCTAAGGTAAGTTGATGCTGTTGCTTCCATTCCTTTAATTTGAAAGGACCATTGCTGATATGTGAGCTGACGTCAAGTCCCCATTCCGGATTGGATTTCGTACTAGGATGTACGGGATAGTAGGTAAACAGTGAAGTTAGCTCCAAAAAATAAGGCGTAGGATACGCCAGCTGAACCTGCAAGATATGATCATTTAATGCGTGGATTCCAACAGATTCCATCTTGACCAAACCTTTATGGGCCAGTTCCGCATTGCGAATGCAAAACATCTGATAGGCGTAGTTGGAAGCGCTATTAGGGTCAATCACTCGTTTCCACGCGTATTCAAAGTCACCGGCTGTGACAGGATCTCCATTACTCCACTTGGAATCTCGAAGGGTGAAGGTATATGTCAGGTTATCGCGTGATATGGCAATGGATTTGGCCACAGCTTCATGTGGGAGTCCATCCAATCCTCGGCGGGTAAGACCGTCGAACAAGGCTCGCACAAGACTTCCCGATGTGGTATCTTCAACTAAGCTTGGATCCAGGGTGATCGGATCGTGTTGAAGGCTTAGGCTCAAACTGTTCACTTCGTGGGTATTGGAATTGCCGCCTTGATCAGCTGGTTGGTTCTTAAGCAGCCCAATGACACAGCTAACCACCAATAAGCTGATGAGAATGAGTGTAATAGCGAATGAACGGTTGATCTTCACGCCAAAGAATGCTCCTTTTCGTAAATTGGTTCGCCCTCATCATACACTATCGAATAGGGGGAAGACTTGAAATTACAAACAATTTTATAAATTTGAATGAAACTTGATGAATATAGAAAGAAGTGGGTGGTTTGTGTGGAAAAGGAAAGGGATTATCCGGACTTTCATTACAGCCTTGGTCATAATTTGCATAGAATGGGTCAATTAACCCGAGAGGAAACACAAAAAGTATTAAAAAAATTTGATTTGACCCCAGAACAATGGCAAATTTTATTGGCACTGTCCAAATCCAATGGACTTACGCCCTCTGAGCTTGGAGAAATCACTCTACGTGACAAAACAACCATCTCTCGTATACTGCCTGCGCTGTTTCGCAAAGGAATGATCCATAAACAAAAGCGCACAGGGGATGCCAGAAGCTATGTCATCCAGTTGGACGAGAAGTGTCACATGCTCCTCATGCAAACAGTAGAAGAAATCAGAGATCATTACCAAACGGTGGTGTTCAGGAGCTTAAGCGCAACAGAACAAGATCAACTGCTCTCCTTGTTGCTGAAAATCAGACGCGATTTGCATGATATTTAATGCAAGTAAAAAGTGGGGCGAAAACTGGTTGTATATGCAACTAGTTCAATTTATAGTTGTGTGTACAACTAGTTTGTTTCGGAGGGACTCGAATGATGATGACATTGCTGAAGCCAGAAGGGGCTGGTTGGTTAATCGTATTGGAGACAGTAATCGAGGGAAAGTATAAGATCGTTCAGGAGCGCTTGCCCAAAGAGCCGCAGTATGATTTGATCATAGTGATTATGCGACGCTTGACCAAGCGGCTGGATAATGGAGGTGCTATCACCTGTTTGATTCCGACCTGGAATTAGTGGAAGGATATTCCACGCAAATGAAACGGTTTCGCTTAACACTCAGGAATTAAGCTGCCTTCTTTTGGAAGGACTGATAATTAAAACAGAAAAATATGAGAAAGGCAATACTAAATATAGATGAAAGATAAAAATTTTACACAAACTTAACACAAAAACCCTCGATTTTAAATTTACCTTTACAGTTCGGTTCGTTATAATCGTAGAGGTGCAATTATCCTAAAGGAGTGACATATTTTTTTATGCTAAAACCTAAAAAGAACATCTTCTTTGACCTATTCGAGGAACAAGTTGCCATTGTCCATAAAGGTACACACCTATTCTTTGAGATGCTTGGGAACTATCAGGATATTGAATCCAAAGTAAAAGCGATCAAACTGGTTGAAAAAGAAGGTGACGCGATCGTCCGTCAAATTATGAACGAGTTAAACTCCACCTTTATCACGCCACTTGAACGCGAGGATATTCACGCGTTGGCTCATACATTGGACTCCGTTCTCGACTATATTGACGGAGTAGCTGATCGCTTGTTCTTGTATCAGCTGCCACAGCCTGATCAGAGGTTTATTGCACAAGCTAATACGATTGTGAAATGTTCTACTCAATTAATCGAGTTAATCCGTACATTGCGCAAGTTAGATCACAAAGTAGTATCTGACATCGCCCGTAAAATTAAAGAATTGGAATGGGAGTCAGATGCCAACTACCGTCGCATGGTTTCCGATCTGTTGAACGCGCCGGATGCTGATCCAATTCTTTGTATTAAATGGAAAGAGATATACGACAAGTTAGAGGACTGCGCTGACTTTACTGAGGATGTTGCTAACTTAGTTGAAGGGATTGTGCTCAAGAATGCCTAGTCTTTCACCAGACTTGCTTATAATGATTTTCGTGGTGCTGATGGCGTTAAGCTTTGACTTTATTAACGGTTTTCACGACACTGCGAATGCCATCGCCACTTCCGTTTCAACACGAGCTTTAAGTCCGCGTACAGCAATCATTATGGCTGCATGTTTTAATCTTATTGGGGCGTTAACCTACACGGGAGTCGCCAAAACGATCGGGAGCCAAATTGCCAACCCCTTTAAATTGGACAACGGACTCGTCGTCGTCTTGGCTGCGTTAACCGCTGCGATCATGTGGAATCTGATCACCTGGTGGTTCGGGATACCGAGCTCATCCTCCCATGCCTTGATTGGCGGCATAAGTGGCGCTACGGTTGGTGCAGCAGGGTTTGGTGCGATTAACATGTCAGGCTTTACTAGTATTGTCCAAGCCTTGATCATCTCTCCAATTGTCGCCTTTGGGCTCGGTTATATTGTCATGCGGATCGTTTCTTACGTGGTTGCCAATATGCCGTACCATAAAACAAACCAAAACCTCCGTATGCTGCAGGTTCTGTCAGCAGGCTGGCAGTCTTTCAGCCATGGAGCGAATGACGCGCAAAAAACGATGGGGATTATCACATTTGCTCTCATCACAGGCGGATTTATGCAAACAGAGAACGGAGACTTCACGATTCCTCTTTGGGTAAAATTGGGGGCCGCTCTTGCAATGTCGCTTGGAACCTCTGTAGGGGGTTGGCGCATCATCAAGACAATGGGCGGAAAGATCATGAAGGTGAAACCGATTAGCGGTTTTTCTGCAGATTTGACCTCATCTATGATCATCACTACGTTTACTGCATTTGCGTTGCCAGTTAGTACAACCCACGTCATCTCCTCCGCGATCATGGGGGTAGGGGCTTCTCAGAAGTTTTCCGCGGTGAAATGGGGCCTTGCTGGACGAATTATCTTTACTTGGATTGTTACCTTGCCTGTTACTGCATTGTTAGCCGCGGCGTGCTATGCGGTGTATAGTGTCTTCATTTAATCGTCTTCATAGAATCAATAGCATGTAAAATAAATCGAAGGGCATACTATTCCCAAAATGGGAGGTATGCCCTTTGATGGATCCAAACACTCCAGGGACGATTCGATCGCGCTATCTTGGCCAATGGTTATTCTATTTGGGGTTGGTTGCCATTTTTCTTGGAATGGCCATATGGATTTCGGATGCTTACAATTTTATCGCATGGGATGAGGCTTATGCCAATGTGGCTACCTATACCACGTATTTGCTTGTGGTTGTTGGCGGGCTTAGTATGTTAATGGGGTATCTGTTATTTCGAAGATAACTTTTGCCACCAGCTAATTTTGGGTTGAATCTGGAGCATTTCAATGGATGCAAACGGAATAAACAATAAGGCGCCATCATCTGCCTCTAATAAAATGCCGGATGGACTGAAATCTTTGAGCACCCCTTCCTCATATGGAGGGGTTTTTTGGTTGTCCTGAAAGTAGACCAATAGTTGATGATCCAGGTAATCCTCTAGTACATCTCGATTCATGAATCAACATCTTCCTTTCCGTAACATTCTGTCTATAACAGCAGTATGAACAGAAAAACACCATCCCAATCACTCGGGATGGTGCACACATCGCTATGAACGCAATTGCGAGTTGTTCGCCTGACGCTTGCGACTTACTACTATCATTAGAACAACACCTAGCAGTGCAAGACCTAGGCTCACCAATTGGGCCACGCGCAGCCCGCCAAACATAAGGCTGTCAGTTCGCATCCCTTCAATGAAGAATCGGCCAATGGAGTAGAGGATCAAATAGGAAGCCAGGACTTGTCCGTCATAACGCTTGAATCGATACAGAAGAGCTAACAATATCACAAAAACTCCGAGATCCCAGATCGACTCATAGAAGAAGGTCGGCTGATAGTAGACGCCGTCAATCAACATTTGATTGCGGATAAATGCGGGGAAGTGAGACATAAACTCGGCGGAAACAGGAGCACCGTGAGCTTCTTGATTCATGAAGTTTCCCCAACGCCCAATCGCTTGCCCCAAGATCACACTTGGCATCAAGATGTCGCCGATCAACAGAAACGGAAGGTTATGCTTTCTCACATACAACGTACCAGCGAGAAAACCTCCGATCAGGCCTCCATGAATCGCCAGTCCACCTTTCCAAACGGCGAAGATATCCAGCGGGTGAGACTGATACTGTTGCCATTCAAACAAACAATAGTAAAGTCTCGCGCAAACAATGGCAGAAGGGATAATCCAGACCACCATGTTCAGGATATGATCAGGGTTAATTCCGGCTCGCTTGGCATGGTAGCTGGCTAAATAGGTTCCAACAAAAAAAGCCGTTCCCATAATAATTCCATACCAGTGAACGTGAATATTTCCGATCGAGAACGCTATAGGATCAAGCAAACAAAATCTCCTCCTTGTGATGATTGATCAGTTGTTCCAAGTATACTACAAGTTGCTCGAGGTTTCCTGTTCGGTTCCAAGCATGAATATTGTGTGAAATGTCACTGAAAAACATTGAAAAGTACATTAATATAGGATATTTTAACTCTGTACTAATATTTACCAAAATTTAACAATGTTTACAATGTATTTACCGTAAAATTATTCGAAAGGGAGTCGCTGGATGAAAAGTATTCGTACCAAATTATTATTGATCATCATCCCCATTCTTACGATCTCATTAATCGGAATCTCTTGGTTTAATCACTCCAAAGCAACTGAATTCTTGTTGCAGAATTTTCGGGACAAATCCGCGGTGGATTTAAGTAATTTACGAGGGGATATTGACAGTTGGGTACAGAATCAGGTGGCCAGAATCACGACAATGGCAAGCAGTGATAATGTGATTCGCATGGATCAGCAGACCCTCGGTTACTTGAAGGAGCGACAAAAAGAACATCCTGAATTCGGCACCATTATGTATGCGTTTCCAAACGGTGAATCATGGACAACCCTTGACCAAAAAGCCAACATTACGGATCGGCAATACTTTAAGGACATCATGGGAGGCAAACCTCTCGCCATCTCCAATGTACTCATCTCTAAGGTGACGAAAGAGCCCATTATTATGATTGCTTGTCCGATTTTGAACGAAGCAGGACAAGTAAAGGGAGTGTTAGGGGCCACCATCTCCATTAAAAAAATGAATGAAATCGTTGGTAAAGCTAAGTTTGCCGAAACCGGTTATGCCTATCTTGTGCAGCAGGATGGAACGTTTATTGCGCATCCTGATCCGAATTTTCTGATGAAGAAGAAAGTTCAGGAGTTAAACATTCCAGAACTGTCCAAAGCCTATCAGAACATTCAGGAAAAAGCGAATTATGGAGAATCTCGTTATACGCTCGACGGAGTGGAGAAATTTTCTTTCTATACCGATGTGCCATCGACTGGCTGGGGGTTGTTTATTTCAGCTCCTGTAAAAGAGGCAACCAGTCAGCTAGATACTCTCGCCAAAATTTCGTTTGTTACAGCGGCTGTTGTTTTGATTTTTGCCATTCTGGTGGTGGTTTTGTTCACCTCTACCTTAATTAAACCAATCAAAATGATGAGTCGACTCACCTCCTTGGTGGCCGACGGAGATTTAACGATCAAACTTCTGCATCAGTCAAACGACGAGGTGGGTGTGCTAGGGCAAAACTTTAACGCCATGATCGAGAAGATGCAGGGAGTACTCTCCGCGATGAAGCGGACAACCGAACAAACCAAGCGATCCTCTGATACACTGGTGATTTCAAGCGAGGAAACCAGAAGTTCAGCTGAACAAGTTGCAAGAACGATTACCGAACTAGCCTCAGGAACCACCGATATTGCGGCATCCGTCTCTCAGTCGACGGATCAGGTTCAGGAGATGATCCAAACCGTTCGGGAGCTGTCCAGCTATGCGGATGATATTATCGGAGCAGCCAAGCAAAGCAAAGAATCCGCTATGGATGGGCGTCAGTACGCGGACGAATCGATCAAGAAAATGAAAGAAATCAATCAGACTGTGAATCAAACGGCACAGATCATCGGTATGCTTGATCATAGGTCAAAAGAAATCGGCAACATTGTGGGAATGATTACCAATATTGCGCGGCAAACCAATCTGTTAGCGCTTAATGCCTCGATTGAAGCAGCTCGAGCAGGGGACCAAGGGAAAGGATTTGCGGTAGTCGCTGAGGAAGTACGCAAGCTGGCGAATGAAACTAGTCTTTCTGCCGAGCAGATCTCTAATCTGGTAAGGGAAACGCAGGATGAGAGTCATCGGGCCGTTATGGCTGTAGAGCAAGGAACGAAGGTGGTTGAGGAAGGGATGACTGCCGTTCAAAAGGCTGGAACTTCGTTTGCCGAAATTTCTTGCCAAATCGATGATGTATTGGTTAAAAACGTAAGTATTCACGGCAGTATACGCGATTTGGAGGATCAGGGCAGTCGAGTTGTCCGATACATGGAGGATATTGCCGCTGTTACCGAAGAAGCGGCGGCCGGTTCAGAGCAAGTAAGCGCCGCGAGTGAGCAGCAGGCGGCATCAGCCAGCCAGATTTCCCATGATGCGCTTGCCTTTGCCGAATTGGCTGAGGAGCTTCAAGTGATTATTAAACAATTCAAGGTGCACGATTGATAATGAAACAAGCCGGAGAGCTTCATTGCTCGTCCGGCTTGTCTTACCTTCACTGACCATGCTTGATAATATCCGATTGATCGGCTTCAGACTGCATTTTTCTCGCTTGTTCCTGATTCATCCCTGTTTGGTCAGCTAGCGATTGCGCTTTGGAAGCTTCTAGCTTTTGTTTGGAAGGATTTTTTTCAGCCATTTCATGATGCCTCCTTATGAAGTAGATAAAGTAACGTATCCAAAAAAATACCCCACTACAAATTGCAGTGAGGTAGCGGTTCAAATTGCTTCCAAACGAGAAGCAAGAGGCATGAATGCTCCTATCAGACACTTCATGCCCATATGTAAACCGCTTTTCAATTATGGGAGAGGAGAAACCGGAGGAAGAGCTTATGGGGAAACGTAAGTCTTCTCCGCGGTTGTCAGCGACACCGTTGCGTCGCTAGTCATATTTTTTGCCAACAGTCTGGTATTTTATACACGGTGAAATGAATTTTTGTCCGTAGGTTTGCTATTTTACCTCCTGTAAAGCATGTGATAGTATGAATTTACTGCCAAAAGGCATCATGTTTAATGAAATGACAGGTGAGAAGAATGAGAGTAATTTCAGGCGAACACAAAGGGCGACCGCTTGCCGCCGTACCGGGCAAAGGAACACGTCCTACAACCGACAAGGTAAAAGAATCGATTTTTAATATCATCGGCCCGTATTTTGATGGTGGAACTGCCTTGGATCTGTACGCAGGTACAGGCGGACTGGGAATTGAAGCGTTAAGTCGTGGCATCGAACGGACTGTGTTTATTGATATTGAACAAAAAGCAATTTCTGTGATTAAACAAAATCTGGCTTCTTTAAATCTGTCCGACCAAGCGGAAGTGTATCGTAATGATTCGGATCGAGCGTTGAAGGTTTTGGCGAAGCGGGACATTCAATTTGACTTGGTCTTTTTGGATCCGCCCTATGCCAAGCAGAAGCTGGAAGCCGAAATGCGTTTGTTGCAGGATTTGAATCTGCTTGCTCCGGGAGCCAGAATCGTGACCGAGCATGATACAGAATTTACCCTCAAGGAAACCATAGGCGATTGCGTTCAAGAAAGAAGCGTAACGTACGGGGATACAACGATTTCCATTTTTCAGTTTAATTCATAAGGAGGAGCCAATTTATGGCGATTGCGGTATGCCCAGGAAGTTTTGATCCCGTAACATACGGACACCTTGATATTATTAGGCGTGGGGCCAAAGTGTTTGACAAAGTGATCGTGGCGGTGCTCGTCAACTCCAATAAAAATCCGCTTTTTTCAAAAGAAGAGCGGCTTGATCTGCTGCGAGAAGTAACCAAAGAAATGCCCAATGTGGAAGTTGACACGTTCAGTGGGCTGTTAATTGACTATATGCGTGAAAAGAAGGCCGGCGTTTTGCTTAAAGGCTTGCGAGCTGTTTCGGATTTTGAATATGAAATGCAGATGGCCTCCATCAACCGTAAGCTGGATGAGGATGTGGAGACTTTCTTTGTCATGACCAATAATCAGTACTCCTACCTAAGCTCCAGCATCGTGAAGGAAGTGGCTCGTTATCATGCGTCGGTAAGCGATCTGGTTCCGTCAGTTGTGGATAATGCGTTGCGGCTCAAATTCCCGGTTCTGTCTAATAAGTAGACTGATTGGATTTGGCCAGCAATCTGCTGATCACGATGAGGATCAATAGAATCAAAGCGGCAACAAAAGCGGAGTGGCTAAAATGATTCCACCAGGTATGCATCGTATGAATATGCTCGTCAGCGAAAAAAACGGGGACACTTGCGGCTTCCGTAGACGTCAGCTCCTCCAATGGCTTCCACAATACGATCGTGAGAAAGACAGCGATTATCGCATGAATTCCTCTAGCCAGAAGATAAGGGATGAAGCGAATATCGGTCTGGCTCAAAATACTGGCGACCTGTGCGTGAACACTTAAGCCACCCCAAGAAACAATCGCACTTGCGATGGCGGCTTGCCACATAAAAGAGAGATGAGGGGCAGCCAGACTTGCGGTTTGGGCACCTAGCGTCACTTCGAACAATCCGGAGACCAATGCTTTGGAAATGGTAGACGGGAATCCGAATGGGCCAAGGAAAACGGCAAGAAAGCTGCTCATAAATTCCGTCACTCTAACCGTAGCGAGAAGTTCGATCACCACCGAAAAAAATATGATAAATCCCCCAATCATAAACAACGTCTGCAAAGCGGAGGAGACCGCATCCCCCATCAGCTTTCCGAAAGGACGGTTGTCTTTTAGTCTCGCTCGGTGCATGGCTTGTATGGCCCGAACCAAGACCGGGTATTTATTGTTGTCGACATGTTTGGTGATGGGGGCAGGAAGCGCGTAGAACCGATAGACAAGTCCAAGCAGAATGGCGGATACATAATGTGTAAAGGCAAGGATATAGCCTAATTGTTCACTGTGAAAAAATCCAACCGCAACCGCACCGATAACAAACAGCGGATCACCCGTTGTCGTAAAAGATACCAGTCGTTCTCCTTCCGATTGTGTGATGCTCCCTTGTTCGCGAAGACGTGTCGTAAGTTTGGCGGCTACTGGGTATCCGGAGGCAAAGCCCATCGTCATGACAAAGCCACCTGTTCCTGGTACGTTAAACAAGGGTCTCATCAACGGTTCCAGCAAGACCCCCGCAAAATGCACGATGCCTACTCCCATTAGAACCTCTGATACCACGATGAAGGGCAGGCATGCGGGGAAAACCACTTCCCACCAAATTTTCAAACCGGCAAGGGCCGCTAGAAAAGACGTATTAGGATTGGTGACAAGAATAACGACAAATCCAATGGATATCATTGCAATAAACAAGGTTAAATACAACGAACGGTGTTTCATAGATTCCTCCTGGACTTCAATACTAGTACATGTCTACGTGAGGAAGGACGAAACTATGCAACTCGTCTTACATATTCATTGGGGAGGAGGGATAAGAGGTGTCAAACGAACATAGACCGAAGATTGGCCTAGCGCTTGGTTCGGGAGGAGCGCGAGGCTTTGCGCATATCGGGGTGCTCAAGGTGTTGGAGGAACACCAGATCCCGATTGATTATTTGGCGGGGAGCAGTATGGGGAGCTTTATCGGTGCACTCTACGCTAATAACATTCAGCCGCACATGATGGCAAAGCTGGCCACGAATTTGAAACGAAAACACTTGCTGGACTTGACCGTACCCAATATGGGATTCGTAGCGGGGCAAAAAGCAAAGGAGCTGTTTCGACTCCTTACCCACGGCAAGAACATCGAAGACCTATCCAAACCACTTGCCATTGTCGCCACTGATATTGAAATGGGAGAGCGGGTCGTTTTTCGGGAAGGACCGCTTGACCAAGCGATTAGAGCGAGTACCTCCATTCCCGGAATCTTTGTGCCGGAGCGTGTTGGGGATCGTCTGCTTGTTGACGGGGGTGTAATTGATCGGGTTCCGATCACCGTAGCCAAGGAGATGGGAGCCGATCTGGTAATTGCCGTTGACGTGGCCCACTTCGATGTCAAGATGAAGGTGAATTCGATTTTCGAAGTCATTGCTCAAGCGATCGATGTGATGGAAAGAGAAATTTTGCGTCATCGAATTCTTTCAGCTGATTTGGTGATTCGCCCGAATGTAGGACACTATAGCAGTATTGCTGATTCCGGGGTGGAGGAAATCATTGCGGAAGGTGAAAAAGCAGCCCTTGAAAATATAGACCGAATAAAGGAATTGATCGAGAATTGGGGGAACAACCATGACCACACACGATAATCAACGACCCTCCACCAGTCGAATTCGTTTTCGCTGGGGGATTATTCTTTTTGCTGTCGTTTTGCTGTGCGTCCTGTATATACCCCTTCCGTACTATGTAACAAGGCCAGGCTCCGCGATTGAGCTTGCGCCTATGATTAAGGTGGAAGGCGGGACCAAGGATGAAAAAGGCTCCTTTATGCTCACGACCGTACGCATGGGAGAAGCGACACCGTTCTGGTATTTGTATTCCAAGTTGTCTCCAGATGTGGAGCTAATTGATGAAGATTTGGTATTAAGTCATGGCGAGACGGATGATGACTTTACCCAGCGGGAACTAGAGGTTATGCATAATTCACAGCAGCTGGCTGAAGCCGTTGCCTTTAAGCGGGCGGGTTATCCTGTCAAGATCGAGAAGCAGGGTGTATTGGTGATGGGGACACTGGCGGGTATGCCTGCCAAAAATTTGCTCAAAGTGGGCGATGTGATTACCCAGGTCGACGAGAAAAAATTGCAAACGGCGCAAGATTTGCTCGATTATCTCACTAAGAAGAAGCCAGGGGAGAGCATTCAATTGAAATTCTTGCGAGGCAGTCAGGAAATGAGTGGCTCTATTACGCTCGCCTCCTTGCCAGATGAAAATGGTCAAGCAAGTAAACGCGTCGGATTAGGGATTCGTCCGGAGAACAAGCAATACATTGAAATACCGAAAAAAGTAAACATCACCGCCGAAGGCATAGGCGGACCCTCGGCAGGTTTGATGATGACCCTGGAGATTTATGACCAACTAAAAACTGACATCGATCTTACACGCGGCTATCGTATTGCGGGAACAGGTACGATCTCAGCGGATGGAACGGTTGGACGGATTGGTGGAATCAACCACAAGATTGTGGCCGCTGATAAAGCGGGTGCCGAAATCTTTTTCGCGCCAAATGATGTCACAACAGGTCAAGTCTCGAACTATCAAGAAGCTGTTGAGACCGCAAAGCGGATCGGGACCAAGATGATTGTCGTTCCGGTAAAAACCGTAGACGATGCCATCAATTATCTGCAAAAGTTGAAACCGAAGCAAGGGTAAGTGGCGGCAATTTGTATTCGGAAAGGAAATCGTTAGAGAATCCGTTTGGTTGTCCAAGCTGATAAATTGCGCTTGCACGCAAATCGAGATCCAGCATGGGGTGAATATGATCGCGTGCTTTCGTAATGAGCGGAATGGAAGATTTCTTTCTCGCTTCCTTCAAGAGCTGCTGTCCTTTGTCGCTAAAACCAAGGATTCGCGCGTAAGGAGCGCCAGATTTAAGTTGAAACGAAGCCACCTCTTGCTTGGTTAGGTTAAGCAAAACGGACAGGAGCATGCGTTGCAGACGATTCCACGTGAAGCGGCGTGTCTTGGCTTCGGTAATCAGTTCTTGGACGGTTTTGCTTCTTTTAACCGAAGCGATCAAGCGATTCTCCATGCCTTCTTCGATCTCATGGTAGGTGGACAATTCTTGTGGCGTCAATTGGAGAAGTCGGTGAAACAGCGGATGTCTGTAATGATCCCAGCAAATGGGGCCGGCCCCTTGGTTGAACTCCCGTCTGAGAACATCCAGGGTCGTTTCTGGGACATAGGCAGCAAGCGATGAAAGATCGGCTTTGTCATCCAGCAATAATTTGCGCAGGGCAGTGGCACTGGCGATTTGTTTGTCCGTGATGGACTGTTGATGATAGTCAGCTTTTTTTCGTTGGATAGTGACGGCCTCCATACGGCTATTGAGGCGTTTTAGCGCAAGCACATAATTAAATCCCAAAATATTATTGGGCTGATCCAGAGGAATTTGATTGAATCCGAATTTTTGCATGTATCGCGTTGCCGCTTGTGCGTATGCTAGGGGGTAAGCTAGGCCGTTGGATAGGTTCATCTTTAGGTGCTCCTGGAACTCCAAGGGTTCAATGGCAAGGGCTTCGGCAAGCGGGTGCATCCAGCTAATCTCTCCGCTTTCGGAACCGAAGCAGACAGAGTCTACTACCCCAAGTCGATCCAATATAGAAATAGCGCCATGGGCAAACAGCTCCGCATTCGCGGTAGCAAACGGTAGGGGCAATTCAATCACCAGATCGACGCCAAGCCGAAGGGCCATTTCTGCGCGAGCTCTTTTACTGACGAGCGCAGGCTCGCCACGTTGTAGGAAATTACCACTCATGACAATGACACAGCTATCTGCTCCTGTCGCTTCCTTGGCTGCCTCAAAATGGAGTTTATGTCCGTTATGTAATGGGTTGTATTCAACCACTAGACCAACTGTTTTCATTGGATCCCGTCCTTTTTGACATCTGAATATGGCTTTTCAATCTTTAGCTTCTACCCTAAAGTGTAAATTTCTAAAACAAGCTGTCAAGCAAATTTGGTTGACAAAGGATTTCAATACCGATATAATCATCCTTGTTGTGCATGAGGTGATCTTTATGAATATTAAACTTACTGATTTAGAACATCGCAAAGGTGAGCCACTCCCGTTTCAGACAACCCTTGAAGCAGATGAGCTCAAAAGTCGTCATCAAGAGGTTCGCGGCATGTCTGATGTAAACGCGCAAGGCGAAGCGATGTTGCTTGGCGGATTGTACTATGTGAATGGCAAGATGGACGCTGACGTGAACTTTGTTTGCGCCCGTTGTCTCAAGCCTTTCCAAGAGCATATGACAGTTCCGTTTTCGGAAACTTTTGCCTCACCAGATTCAGATGTGGAATACGACGAAGAGAGCGACATCCATCCCGTTGAAGGAGATGAGATTGAGCTTGATCCGATTCTGCAAGAAGATTTTTTGCTCGCCTTACCTATCATTCCGTTTTGTGAAGAGGATTGCAAGGGGCTATGCCCGACTTGTGGGGTTAACTGGAACGAGCAACAGTGTTCCTGCAACAATCAGCGAATTGATCCACGTTTAGCTGGACTAGCTGATTTCTTCAAAAACGAGAAATGATTGACAGGTTTTCAGAATGTGGCTTACAATCTAATGATGCAAGCTTCATTTTTGAACGGATGGTTAATCCATCCATATACCATCACCTCTGGATATGCTTCTCTTTTACATAAAAGAGTGCTTCAATAGAGGGTGTAAGAAATACTTGAGACATCATCAGTTGAAGGAGGTGTAAGGAAGATGGCGGTACCTCAACGGAGAACTTCCAAAACTCGTAAAAGAATGCGTCGTACGCACTTCAAATTAGAGATTCCAGGCATGATCAAATGCGATAATTGTGGCGAGTACAAACTTGCTCACCGCGTTTGCTCCAGCTGCGGAACTTACAAAGGCGAAAAAGTTGCGAAGTAAGGAATAAGAGAAGCAGGGTGATCCGTCACTCTGCTTTTTTCATTTTCTGTCGATGCTTGAAATAATCATAAGGATGCTTTATACTGAAATTTAGTACCAGGTGCTAAAAACTGATCTCAACCAGTTGCGAATAGAGAAATAAGTCATTGTGCTGGGGGTGTCCATTATTACACGGTTACCGAAAAAAGAACGTCAAACTCGGCTGATCCAGTCCTTGCAAGACAGCCCCTTTGCAACAGATGAAGAGCTGGCTGGAAAGTTTCGCGTCAGTATTCAAACCATCCGACTCGATCGTTTGGAATTAGGAATTCCTGAACTTCGGGAAAGAATTAAAACAGTGGCTGAAAAAAGCCTGGACCCCGTGAAATCCTTAGGGATTGATGAAGTCATTGGAGATGTGGTCGATTTACAGCTGGATTCGCAAGCGATCTCCGTCTTGGAAATCAGGGAAGAACATGTCTTTAATCGTACACAGATCGCTCGGGGACACTACATATTCGCTCAAGCCAATTCTCTCGCTGTTGCTGTGATTGACGCTGATATTGCGCTTACCGCGACGGCGCGCATTCGATTTATTCGTCCGGTTAAACTGGGGGAGAAGCTGGTCGCCAAAGCTGTGGTTCGTTCACACAATGGTGACGAGAGCCGTGTTAGAGTAGAAACGAATGTTCAAGGTGAAACGGTGTTTACAGCTACGTTTCGCGTATTTAGGCAACGTTTTCTGGCTGAAGAAAGCGGCATGTAAGATGAGGAGGAAGTTCATTGCGTATCGCGATTGATGCAATGGGTGGAGATCATGCTCCACGAAGCAATGTGGAGGGTGCACTGGCGGCCCTGTCGTCAGATTCGTCGTTAACCGTTGTTCTGGTCGGGAATGAAGAAGCGATTAAGGAGCATCTGCCAGAGAAGCTCCCGGCAGGTCTGGAAATCCGCCATGCATCCGAAGTAATTGAAGCAGATGATGAACCGGTTCGGGCCGTTCGCCGTAAAAAAGATTCATCGATGGTTGTATGTGCTGACATGGCGCGCAAACAGGAAGTTGATGCGGCCATCTCTGCCGGAAATACCGGCGCGTTGATGACCGCTGGACTTTTGATAACAGGAAGGATCGAGGGTATTGAACGCCCGGCGTTGGCCGCCCTGATCCCCAATATACATGGAAGTGTCACGCTAGTTCTTGACGTCGGAGCCAATATGGATGCCAAGCCTGTACATCTCTTGCAATATGCGATCATGGGTAGTTTGTACGTGGAAAAGGTGCTGGGAAAATCGGCTCCACGCGTAGGACTTTTGAATGTTGGGACGGAAGAAGCCAAGGGGAACGAGCTTTCCAAGGCGGCATTTCCCTTGTTGAAGGATGCGAGTATCAACTTTATCGGCAACTTCGAGGCGAGAGACGTAATGGAGGGCGTATGCGATGTCCTTGTCTGTGATGGATTCTCTGGCAACGTCCTGTTGAAATCGATCGAAGGTGCTGCATCTACCATTTTCTCTCAGTTGAAGAAGGAAATGACTTCTAGTTTCTTGAATAAAGTAGCTGCCGCGATCTTGAAGCCAAGTCTCGTTCGATTCAAAAATCGGATGGATTATGCCGAATATGGCGGGGCGCCGCTCCTCGGATTACGCCAACCAGTCATCAAGGCGCATGGCTCTTCTGATGCTCGGGCAATTAAGAATGCGGTATTGGCGGCGGCTCGTTTTGCTAAACTAGGCGTGAACGATTTGATTCTGCAAGAAGTGAAATGGACAACTCAAACGGAAAGTGAGTGAAAGTCATGAATGGACTACGTTCTGTAGGAATTTTGGCTACTGGCTCTTATACACCTGAAAAAGTTTTAACCAACGCTGATCTTGAGAAAATGGTCGAAACATCGGATGAATGGATCGTTACTCGAACAGGAATTCGTGAACGCCGTATCAGTGCTCCTGACCAAGCGGCATCTGATCTCGCTTACGAGGCGGCGGTCAAAGCGCTCGCGAAAGCGAATTTAAGCGCGGAACAGCTGGACATGATCATCGTGGCGACTGTAACACCGGATACGATGTTTCCGTCAACTGCCTGCATTCTTCAAGAGAAACTGGGTGCGACCAAAGCAAGCGCGCTTGATGTCTCCGCAGCATGTACAGGATTTTTGTACGGGATAACGACCGCATCTCAGTTTATCTCTACAGGAATGTATAAATACATCTTGGTGATTGGCGTAGAAGTTCTCTCCAAAATCACCAACTACGAAGATCGCAATACTTGCGTGTTGTTCGGAGACGGTGCCGGAGCGGCAATCCTTGGGCCAGTCGCAGATGAATTTGGCTTTAAAGCGTTCGAACTTGGGGCTGATGGTTCGGGCGGAAATTTGTTATCTCAACAAGCTGGAGGCTCACGCAAACCAGCAACTCATGAAACAGTAGAAAGCAATCTTCACTATATTCAGATGACCGGAAGCGAAGTGTTCAAGTTTGCGGTTCGTGTGATGAATTCTGCGACAGAAGCGGTTTTGGATAAAGCTGGAGTGGAGAAAGAAGAAATCGGCTTGCTTGTGCCACATCAAGCCAATCTGCGGATTATCGATGCGGCTATTAAACGTTTTGGCTTATCTGAGGATAAGGTCGCGATTAACGTAGATCGCTATGGCAACATGTCTTCCGCCTCTATTCCAGTCGCATTGGATGAAGCGGTGCAAGAAGGACGTGTCAAAGAAGGAGATAACGTCGTTCTGGTTGGATTTGGTGGAGGACTTACATGGGGAGCGGCTCTATGTAAATGGGGAAGCAAAGAAGCTTAAATCTTGCTCTAACTAGTATAGACGTACTGTCAGAAGGAGATGGACCTATATGAGTAAAATCGCCTTGGTGTTCCCAGGTCAAGGTTCCCAATTCGTGGGCATGGGCAAGGAGCTCATCCAACAATCGGAAGCGGCAAAAGCTATTTTTGAAAAAGCGGACCAAGCGCTTGGATTTCCCTTGTCTCAAATTTGTTTCGAGGGACCGGAAGAAGAATTGCGTTTGACAGCTAATACACAGCCAGCGATTCTGACCATGAGCGTGGCCGTGCTTGAAGCCATTAAAGAAAAACATCCGGAGTTGAATGCGGATTTTGCGGCAGGTCATAGTCTTGGCGAATATTCCGCTTTGGTAGCGGCTTCTGCTTTGTCATTTGAGGATGCCGTAAAAACAGTCCGCGCAAGAGGTCAGTTTATGGAAGAGGCAGTGCCTGCGGGTCAAGGTGCTATGGCAGCGGTTCTTGGCATGGAGCGTGATCAGTTGCATCAAGTATGCGAGGAAGTAAGCGCACAGGGAACCCCTGTACAGTTGGCCAACTTGAATTCTCCTGGTCAAATCGTAATTTCCGGAAGTGCGGAAGGGGTAAAAGTAGCTGGCGAAAAAGCCAAAGAAGCAGGGGCGAAGCGCGTCCTCCCACTGAACGTAAGCGGACCATTCCACTCCTCCTTGATGGCTCCAGCGGCTGACAAGTTGGCTGGCGTACTGGATGGAGTCGAAATCCACGATGCCAAGATTGCGGTTGTCGCCAATGTGAGCGCAAGAACAGTTACATCGTCAGCGGATATCCAGCAAAGCCTGATCAAGCAAGTAGCTTCTCCGGTTCTTTGGGAAGATTCTGTTTTGTACATGGTAGAGCAGGGAGTCACCACGTTTATTGAAATCGGCCCAGGAAAAGTTCTGGCAGGCCTGATTAAAAAGATCGCGCCAAAAGAGACGCAAATCTTCGCTGTACAAGACATGGAATCTCTTGAGGAGCTTTTGAACGGAGGAGTTTTATGCTAAACGGTAAAGTAGCGCTTGTCACAGGAGCTTCCCGCGGAATCGGGCGGGCGATCGCCCTTCGCCTTGCGCAAGCGGGCGCCAATGTGGTTGTTAACTATGCGGGCAGTGAAGGAGCGGCAGCGGAGACGGTAGCAGCGATCAAGGAATTGGGTCGTGAAGCCATCATGGTGCGCGCAAATGTAGGCAATGCGGATGAAGTCAACAACATGTTCAAGGAAGTACTGGATCAGTTTGGACAAATCGACATTCTGGTAAACAACGCCGGAATTACTCGGGACAACCTGATTATGCGAATGAAAGAAGAAGAATGGGATGAAGTTATCGACATCAACCTCAAAGGTGTGTTTAACTGTATCAAGGCGGCAACTCGTCCAATGATGAAGCAGCGTTCTGGCTCGATCATTAACATCACGTCTGTGGTTGGTGTAATGGGCAATGCAGGTCAAGCCAATTACGTAGCCGCGAAGGCGGGTGTCATTGGGCTTACCAAGACGACTGCCCGTGAGCTTGCTTCCCGCAATATTACAGTCAACGCCGTTGCGCCTGGCTTTATTGAAACGGATATGACAGCGAAATTGCCGGAGGATGTAAGAAGCGGTCTGATGAGCCAAATCCCGCTTGGCAAATTGGGTAAAGCCGATGATATTGCCCAAGTGGTACTCTTCTTGGCTTCTGATGCGGCCAGCTACATGACAGGTCAAACATTGCATGTTGATGGTGGCATGTACATGTAAACTGGTGTTTGCATAAGAAATCCCTTATAATACTGGGAGAGGGGGTGACGTAGAATGGCTGATATTATGGAAACTGTGAAAAAGATCATCGTTGACCGTCTTGGTGTAGACGAGTCCAAGATCGTGCTTGAGGCTTCTTTCAAAGAAGATTTGGGCGCTGACTCCCTGGATATCGTGGAATTAGTGATGGAACTCGAAGACGAGTTCGATATGGAGATTTCTGATGAAGATGCAGAAAAAATCACTACTGTGGGTGAAGTAGTAAAATACATAGAGTCCCACAAGTAAATTATCCATAAGTTTGAAGTCCCGTGATAAGCGGGACTTCTCCTTCACTAACTCCTGTCAATGAACAGGTGAACCCCCAATTATTTTTTTTTTTTTTTGAAAATGTGAATAACAAGCGAAAAGCTGATCATGAATATAGAGGTGAGTCGTGATGAAACGCAGAGTGGTAGTCACCGGCGTAGGTGTTATCTCGCCTGTAGGTAACGATGCGACGACATTCTGGAACAGTCTTTTGGAAGGGAAATCCGGTGTTGACAAGGTAAAAGCATTTGATACTTCCGAATATCCTACACAAATTGCAGCAGAAGTTAAGGACTTTAATCCGGAAGAGTTTATTGATAAAAAAGAAGTCAAACGCAATGATCGATTTGTTCAATTTGCCATGGCGGCAGCGAAAATGGCCGTTAAGGATGCAAACTTAGCTATAACAGATGAGAATGCTGAGCATATCGGCGTGTACATCGGGTCTGGTATCGGTGGTTTAAGCACGTGGGAAGAACAGCATACTGTGTTATTGGAGAAGGGTCCACGCCGTGTAAGCCCGTTCTTTATTCCGATGATGATTGGGAATATGGCTTCTGGTCAGGTATCCATCGCGCTTGGTGCCAAGGGACCTACTTCCAGTGCGATTACGGCCTGTGCGACAGGTACGAATGCGATTGGGGATGCGTTCAAGCTCATTCAGCACGGTCACGCTGACGTGATGGTTACAGGTGGCACAGAGGCAACGATTACTCCAATGGCAATGGCTGGTTTTTGTTCGATGAAAGCCATGTCTACTCGTAATGACGAACCACAAAAAGCAAGCCGTCCATTTGACCGTGACCGCGATGGTTTCGTAATGGGTGAAGGTTCCGGGGTACTTGTCTTAGAAGAGCTTGAACATGCCAAGAAGCGTGGTGCCAACATCATCGCAGAGGTCGTCGGTTATGGGATGAGCGCAGATGCCCATCATATCACGGCTCCATCTCCTGGTGGCGAAGGTGCTGCACGTTGTATGAAAAACGCGCTCAAAGACGCTGAAATTGATCCGAACGAGGTAGGCTACGTCAATGCTCACGGCACTTCTACAGGTCAAGGGGACATCGCTGAGACGATGGCCATCAAAACGGTTTTCGGAGATCACGCATACAAACTAGCGGTGAGTTCAACCAAGTCGATGACAGGTCACTTGCTTGGAGCAACTGGTGGAATTGAAGCGATTGCGGTAGCTTACGCGCTTCGCGATCAAATTTTGCCGCCAACCATTAACTTGGATAATCCGGACCCTGAGTGCGATTTGGACTACGTTCCAAATGTGGCGCGCAAAGCTTCGGTTGATGTAGCACTCTCCAATACGTTTGGCTTCGGTGGACATAATGCATCCATCGTTATGAAACGCTATAAATCTGAATAACCCATCGTAATGATTGGGGAATTAAGCAAAGGGATGCGTTGGAATGGTGGTGAAGGTGATGGATTTTGAACGGCTGCAACAAGAAATCGGCATTCGCTTTCACGATGAGAGCGTTTTGCGGCAAGCATTCACCCATTCATCTTATGTTAACGAACAAAAGGGCAAAAAAATCCAAGACAACGAACGCCTGGAGTTTTTGGGGGATGCCGTTCTCGAGTTAACGGTATCCAAGTTCCTTTTTAAGACATTCCCCAAAATGAGCGAAGGAGAGATGACCAAGCTGCGTGCTGCAATCGTGTGTGAGCCGTCGTTGGTCAAGTTCGCCGAGTTGCTTAATTTTGGAGACATTGTTCTTTTGGGAAAAGGCGAAGAACTAACTGGCGGAAGACAGCGCCCTGCCCTTTTAGCGGATGTGTTCGAAGCTTTCATTGGTGCCTTGTACATTGATCAAGGCCTTGATGCCGTATTTAATTTCATGGAGAAATACGTGAATCCGCGCATAGACAAAGGAGAGTTTACGCAAGTAACAGACTTCAAAAGTCAATTGCAGGAATACGTACAACAAGATAATCTTGGCGAGATTCAATACCGGATTATTCAAGAGAAAGGCCCGGCCCACAATCGTGAGTTTGTATCCGAGGTTCTATTGAATAATCAGCAATTAGGTGTCGGTATTGGTCGCTCCAAGAAGGAAGCGGAACAAAAAGCAGCTGCCAGAGCGTTAATTAAGTTGGGTGCCAAATAAGATCGTAACGAAAGCCGTATCGCCAGTTTTTGGTGGATGCGGCTTTTGTCATAATAATAGAAAGTTAAAAGACTTGGTATATAAGTGTTTTAACTTTCTTTCCATTCGCGTACGCCCGCTGAGAAAAGACTTCGTCCGCTTGAGTCTCATTTTAAGCGAGATCCAGCGCAGGGAGCGGAGGAAGGAAAAGAGTCGGCATTCTTTACATCAGACTGAGAAACTAAGTGATTTTCTTGTCGACTCCCTTCCGTAGTGATCGGAGCGGACAGAAGATGCTACATGTGAGCTTAAACAGAGCGAAAGGGACGAAGTCTTTTCTCCCGTTACAGGCAGAAGATTCTATGATAGAATAAGACAGTTATGCTTCAACTACATAGAAGAGAATGTTGTTGTGAGATAGATGCTCAAAACCCGCTTGGAAAGGTTAGAAACAACCCCTAATCAGGGTGGGGTTTGATGAAGGAGGATGTACGTATGTATCTGAAACGGTTGGAAATCGTTGGATTCAAATCCTTTGCCGATCGTACCGAGCTAGAGTTCGTCCCAGGCGTAACGGCTGTTGTCGGACCTAATGGCAGCGGAAAAAGTAACGTCTCAGATGCGATACGCTGGGTTTTGGGGGAACAAAGCGCCAAATCACTTCGCGGAACCAAAATGGAGGATATTATCTTCGCCGGGAGTGATACGCGCAAGCCGGTGAATTATGCTGAGGTTTCGCTTACTTTGGACAACACCGACCGTTCCCTTGATCTTGAGTATTCGGAAGTGACCGTTACCAGAAGAGTATATCGTTCTGGCGATAGTGAATATTACATAAACAAGCGTTCCTGCCGTCTGAAAGATATTATGGAACTGTTTATGGACACAGGTGTAGGGAAAGAGGCGTATTCGATCATCGGTCAAGGACGCATTGAGGAGATTCTCAGTACGAAGGCTGAAGATCGACGTGGAATATTTGAGGAAGCGGCCGGGATTGTCAAGTATAAGAGCCGCAAACGAGAAGCCGAGAAGAAATTGGATGAAACTGAACAAAATCTGGTTCGTATTCATGATATCGTCAGTGAAATAAACGAACAGGTCGGACCGCTAAAAGAACAAGCTGAAAAGGCCAAAGCGTACCAAGAGTTCAGCAAGCAACTGAGAACTCACGAGGTCGCTCTTTATGTCCAACAGATTGAAGCTACCCATGAGAAATGGGAGGAAGCGAATCAGCGAGTGGATCGCTTGCAGCAGGAGCTCATCCAGCTTACCACGCAAGCAAGTACGCGCGAAGCTGATCTGGAGCAAGCGAAATATAAGGTTAATCAGATCGATCAGTCGATTGAAGAGCTGCAACAGATTTTGTTGACCGTCAGTGAAGAGACCGAGAAGGTTGAAGGTCAACGCGAGGTTTTGCGTGAGCGTCAGCGCAACCTGGTAGCCAATCGTCAACAAACGATGGAACAGTTGCATCGCTTAAGTGAAAAACAACACGCAGTCGAGGCACAGCTTCAAGAAGAGTTGAGGCGGCAAGCGGAAGCGAAGCAGAATTTGGACGAGGTACAGGCTTTATTAGACGAAACCGGCGTTCAGTATGCCGAATTGATTCAATTAGCTACAGATGATGTGGATCAATTGAAGAGTGATTATTTTGAGAAGCTGAACGAGATGGCTAATCTGCGCAATGAGATCCGTCATCAGCAGCAGCTGACTCAAACCAATCAAGCGAGAATTGACCGTCTAAGCCAAGAGAAAAGCAAGCTAGATCAAGAGGAAGCGCAGCGTCTTGCCAAGCTGGAACAGTACAGCCAGGAATTACGCCAAATTGAAGAGAGTATACAAGCGACCCTTACAAGCTATAAAGAATTAATAGAAGCTGCCAAAAATCAGGCGGAGAAGGTCGAGCAGGCCCGTCTTTCGTTACGGAAGGAAGAACAGCGCCGAGAATCAGCCAAATCCCGTCTTGACCTGATCAAAGAGATGCAGGCCGAATTCAGCGGTTTTCAGCAGGGAGTCAAGGAAATCCTCAAAGCCCGTGACAAAGGGATGAACGGCATTCACGGAGCTGTAGCCGAATTGATCAAGGTTCCCGAGAAGGTAGAAACCGCGGTAGAAGTTGCCTTGGGCGGGGCTTTACAGAACGTCGTGGTTGACGACGAAGCGGCCGGACGTGAAGCGATTGCGTTTCTCAAGAAGAACAACCTGGGACGAGCTACTTTTCTACCGTTATCTGTCATTAAATCTCGCAGTCTACAGGATTCAGACCGTCGTCAGCTAGCGCAGGCGAATGGGGTCGTAGGAATTGCCAGCGAGCTTGTTCATTTTGACGAGAAGTACCAAGCGATCGTAGAATCCATGCTCGGCACGGTTATTGTGACCCAGACATTGGAACAGGCCAACCAGGTAGCCAGAACTCTCGGCTATCGCTACCGCGTCGTAACACTTGACGGTGATATCGTCAACGCGGGCGGTTCGATGACAGGGGGGGCTTTGAAGAAGAATACCTCCAACCTGTTAGGGCGGGGACGTCAGGCAGAAGAATTGGAAGCGACCCTTCGTGATGTGGATCAAGCGATCAGTACGTTACGTGAGCAGATCGAACGCTTGCAGCAAGAGAACCAGACAATCGAATCTCGTCAGGAGGAACTGCGGACGCAGGGTGAGAATCTGCGCTTGAAGGAGATCGAGGTCAAAGGTCTTGTTCAACAAGTGGAGTCGGAAGGCAAGACCCTGAATGAACGCCTATTCCTGACGAATCAGGATTTAGAGGGGCACTCCAAAGAAATTCAAGATGCCCAGACGAAGCAACTCCAACTTAATGAAAAGCTTCAGATTTTAACCCAAGAAGAACAGCAGTTGAATCAGGCCATCACATTTGCGGAAGCCAAGCGTCAAGAACAGCTTTCCAGCAAGGAAGAGATGAACGAGAAGATCACCTCGCTCAAGGTAAAGGCTGCACAGGTGAAGCAGGAATATCAATCCCGCGAAGAACAGGTGAAGCGCTTGACAGAGCAGCTCACCAGCTTGAAGCAGGAATGGGAAGAGGCCAACCGTACGCTCCTATCATACGACGAGCTGGAAGGGACCAATGAATCCTCCACCGGTGAACTGGATACCAAAATCGCCGAGCTTCGCCAAGATAAGGATCGAGTCAGTGGCCTGATTCAAGAACGCAGGGGTGAGCGGGCCACACTGTTTGCCAACCAGGAGCAGATTGAGCTGGAGGTAAAAGAAATCCGCAAACAAGTGAAAGGCTTGGAAGATATCCTGCATCAGGAAGAAGTGAAGAAAAATCGCTTTGACGTGGAACTGGATCATCTTCTAAATAAATTGTCCGAGGAATATGAGTTAAGCTATGAACTGGCGAAACAGAAATATCCTCCGCAAGCGGATATGGCCGAACAGCAGCAAATTGTGAACAAGCTGAAAAAAGAAATCGCGGCACTGGGAACCGTCAACCTGGGCGCCATCGAAGAATATGAGAGATTGTCAGAGCGGATGCACTTTTTAAGCGATCAGGAAGCGGACTTGAACGAAGCGAAGTCCATGCTTTATCAAGTGATTCAAGAGATCGACGAGGAGATGTCCCGTCGTTTCAAAGAAACCTTCGATGAGATTCGCGAACAATTCCAGGATGTTTTCGTTCAGTTGTTTGGTGGAGGCAGAGCCGATCTCGTCCTGTCCAATCCAGAGAATCTGCTGGAGACCGGGATTGATATCGTGGCACAGCCCCCGGGGAAGAAACTGCAGAATCTCGCCCTTTTATCAGGCGGGGAACGCGCCTTTACGGCGATGGCCTTGCTTTTTGCCATCCTTCGCGTCAAGCCTGTTCCATTCTGCGTGCTAGACGAGGTCGAAGCCGCCTTGGATGAAGCCAACGTGAGCCGATTTGCCGAATATATGCATCATTTTAGCAAGCAAACCCAATTTATATGTGTTACCCACCGCAAAGGCACAATGGAGAGTGCCGACGTACTGTACGGTATCACCATGCAAGAGGGCGGAGTCTCCAAGCTGGTATCCGTGAAACTGGAGGATACCAAGAAAATGATTGAGAGCGCTTCGTAAAAGGTACAGTACCCACTAAGGAGGAAGTAAAGCATGAGCTTTTTTAAGAAGCTGAAAGACGCGATTTTCCAAAAGTCTGAAGAGGTCACCCAGAAGTTTACCGAAGGCTTGGCCAAAACACGTGATGTATTGGTCGAGAAGGTAGAAGCGCTGGTTCGCCGTTATAAGAAGCTGGATGAGAACTTTTTTGAGGAATTGGAAGAAATCCTGATCGCTGCGGATGTCGGCGTATCTACTGTGATGGAGTTAATTGACGAGCTTCGCGGCGAAGTACGCAAGCATAAGATTGAGAACGCCCTTGATTTGCAGCCGATCCTCTCAGAGAAATTAGTCGGACTGCTTAAAAACGACGAAGCCCAAGATACATCCCTGAATGTAAAAGAAGGCCGTTTGAACGTGATCCTGTTCGTCGGTGTGAACGGCGTGGGAAAAACCACCACGATCGGAAAAATGGCGCACATGTTCAAGCAAGATGGGAAGAAAGTACTGCTTGCTGCGGGTGACACCTTCCGTGCCGCTGCGATTGAACAGCTGGAAGTCTGGGGGGATCGCGTAGGAGTTGATGTCGTGAAGCTTGAACAAGGCTCCGATCCGGCTGCTGTTGTCTATGATGCCGTCCAAGAAGCCAAGAACCGCCAAGTCGATGTCCTGCTCGTTGATACAGCAGGCCGTCTGCAAAATAAAGCACACCTGATGGATGAGCTCAACAAGGTGTATCGTGTCCTTCAAAAAGAAATTCCCGATGCACCGCATGAAGTACTGCTTGTTCTTGATGCAACCACTGGTCAGAACGCGCTCTCGCAAGCCAAAACATTTGGTTCCTCAGCTGGCGTAAGTGGAATTGTCTTAACCAAGCTGGATGGCACAGCCAAAGGCGGGATTGTCATCGCGATCCGCAACGAACTGCACATCCCGGTGAAATATGTTGGTTTAGGGGAAAAAATGGACGATTTACAGCCTTTTGATGCGGAACAATTCGTTCATGCGCTCTTTGCCGGACTGATCGAAAAGGCGGAAGAACAACCAGCAGAATAAGTAAAAAAACTATGTCAACGAAAATACTTGACAGTAGGCGGGGAATTAGATAGTATTATATCTGGCTCTGTAAAGTGAATTGCCTTTACAGGTTGGCAACCGAGGATCCCTAAGTAAAGGATTGGTTCCATGCTTGAGAAGACCAATCAAGTGAATCTCCTGTTTGACTTTTACGCGATGCTCCTAAAGGGCAAGCAGCGTGAATATCTGGAGCTCTATTATCTCGATGATCTCTCACTCGGAGAAATTGCGGAGATGCACGAAGTGAGCCGCCAAGCGGTTTACGATCACGTCAAGCGAGCCGAGAAACAGTTGTATGAATACGAGGAAAAGCTAGGGCTTGCTCGTAAACATGAACAACGTCAAGAGATAATCAATCGGATGATCAGCTTGGTGGAAAGCCAGGATACGAGTGATTCCCAAGAGGAGCTGCTTACGTCGCTCCGCCAACTGTCTGAGATGGATTAGGAGGGGCTCACATGGCCTTTGAAAGTTTAGCAAATCGGTTGCAGAGTGCCTTTGACAAGTTGCGCGGCAGAGGAAAGATCGATGAAACTGCGGTCAACGAGGCGATGCGTGAAGTTCGACTCGCCCTCTTGGAAGCCGATGTTAACTTTAAGGTAGTAAAAGACTTTGTCGCCCGTGTGAAAGAGCGCGCGATAGGTCAAGAAGTATTGAAAAGCTTAACACCAGGACAGATGGTGATCAAAATCGTCAACGAGGAGTTAACCGAGTTGATGGGCGGCAATGTTGCGAATATCGCAGTTGCCTCCAAAGCGCCAACTGTCGTGATGATGGTAGGTTTGCAAGGTGCTGGTAAAACTACCACTACCGGTAAACTCGCCAAATATCTGCAAAAACAAAATCGTAAGCCTTTGTTGGTAGCTGGTGACATTTATCGTCCAGCTGCGATCAAACAGCTCCAGGTACTGGGCGAGCAAGTGAATGCACCCGTGTTTAGTCTGGGTGATCAGGTAAGTCCAGTCGAGATTGCGAGACAAGCGATCGAGCATGCGAAAGAGAATCACCTCGATTATGTCCTGATTGATACCGCCGGTCGTCTTCACATCGATGAGACGTTGATGGACGAGTTGAAGCAGGTACGCGAGGTAGCCAAGCCTGACGAGATTTTGCTCGTCGTCGATGCCATGACCGGTCAAGATGCCGTCAACGTAGCTGAGAGCTTCAACAATCAGCTTGAACTGACAGGTGTCATCCTGACCAAGCTGGATGGCGATACTCGAGGCGGGGCAGCCCTTTCTGTTAAAGCCGTTACAGGCAAGCCAATCAAGTTTGCTGGTATGGGTGAGAAGCTGGATGCGTTGGAACCATTCCATCCAGACCGTATGTCCTCTCGTATTTTAGGGATGGGCGACGTACTCAGCCTGATTGAGAAGGCGCAGGAAGCCGTGGATGAAGAGAAGGCCAAAGAGATGGAGCGTCAGATGCGTCAAGGGGAATTCACCTTTGACATGTTCCTTGACTCCATGTCACAGCTTCGCAAGCTGGGGCCGTTCGAAGATCTGCTCGGAATGCTGCCAGGCATGAACAAAATGAAGGGCATGAAGGATTTTAAGGTGGATGAGAAACAAATCGCCCGCACGGAAGCCATCGTCAAGTCGATGACTAAAGCGGAGCGTTCCAACCCTGATCTGCTCAATGCCAGCCGTCGACGCCGCATCGCAAGCGGATCCGGCACAACCGTTCAGGAAGTGAACCGTTTCATCAAGCAGTTTGAAGAAATGAAGAAAATGATGAAGCAGTTCTCCGGTATGACCAAACAGATGAAGAAAAAAGGCAACAAAAAAGGTGGCTTTAATCTTCCTATGATGGGCGGCAAAATGCCGAATCTGGGTAACATGCCGAATCTGCCTGGTATGGATGAGAAGAAAAAAGGCGGATTCAACTTCCCGTTCAATCCGTTCAAGTAAGACCAAACAATGGTTGAACTCTTATCGCCCACGTGTTATGATGCTCTGTGGACTCGCGATAGTTCAGATAAGCTATACCAACGTGAATGCGTTGATTTTTATAGGAGGTGAACAACATGGCAGTTAAAATTCGTCTTAAGCGTATGGGTTCCAAGAAAGCTCCTTTCTACCGTGTAGTTGTAGCTGATTCCCGTTCCCCGCGTGATGGTCGTTTCATCGAGGAAATCGGTTTCTACAATCCGGTTGCTCAACCGGCTGTTGTCAATATTGACACTGAGAAAGCTGTACAATGGATTTTGAAAGGTGCAGCACCAACCGATACAGTTCGTAACTTGCTTTCTACTGTGGGCGTTCTCACGCAAGTGCACGAAGCCAAATTTGGCAAGAAGTAAGCATCTCTTACGGAGGGTAACCTATGAAAGAGTTAGTCGAATTGATCGCCAAGGCTCTTGTAGATCATCCGGAAGAGGTACGGGTTAACGCAGTGGAGAAGGAACGTCTCGTTGTCTTTGAATTATCCGTACATCCTGATGATATGGGTAAAATCATTGGCAAGCAGGGGCGGATCGCCAAAGCTTTGCGTACCGTAGTAACGGCAGCGGCTGTACAATCAGACAAGCGCGTTACTGTTGAAATCGTATAAAAAAGGCTGGGAGCTTTCCCAGTCTTTTTTGTAATATCGGAAAGATTAATTGCTATACAGTGGAAAGTAAGTAATCTTATCCATTCGCGCAAGCCCACCAAGAAAAGATTTCGACCGCTCGTCGCTCATTTTAAGCGAAACCAAGCGTAGAGAACGTAGGAAGGAAAAGAGTCGGCATTCTTTACGTCAGTGAGAAGCGAAGTGATTTTCTTGTCGACTCCCTTCCGCAGTGAACGGAGCGGACAACCAATACTACACGCGAGCTTAAACAGAGCATAGACGGACGAAGTCTTTTCTTCGTATCCTATCCATAAGCTTGTAATGTTCCGCTCCGCTAAGAGGTGCTGATATTCAGACCGGAGTGGGTTCTGCCAATAGGGGGGATCGTGATGATTACTATTCATCGTCCTGTGCAAGTGAAAATCGTGTTGACGGAAAACTCAAGACAGCTCTTGTTAGCGGAATATCACCGCCAGATCAAGCAACTGTCCAATGAGTTGGATCAGTGGGAGTTTCAGGGGCGCAAGCTGTTAAGTGAAGCCCAAAAGAAGACAGGCGACTCCTATAAATATATGGTCGAAAGAATTTCCAGGGAAGAACGAATCCGCAAAGAAAAATTGGAGATTCTACAGTTCCAGATCAAGCAAGTGGAGAACCTACCAGAAGGCAGCGAAATATTTCATACGACGGTGGAGAGCAGCACACAAGTACAAATTGGCGACTCGTGGGAAGATATTATGGACGGAACGGAAATCATATTAAAGGACGGCGTAGTGATTGACATACGTCGAGGAGGGAAGAGTACTTGACAGAAAAACATTACTATACAGTAGGCAAATTAGTAAACACACAGGGATTGCGCGGAGAAGTCCGGGTTGTGTCGACAACTGATTTCGCGGACGAGCGCTTCGCGGTAGGCAATGAACTGCTTTTATTTCACCCAACCTTACATAAACCATTAACCGTCAAGATTGCCTCCAGACGCAGCCATAAAGAGTTTGAGCTGCTGAAATTTGAAGGTCTTGACTCGATTAACGATATCGAGAAATACAAGGGCGGCGAGCTGAAAATCAGTGAAGACGAATTGCTTGAGCTAGAGGACGATGAGTTTTACATCCATCAGCTGGTAGGATGTCAGGTCTTTACAGATGAAGGAGAAGACTTGGGCAAAATCGTGGAAATCCTGCAGCCAGGTTCCAACGATGTCTGGGTGGTCAAGGGTAAACGAGGCGAAATTCTCCTGCCTTTTATCGATGACTGCATTAAAGAAGTGGACGTAGTCAATAAGCGAGTAGTCTGCCACATTCTTGAAGGACTTCTGTAGGAGGACCCCCATGAGAATTGATGTGTTAACACTTTTCCCGGAGATGTTTACGGGTGTACTTGGCTCCAGCATTCTGGGAAAAGCCGCAGATAAAGGCATTGTGCAATTTCAGGTAACCAACTTCCGTGAGTATTCCGAGAGTAAGCATGGGACGGTAGATGATACTCCTTATGGCGGTGGAGGTGGAATGGTCTTGAAGCCCGAACCGCTTTTTCACGCGGTAGAGGCCGTGACTGAGGAAGCCAAGCCGCGTGTGATTCTCATGTGCCCACAAGGGAAGCGCTACAACCAAAGAAAAGCCGAAGAGCTGGCAAAGGAAGAGCACCTCGTGTTTGTTTGTGGGCATTATGAAGGTTATGATGAGCGGATTCGAGAGCATCTCGTAACGGACGAGATCTCTATCGGGGATTATGTGCTGACCGGCGGCGAACTGGCGGCGATGGTCGTCATTGACAGTATTGTTCGGTTGCAGCCGGGAGCCTTGGGTAATGAGACGTCTGCGGTAAGTGATTCCTTTTCCACTGGTCTGTTAGAACATCCACATTACACCCGTCCCGCCGAATTCCGTGGATGGAAGGTGCCAGACATTTTGCTGTCGGGACACCATGCCAACATTGAGCGCTGGCGGCTAAAGGAATCTCTTCGACGGACGATGGAGCGGCGCCCTGAATTGCTGGAACAAATCGAGATGACCAAAGAGATTCGGAAGCTTTTACAAGAATTAAAGGAAGAAAATCAAAATAAATAGTTCTTTATTAAGATTAACTCTTGTAGTCACTTGTCCGATGTGGTAATATATTTCTTGTGGCAATTTTGCCCGCTGAGTAAGGCGGTCCGCTATTCGCACGGTTGATCTATACAACCACATTTTTGGGGCGAGTAAGAACGTCTGGTGGAAGGAGGGAATTTGAAATGAATCAAGTTATTCGCGAATTGGAAAAAGAACAATTGAAACAGGACCTTCCTGCATTCAGACCTGGTGATACTGTACGTGTACACGTTAAAGTTATCGAGGGTCAGCGCGAACGTATCCAGCTTTTCGAAGGCGTAGTAATCCGCCGTCGTGGTACTGGTGTTAGCGAAACCTTCACTGTTCGTAAAATCTCTTACAGTGTTGGTGTTGAGCGTACGTTCCTCTTGCACACACCGAAAATCGATAAAATCGAAATCGTTCGTCATGGACGTGTTCGTCGTGCGAAGCTCTACTACCTGCGTGATCGCGTTGGTAAAGCAGCTCGTATCAAAGAAATCCGTCGATAAGAACAATACAAAAAGGAGGCCTGGATTCCAGACCTCCTTTTTTTCCAATTTACATGAAAATGTATCGCCCCGCTAATCATAGTGGAAGCTAAGATATAGTGGGTCCCCTGCCGACGAAGAAGAACTCAAGTCTGGTGGGGTTCATTTTCGTAGATAGGAATTTATCAAATTCCTATCTACACAAGTGGTCGGCTAAAAGCTCAACGTCCTGTTGAAACGCCGACATTAGCACGTCCTGTGCGTCACAACTACGGCTCTGCTGTCGCCAAAGGCTCTGCAATCGCCGAGTTTTCTAGTATGATAAGAATTGAGCAGGAGGATAATACATATGAGTGAAGCAACTACCTCCAGCAAAGGCAAGAATGAAGTCTGGGAGTGGACCAAAGCAATAGCGATCGCAATCGCCCTTGCTTTTATCATTCGGTCATTCATCTTTGCTCCTTTCATTGTAGAAGGGCAATCGATGGAGAGCACGCTACATAATGAAGAAAAATTGGTCGTCAATAAGGCGATTTATTACGCGGGAGAGCCTAAGCGTGGAGATATTATCGTCTTTCATGCCGAGCCGACTCGTGATTATATCAAACGGGTGATCGGCGTTGCCGGTGACACCGTTGAAGTGAAAAATGACGTTCTCTATATCAACGGCAAAGCGGTGGATGAGCCATATCTTGCGCAAAACCGTGAAGAAAACAAGCGGAATAATGAACAGATGGGAACGAACAAACCGCTTACAGAGGATGTTCCGCTTATCACAATTCCTTCAGGTCATATCTATGTCATGGGGGATAACCGTCAGAACAGCCACGATAGCCGAAAAATCGGGCCTGTTGATTTAAAAACCGTCGTTGGACGCGCGGAATTCGTGTTCTGGCCGTTCAGCCATATCCGGATGACTCGATAAGTTTGGTTATGCTTGATTGAAGAAGTAGGTGATTATAATGACAATACAATGGTTTCCTGGTCATATGGCCAAGGCTCGTCGGCAGGTAACGGAGAAGCTGAAGCAAATTGACGTGGTCATCGAGCTGCTTGATTCACGATTGCCGTTATCCAGCCGCAACCCGATGATTGATGAGATTGTAGGAGACAAACCGAGACTAATCCTCTTGAATAAAGCGGATCTAGCCGATGATAAAGTAACAGACGAATGGATCAACTATTTCCGTGGGTATGGGATCCGAACGCTTCCGATTGATGCGCTATCCGGTAAAGGAGTTAACAAATTGCCTGGATTCTGTCAGGAGCTGGCTTCCGATATGCTTGCTAAACGAGCGGACCGCGGGATGCAGGCGCGCGCTATTCGAATAATGATCCTTGGAATTCCGAACGTAGGGAAATCTTCCTTGATCAACCGTCTGGCCAAGCGTTCGGTTGCCCAAACGGGAGATCGCCCTGCCGTAACCAAATCGCAGCAATGGGTGAAGATGGGCGACACGCTGGAGCTCTTGGACACGCCAGGGATTTTGTGGCCGAAGTTTGAGGATCAGATGGTGGGCCTTCGTTTGGCTGCAAGCGGAGCCATCAAGGATGAGCTGATTGACTTTGGGGAGGTAGCCCTGTTCGTTGCTCGTTACATGCTTCATTACTACCCTGAGCAATTAAAGGACCGTTTCAAAGTAGACACTCTTCCCGAAGATGGTGTGGAAATGCTGGAAATCGTGGGTAAAAAGCGCGGTTGCATGATCTCTGGCGGCCAAATCGATTACGATAAGGCGTCCGAAATTTTCTTGCGCGAACTGCGCTCAGGTAAGCTGGGTATGATTTCGCTTGAACGTCCGATTGATTGGGAGATGGAGAATCCGATCGGCAAGCCAACCTCCATCTGGGATGAACAGTAAATAAAAAAATTTGCGATGCTGCTTGTAACCGTCTACTATGAAGAGTAGGCGGATTTTTTATTTTCTAGACTGACCCATAACGGGATGAAATTGAATGGAATTGAAGGAGAAAACATCGATGGATTGGGCAAAAATGCCGATAACCAAAATAAAAGAATACATTGCGGAATACGAGGATCAGCTTCCACAAGAAATCGAGGAAGCACTCGCTTGCGACACGCGTAAAGGTGTCGTCGATCTTTTAAAGCAGATCCAATTGAAGCGAGAGCATCGTAGGAAGCAAGAGCGTATGTGGCATGAGATGAGCATTTATGAACAAAACTTGAGAAATCAAGGAAAAACCATCATCTTAGGGATTGATGAAGTAGGTCGTGGACCACTGGCAGGACCGGTTGTAGCATGCGCTGTCGCCCTTCCGGCAAATTTTTATCTTCCCGGCCTAAATGATTCGAAAAAAGTGCCACTTACAACAAGACAAGCTTTTTATGAAATCATTATGCGTGATGCGCTTTTCGTCGGGATCGGGACCATTGACGCTAAGCGAATCGATGAAATCAATATATTGGAAGCGACTCGAGAGGCGATGGTGCAAGCCGTTAGTAATACTGGCTGCACGCCAGATGTCTGTTTAATTGATGCTGTACATATCCCGAATCTGTCTTACGAGCAAATCCCGATCATTGGTGGTGACGGAAAAAGTATCTCCATCGCGGCGGCTTCCATTGTTGCCAAGGTGACCCGAGACAATATGATGGAAGAGTACGCCAATCTGTATCCTGGCTATGGTTTTGACAAGAATGCGGGTTATGGTACGCAGGAGCATCTTGCCGCGTTACGCTCTATGGGGCCGACACCGATTCATCGGATGACATTTGGCGGGGTAAAAGAAGAACAAATCGGATAAACGCGAACGACACAATTAATCACGACACAAAAAGACGTAAGGAGTGAGAATTCATGCAAACCGGACAATTGCTTTCTTCGATGATGAATCGCCTCGCATCAACCAGCGCGAAGCCAATTGATCTCACTCCAGGACAAGTATTCAAAGGGACGGTTACCAAGCTCTACCCAGACAACATGGCGCAGGTACAAATTGGCGGTGTGCAGATACAGGCCAAATTGGAAGCTAATCTTGAAGTAGGGCAGAAAGCATGGCTGCAGGTACAGCCAACAACGAATCCAGTCACACTGAAGGTACTGACCTCTCCAGACAATCCCCAGCAGCTTCAGGATACCACGGTAGAAGGACTGATGCGTTCATTGGGAGTGAACGATACCCAGGAAAGCCGCGCACTCGTGGAATCACTGGTGAAACAAAACCTGCCGGTAACCAAAGAGATTGTCAACGCGTTCCTGGATGTGGCCAAGACACAAGGAAGCAGCAAAGAGGTAGTGGACGCTTTTGTCCTTGCGATGAAGCGCAATCTGCCGCCTACGAATGATGTGGTCGCCGCATTGAAAACATTTGTGTCGGGCAAACCGCTTGCCGAATCAATCAGTCAATTCTTGCGTGAAGCCGAAACTTTTATTCAGTCTTCGCCTCAATCTGGAAAGACCATTGCGTCGTCTGGCAATATGCCGCAAGAATTATCAACACTAGAAGGGCTGCGACAGCTAGTGACCAAAGCGGCTGATAAAGTAGCCAGTTTACCTGTTCAAATAACGAGTATGGAGCCGGAACTAGCGAGCTCAAGTTCAGTTTTCATCGAGAAGGGGAATAGTAACCTTAATCCTCAGGGCTTTGCATCGAGTAGTACATCGGACGCGAATTTGCGAACTGCACAGGGGAATAGCCAGGGAGCCGGGCAGACTGCCAGACAACCTTCAGCTCAACCTCCTGCTCAAGCAGCTGTCTCTCAGGCGAATATACAAACATCTAATCCAACGGCGAATCAAAGGTTATCTGCAACTACTGCCCAGATTGATCCTCAAACTTTTTCAGCCGGGCAATTCTCAACCTCAGGTTTAAATACGGAACCACAGATAGAAGGGCAAAAGACCGCCAATAGCACTGTGTCCAAGATCTTGGATCAGCATTCTTCACCGATCACGTTAAATAATGTGTCTGGACAGATGCAACAGGCAACAGATGAGGTCAAGTTATCCAATGGGTCGACACAGGCTGGCGGTAGAAATCCATTGTCATCACCGGAACAGAACGGGAGTGCTTTAACAGCCGGGTTAGCTCAAGAAATTGCCGAGGGTGCTGCAAATACCGCTGATGAAGCTACTCAACCCCAGCTGGCAACGGCAAAAGCTCAACAGTTAGGACAGCCAGTACAACAAGGGCTTAAAGCTTCGAAAGAACCGCAAGCCCAACAAGATCAACTGGCTCAACTGAATCCTACAGGGAAGCAATCACTACAAGCAGAGCCTCAAGCCGTCAAGCCGCCTTTGCTGTCAAGCGCAACGGACGGCCAGCAGCAGAATCAAACCCGAACCGATTCATCAAGCGCTTCCTCTGCCGGCTCATCTTCAGCTCAACCTGCAGATCAGAGTAATCCAGCCCCTTTGGATAATAAACCGCTTCCGTTAAGAGAGCTGTTTCAAAAACTAGGGGTTTCTCATGAAAGGCACATAGCATTTCCACGGTTAGGGTCAGCGGAGATGATCAGTACTCGAGATCAACTGGATAACGTGAAATCCATGCTGATGCAGATTTCGCAGGCGGAGGGTCAGCTTCCAGGCAGTCTGAAAGAAGCGGCGAATACACTCCTTCAGCAAGTAACGGGTCAGCAACTATTGCTTACCCAGCCGACCAATCAGGCGATTTCTCAAGTCGTGATGCAAATCCCATTAAGAACAGACGACGGAGACACGACCGCTTTTGTCCAGATTGAATCGAAAAAGCAATCTGGCGGGCAGTTGGATGCCGAGAACTGTCGTCTCTTCTTTAATCTTGATTTGCATATGCTTGGTATTACTATGGTGGACGTAAATATCGTCAATAAAATCGTGAACATCAATATCTATAACAACCAGCCGTGGATTGAAGGGCTCATTACCCATTCAAGAGACTCGTTTGCTTCTCAGCTGCGGGATGTGGGTTATCAGCTGTCCCATCTCAAAACACAGCCCATTTTGCAACCGAAAAGCCCGTCGGCTCAGCTGGTTTCTCAAGGACATCTTGGTTCCACGTACAAAGGAGTGGACTTGCTTATATGAATCCAACCCACAAGCAATCCCCTCAAACGAGGAAACAGGCAGTCGCCTTGCGCTATCAGGCGGGATCTCAGGAAGCGCCAACTGTCGTAGCCAAGGGAAAAGGGTATATTGCGGAGAACATTTTGCAAAAAGCCAAAGAGAATCGTATCCCCATTCAAGAGGATCCTTCGTTAGTAGAGGTTTTGAGCAAACTGGATATCGACCAACAAATTCCTCCTGAGTTATATCAGGTTGTGGCAGAAATCCTGGCATTTGTGTACCGCCTAGATCGGGACGGACGACTATAATGAACAGAATCGAGCTTGGTCGTTGGGGAGAAGAGGCCGCGGCTCATTATCTTTTGAAAAAAAGATATTTGATTGTTCAGCGGAATGTAAGCTTCAAACACGGAGAGATCGATTTGATCATGCTTGACGGGGAAACGCTTGTTTTTGTGGAGGTCAAGACGAGAAGGCAGCTAACATACGGCACTCCGGCTGAAGCTGTCAACCGCAAGAAACAACAGAAATTACGTGAACTTGCCATTACCTATTTGCAGCAACAAGACAAATTCTATTCCAACTTTCGCTTCGATGTATGTGCTGTCTTGTACAGTAGTGATAAGCCCGTAGTGATTCAACATATCCCCCATGCGTTTTAGAGTCTTTGTCCAATGCGGAATATTCGGGCTTAGACAGACAGGAAATAGGCCGTTGGATTGGGGATATGTCTACAGCAAGAGAGGAGTTAAAAGCGTAGGATGTAATGTACTCGACGCGATGAACTCCTCCAACATCATCACTTCTTGGTCCTCTGCTGAATGCAGGGGGCATTTTTTTTGTTTCCAGGAAAGTTTAAAGCTTTGAAGTTAGGTTCATAATCTTTTCAGCTTCACGGACACCAGATTGGTACGCTCCATAGGCGCTGGCGTAATCTGTTTGGTTTGTGGCTTCACCAGCAAAAAAGAGTCGGTTCGCAACCGCTTCAGCTAAAGCATCCATGTCATCCGAAGTGGATTGAGGCGTGTGGTAGGTGTAAGCGCCATAGGCAAAAGGATCAGAATTCCATCTGGAAATTTTGGCGTGAATGGGTTGTGGAATGCTCTGTCCATATTTTGTTCTCAGTGAAGCCATCGCTTGATCAACAATCTCTTGGTCTGACCAATTCTCCATTTGCTTCGCGGCATCTGCGGAGAAAGAACCGACTAGTACGGGTTGATTGGTAAATTTGAATAGGTTGAGATATTCATTCAATTGAGTGTTGCTTGTACCTACTTCGAGCGTTCTCGCGTCTTTTTCCCAAAATACGTTTGCAAATTGCAGATAGAACTTGTTAAGATGACCTGTCCCCAATCGATTGATGGCGAGTTGCTTGCGATCCGGCAGGGCTGGGCGAAAGGAAACCGTACCTTTTTTCAGTACACCAAGCGGAAGGGTGATGACAGCGTATTTTGCTCGAAATAAGCCATTGTATGTACCAATACCCACTTCCTGCTCATTATGGTAGATTTGATACGCCACATGATTCAGGCGGATGTCTAATCCTTCCCGCATATGGTTTAAGAATTGATCAAATCCAACAGTGAAATCTGCTTGATCTCTATGCGCCAATTCGTATGTACTGGCCAAAAATTTCATCGGATTGCTGTAATCCATCGTGTGAATCCAGGAAGTCCCTAAATCTACAGCCGTTCCCGTTGTTTTGTCCGTCCAGACTCGACCACCTATGCGATCGCGCGCCTCTAATACCATGACTCTAAACCCTTGCGTATGCAACGTGTGGGCAGCGGCTAAACCAGCTACTCCTGCACCGACCACAATAACATCCATTGATTCAGCATCAGCTGGACTTAGGGAGAAAGCTTGAGCTTCATTGGAACCCAAAAAGATATCCGCTACATTTCCCCACATCACTCCTGTTACAGTAGCGTACATACTAGACTTGAGAAATGAACGTCTACTAACCTTTCGAATCATGCTAAATCTCCTTTCTATAGGGTATTTCTATTTTGGCTTACTGAGTTGTTTCGTGAAGATTAAGTCAATTCATACAATAGTAATTGACGCGCTGAATATGATTACCTAAAATAGTAAAATATAGTATATTGACAATATTCTAACATTCTTTCGTGAAAAGGAGCAATGATGATCCAAACTTTTCCTGTGAAACCAGAAGACGAGCCGTTCTTGTTTAATTTGTTTGCCACAACTCGTGAGGAAGAGTTGAAAGCTTGTGGATTCGATCAGACAACCAGCGAACTGTTTTTGCGAATGCAATGGAGGGCGCAGCAGCTATCATACGGGGAGGCGTTTCCAGATGCCGATCACAGAATGATCTGGATGGACAGCGTAAAGGTTGGCAAAATCATGATTCATCGAACCGAGCAAGAAATTCGCTTGGTAGATTTGATTCTATTACCACAAGTTTGTCATCGGGGAATTGGAACACAGCTGTTGCGAGAACTTCAGCAGGAAGCAAACCAACAGAAAAAAACACTTACATTAAGTGTACTTCACACGAATCCAGCCTTGAAATTATACAAAAGGCTGGGTTTTATTGCGGTTGGCGGAGATGAAATGTATGACCAGATGATGTGGAAGGGCTAAAAGAGAGTAAGGAGGTTGGGGAACAACATGGCAGAATCATATCTAGGTGAGATCCGCATGTTTGCAGGCAATTATGCGCCGATTGGCTGGGCACTATGCAACGGGCAGATGCTTTCGATTGCGGAGAATCCAGATTTATTTAGTTTGATTGCAACCACTTATGGCGGAGATGGCATTGAAACCTTTGCCCTGCCTGATCTACGTGGAAGAATTCCCATTCACATGGGGAGAGGGTCTTCTGGAATCAATTATGTTATAGGGGATAAAGGAGGAGTGGAAACTGTGACACTGACGAATAGTGAGATGCCTATTCACACGCATACACCGATTGCGTCAAACGTGGCAGGGAAAGACACTCCAGCAGGAAATATATGGGCTACCCTTCCTTTTACAGGTTATTCGACCAATACTACCGGGCCACAACGGATGAAATCAACGGCCATTTCAGTTGAAGGAGGAAGCCAACCTCACGACAATATGATGCCGTATCTTGCGGTCAACTTCATCATTTCCCTGAATGGAATATATCCTTCCCAATCTTAAAAAATAGCAGGAAGAACATTCAACTCTAAATTGACAGAAAAAAGAAGGTGTTCGAATGGCAGAATCATTTTTAGGGGAAATCCGTCTGTTTTCAGGTAAATTTCCTCCAAAGGGCTGGGCATTATGTGATGGACAAGTGATGGCTATAATCCAAAATCAGGAGTTGTTTTCACTTTTAGGAACGACTTATGGAGGAAATGGAATGACCACCTTTGCTTTACCCGATTTGCGTGGGAGAACTCCGGTGCACGTTGGAGCTGGGGTCATATGGGGGCAGGTGGGTGGTGAAGAATCTCATACACTGACTCTACAGGAGATTCCCTCACACACCCATCAGGTTTCCGTTTCTTCGTCGACCGCGACAGACGTATCTCCAGCAAATCATGTGTGGGCAGCGAAGGAAAATAGTTATGGAGCTCTGAATCTTTCAACCACCATGTACGCTTCTGCTTTAACGCAAGCAGGCGGAAGTCAACGTCATAACAACATGCAGCCTTATCTGGTGCTGAATTTTATTATCTGTGTGTCTGGAATCTATCCAAGTCGGAATTAAGGAGGTGTAATCATGGACGCATTTACAGGGGAGATTAGGTTGTTTGGTGGTAACTTTCCTCCAAAGAACTGGGCTTTTTGTGACGGTCAATTAATGTCGATTGCTACCAACCCTGCGCTTTTTTCCATTCTTAGCACCACGTATGGAGGAGATGGAAAGACCAATTTCGCATTACCCAATTTAATGGGTCGAGCACCTTTGCAGCAAGGTCAGGGGCCACAGGGGTACAATCGAACACTGGGAGAAGCAGGAGGAGCTACCGAGGTTACTTTACAGTTATCTCAGCTTCCTGCGCATACCCATCAGGTTTCGGCTCAGGATTCGGTTGGGAACACGAATAATCCCAAGGATGCGATTTGGGCGCAGCCACCTATTCAAGGAAAATTTATTAAAACCCAAGAACCGCTTTATGCAACAGCAGGGACAAGCACCATGAATCTTGGAGCTCTGAAGACAGCTGGAATGGGAATGCCGCACAATAATAGGCAACCTTACCTCGGACTAAATTTTATTATTTGTTTGAATGGCTATTACCCAACAAGGGGCTAATGGGACATTGATTAATTGGAGGGATTAAATTGAGAAGGTTTCTTCCTTTTTCCCTGCCAAGTCGATATACTCTTTCTCGTTTATTTGTTGCACTTATGTTGATTATGGTGGGATATTTCCAAACCGCAAACACTGCCTTTGCCGCAACTGTTTGGGGCAGTCCAGCTTCACTTTCAACCACGAACAGCTTGCAAGGGATCAGGTACGGCGGAGGAGAATGGCTTGCCATGGGAATTTCCAACACGATTGCCACTTCTACTGACGGAAAAAATTGGAGTGTTTACTATCCGGAGAACGGGTTTAATGATTGGTCTGATGCAGTGTTTGACGGAAGCAAATGGGTGATGGTGGGGAGTAATGGGAAGATATTTACTTCCACAGGCAACTCAGCATCTACAACTAGCGGATGGAGTCCACAAACTTCTGACGTATCCTCGAGTCTTTGGGGAATAGCATATGGTGGGAATACATATGTGGCTGTAGGTGATGGTGGAACCGTTCTTACATCTGGCAATGGTACAACCTGGAGTAAAAACATAGTATTGGGTGAAGAAGGCAACTCATTTTTGAATGTCATGTTTGCCAACAATATGTTTATAGCAGTAAGTGACTCGAGGAAAATCTACACCTCGGGAGACGGAATGAATTGGACTCCACAATTCACATCAACAGTTCCTCTTTATGGGATTGGATACGGGAATAGCAAGTATGTAGCGGTGGGAGCTGGGGAGGTTGCGATTTCAACGAACGGGACTTCCTGGACTTCATCCGATCTATCCGACACTTATTATTCGATCGATTACGGAAATGGCAAATATGTTGCGGCAGGAGCTGGTGGCAAACTTCTTACTTCGACGGATGGTAGCAGTTGGAGCAACGTTGAGAATGCCAATACGTCAACCGATTTATTCGCTGTAAGATATTCAGCAGAGCAGGGCGGTTTTGTGACAGTTGGTGGTAATAGTAATACAGCAATCATCAGATCACAGTCTATTAACAGTAATTTAAGCAACCTTACAGTAAGCGCGGGTTCCTTGTCACCTGCGTTTGCCTCGGGGACTTTGGGCTATACAGCAACTGTTGGAAGTGAGATTACGAGTGTAACGGTGACGCCAACGGCAAAGGATAGCGATGCGAAAATTGAAGTTCGTGTGAATGGCGGTACTTACTCAACTATTGCTAGTGGTCAGGCAAGTGGCAGTCTAAGTCTTAATTATGGGACAAATACAGTGGATGTGCATGTGACGGCACAAGATGGAACGACCAACAAAACCTACACAATCACTGTGACTCGAGCTGAACCGAACGCGCCGCCAACAGATATTACGTTATCCAATAACAAAATTGCTGAAAATATGGCACTGGGTACAGTCATTGGAACATTAAACGCGGTGGACCCGACCCCAGGTGAAACCTTCACATTCTCTTTGGTAGGTGGGGATACGGGTAGCTTTACGATTGTCGGAAACGAGCTAGAATCAAACGCCGTATTTGATTACGAAACCAAAAACAGCTACAGTGTAACGATTCTAGTAACGGACTCGGGACATGCAACTTTCAGCAAAGTATTTACGATAGAAGTCACCAATGTGAATGAAGCACCTACTGTGAGCAACAGTACCCAAAATGGCACAGAAGACAATGATGTCATCTTCAACTTAGATGACTATACGAGCAATTACCATGATAACGAGAATGATAGTCTGAACAAGATTCAAATTGTAAGCCTGCCTGCTCACGGGACATTGAAGCTAAACAACACACCGGTAACGCTTAATCAAGAGATAATGGCGACAGACATCGATCATCTGAAGTTTACGCCAGATTCTAACTGGAACGGCAATACCAGCTTCACTTGGAAAGGTCATGATGGCAGCTTTTATTCCACCAATACGGCCACATTGACGCTTGCCATTGCGGCTGTAGATGACCTGCCGACGGTGACTAGCAGTGAAAAAACAGGTCCTGAAGATACTGATATGACGTTTGGAGCGGGTGACTTTACGTCCCATTACTCAGATGTAGATGGAGAAAGTTTAGTCCAGATTCAAGTTTTGACAGTGCCAGACAGTGGGAAGCTGACATTGGATGGTGCTACTCCATCCGAGGTAGCAGTCAATCAGGTGATTCCGGTTGCTGACTTGTCCAAGCTGCGCTTTACTCCTGCTGCGAATTGGCACGGAACCACCAGCTTTACCTGGAAGGGCTTCGATGGCCATAATTATTCCAATGAAGCGGCTACTCTCAGATTAACGATCACAGCTGTAAACGACCCGCCAACGGTGAGCAATAGCAGCAAAGACGGTAGGGAAGATGAAATCATCACATTTACGGCAGTTGACTTTACCTCTCATTACACGGATGAAGAGGGAGACCATTTAACGAAAATCAAAATGATGAGTCTGCCAACCAATGGAACGCTGAAATTGAAAGGCCAATCGGTTTCAATCGGTGAAGAAATATTGGCAGAAGATTTGCCAAAATTAAGCTTTTCACCAGATGCAAACTGGTCAGGTACAACCTTCTTCACTTGGAAAGGTTTTGATGGCGCTGATTATTCCGCAAATGAAGCTACCCTGACACTGAAGATCGCTTCGGTGTATGATCCTCCGACAGTGAACAACAGCAGCAAGAACGGGAAAGAAGATACGGAAGCAACATTTGCAGAAACCGATTTTAGCGCTCATTTCACGGACGTGGAAGGAGGCAGCCTTAGTAAAATCCGAATCGTCAGTCTTCCTACTAACGGAACGTTGATGCTGAAGGGAACCAAGGTAGCGGTTAACAATGAAATTGATGCAATAGATCTATCAAACCTGAGCTTTATACCAGATCAGAATTGGAATGGAACCACCAGCTTTGAATGGAAAGGCAGTGACGGTACAGAATATTCAACCGAATCCGCCACACTTTCATTGGTGATTGAGGCCGTAAACGATCTGCCTACTGTAAAGACCAGTACGATGAACGGTACAGAAGATACCGATGTGGTGTTTACAATAAGCGATTTTGAGTCTAATTTCGCCGATGTTGACGGTGACAAGTTGAATAAGATTCAAATCGCCAGCCTGCCAACCAATGGAACGCTCCAATTCGAAGGTAACGCTATAAGCAATGGACAGGAGATTCCAGCAGCAGATTTGGGTAAATTGCGTTTCCATCCAAATCAGAACTGGAGTGGCAGCACCAGTTTTAAGTGGAAGGGTCACGATGGCACCGAATATTCAGCAGATACTGCAACCATGACGTTAACTATCTCAGGGGTTAACGATGAACCAACCATAAGCAGTATTGGCAATCAAACCATACGTGAAGACGAACAATCCCCAGCATATCCGTTCACGATTGGAGACGAAGAGACTGCTGCAGATGAATTGGTCGTCACCGCTTCATCCAGCAATCAGACACTGGTACCCAACAGCAATCTTTCTCTGCAAGGTACCGGAGCCAACCGTTCCATTAGCATCAAGCCAGCAGCGAATCAGAATGGTGTCACGACGATTACGATTACGGTATCAGACGGAACGAATCGCGTTAGCCAATCTTTTGTTTTGACAGTCGACCCAGTCAATGATCCGCCGCTGGCCAAGGACGGAACTTTGACCGTGACACAAAATCAGGCTAAAAAAGGTACACTGCAAGCGACTGATGTTGACAATGATGCACTTATTTACAGCCTGGTGAGCTTACCAACCAAAGGAACTGTAACCATTGACGCAAGTACGGGAGCTTTCACCTATACGCCTAATCCGAGTGTGACTGGCCAAGATTCGTTTACCTTTAAGGTTCATGATGGCACAGAAGATTCCAATACGGCTACTATTGCAATCACCATCTCGAGCGTTTATGTTCCACAGCCTACGAACCAGGCTCCAACCATAAGCAGTATACCGAATCAAACCATCAATGCGGATGAAAAGACACCAGTGATCCCGTTTGTCGTAAACGATCCGGACACTGATGTTAGGTCGCTCACTGTAACAGCCTCCTCCAGTAATCAAGAGCTGGTGCCGGATGCTAAGATAACTCTTGGTGGAAGCGGAGCCAATCGAACTGTACAGGTTGTGCCTGAGCCTAACAAAAACGGTTCGGCTACGATTACACTCATCGTAAGTGATGGACAATTATCCGCAAGAAGTACATTTATTGTTACTGTAGGGTCTGTCAATCATCCACCTGTTGCGAATAACGACATCTTGTTGGTTAAAGATGACAAAACCACTAAAGGCATGCTCACGGCAAGTGATGTTGACAAAGATCCGTTGACCTATATCTTGGTCGGTAAGCCGAAGAAGGGAACCGTAACCATTACGGATGCCAAAACAGGAGCATATACGTACAAGCCAACCAAAGGCAAGTCAGGTGATGACAGCTTTACATTTAAAGCAAATGATGGAGCGCTCGATTCCAATGTAGCGACAGTTATCGTCACTCATTCGGCCGTTAGTAACGCTGATTTGCGAGCATTGACAGTCTCTAGCGGAACACTCGATCCAGAATTTGCTGCGAATCGAACAATTTATAACGTTCACGTTGCCGATAACATTAAAGAAATCACCATCACCGCTGTCACAATGCTCAGTAGCTCAACCGTGAAAATAAACGGAAAAGCTGTTGCGAGCGGTCAAGCCAGTGATTCGATCAAACTCAAGGCTGGGCAAAACGAGGTAAAAATCGTTGTTCGTGCTCAAGACGGAACGGAAAAATCCTATAAGGTTACCGTGGAACGAGAGTCTATTCAAATCACAGAGATTAAACTGGACCAAAGCAGCGTTACGCTGACGGAAGGAGGCAAACCAGTTATACTCACAGCGACCGTTCAACCAGAGGAAGCCAGGGAAATTCAATTGGTATGGACCTCTAGCAAGCCATCAGTTGCCACAGTAGACGAGCAAGGTCAGGTTGTCCCTCTCACTGAAGGTACAACGGTGATAACCGTTTCTTCTCCAGATGGTAAAGTAAAAGATACGTGCAGCGTGAAGGTCCAAGCTGGAGAAAACCTCGAATTGATTGCGGATCCATCCATGCTGGTGATGAGTCCAAATGATACAGAGTCTGTTCGTATCCGAGCTTACCTTGGCAACGAATCCAAGCGAGATATTACGAGTAAAGTGATCTGGACAAGTGAGGATCAGAAAGTAGCAACCGTATCAAAAGGCAAAGTACGCGCCAAAGCAGCCGGGACAACCAGAATTGTCGCCAAGTATAAAGGAAAAAAAGTCTCCATCCTCGTGAAAGTCTATGATCCACGGATGGTAGATGATCGGGACGTAAGCGTTTCGTTTACTCCTACCGGCGATCAAAACTCATCCAAACTAACGGTCACTGGAAAGCTTTTGACAAAGAATAATGTGACGGTTCAAGTGGTTGTCGGAAACAAAACCTACTCGTCCAAGGTGGCAAATGATAAGAAAACCTTTAGCTTTGAACGCACCTTGGAGTGGATAGAGGATATGCCGAAAGAGCTTCAGTTGATCGTCAAGTCAAAAGCATCCAAAAAAGAGAAGCAAATCATCACCCTTCCGTTACTGTTGCTGGACACCGCTAGCATTAAGCTCGACAAAAATCCAGATGGTAGTGACCAAGATAGCTACATCATCAACGGCCAAATCTTCAATCAGCTCTATGTGAAGAAGGTGGAAGCGGTCGGTGAAGACGGAACAAATTATCTAGGCTTAATAACAGAAGATCAGTTTGAAATACCACTGCAAAACTTTACAGGCAACAAAGTAATCGTTCGGGCGGAGTCGTACACCGGAATGACACAGGAATGGGAAGTTGAAGTGGAAAGGTAATTAAGGAAAAGCAGTCGTTTAACAGGGTAGCCCTTAATAGACAGGGCTACCTTTTTATTACACAGGAAACCCATAAAATACCTGTGAAATCTCTCACTGCCAAATTAATGAATTTAAGCGATGATTAGACTTGTGTTTTTTGAATACATCATGGCAATTGATAGTGGAGGTTTCATTTTATGCAAGACCGTAAGTGGACACGTTCCCGATTTAACGCGATCTCTAAGACAGAGGATGGAGGACTCCTCTTGTATAACAGCTATACAGGTGGAATCACGGCCTTCAGTCCAGAGGAGCGAGAGGAGGTTATGGAAGCCCTTCAAGGGAACCAAGACGGATCAACCCTGACCGAACTTCAACAAAAGCTGGTGGACATGAGCTATTTGGTACCGGCTGATGCAGATGAGAGTAGACGCGCCAAGCTTTTGTTTCAACAAGTAAACCGAGCGGATTTTCTCCATTTGGCCATTCTTCCGACAGAGGAATGCAATTTCAGGTGCACGTATTGCTACGAGGATTATGCAAGAGGAAAAATGTCGGATGAAACGATCAATGGAATCAAGAAGTATGTGTTATCCAAAGCGCCTACACTCCAGCACTTGGCGGTGACCTGGTTTGGCGGTGAACCTCTGGCTGCAGCCGACGTAGTAGAGGAACTGTCTTCCTTTTTCTCTGAAACTTGTGCCGTACATAACGTTCAGTACACGGCGGAAGTACTGACCAATGGTTATTATTTGAGTGGTGAATTACACGAAAAGCTGGTTTCCTGGAATACCAAACAGTACATGATTACGATCGACGGACCAGAAGCTATTCACGACGTCAGACGAGCTTTGCAAGATGGTGGCGGTACTTACCAAGTGATCATGGACAATCTGAAACAAATGAAACAAACCAACTTGGATTTTGAAGTAGCGTTGAGAGTCAACTTTGATAATGATAATCTACCAGTCATGGATGAACTAATTGATATTTTTGCACAGAATTTTGCCCATGACCGAAGATTTCAAATCTATTTCCGACCAGTAGGGTGCATGGGTGGCAAAAATGATGCGCACCTGCCAATATGCGATTTACAGATAAAGGACCAAAAAATTTGGGAGTTGACCCAGAAAGCGATTGACCGGGGATTAACGATGAGTTCCTTGATTGAAAACTCATTAATGCCGCTCGGCTCCACCTGCTATTGTGTGAAACCTCATTCGTTTGTCGTCGGTTCAGACGGAAGCTTGTATAAATGTTCCGTTGCATTTAACGATCCAATCAATCAAGTTGGGAAACTAACTCCTGATGGAACGATGGAGATCGATATCGATAAATTCGCTCATTGGGTTTCGTCTGATGAACTGGATGAAACCTGCAGCAATTGTTTCTTCCGCCCGGCTTGCAATGGAAACCACTGTAAGCTGTTTCGGATGAAAAATAACGACAGACCGTGCTCCTTCGAAAAAAGAAAGATTGGCAAAGTGCTCCAAACTATTCATAAGCAATACACCCAAAACACATAACACATGACGTAACCGTCCGAATCTTGAATGGAGGTGATGACCATGCTAATCATTAAGACTGGAATGTCTCCAACAGAAGCCGCTACTTCTGGACGAGTAAGTAAATCCAATCCTGGCAACTTGGGTAAATAAGGTAACCTGAAAAAAAGAGACTTTCTCCATGAGATAAACGTGGGGAGAGTCTTTTTTCATTTGGTTATTAACGGGAGAAGTATGTATAATAGAGGGTAGCGTATGAAGTGTTACATGTACTTCAACTAAATAGAAGGGTGACTAGTGATATGAAAAAGAAACTCGTTTTGGTATTGGATGTAGAACTGGATAAAAACGTAGACTTGCAAAATTTGGCGAATACCTTCGCACAAGCCATCCAAACAGTGGATCAGGTCGACTTACATAATGCTGTGCTATTTGATGATGATGAAAGCAGTGCGGATAAATGGGTTGCGGAGTTGAAGAAGTCATAATATTTTTTGCCCCACTCTCTGTCTTTACGTAAGCTTGAGTTAAAGCGGGAGGGGGCTTTTCTATGTACGCGCAACTATACGCGGGGACCGTGTTTGGAATAGATGGGATGGTCGTTACGGTTGAAGTTGATATAGCCAATGGGCTGCCACAATTCGATGTAGTCGGCCTAGGCGGTTCGGCAGTGAAGGAAGCTCGGGACAGAGTACGGGCGGCGATTCGGAATGCGGGCTTTGACTTTCCCATGCAGCGCATAACGGTAAATCTTGCTCCGGCTGATTTGCGCAAGGAGGGCTCTGGCTTCGACCTCTCCATTGCGATAGGGGTCTTGCTTGCCTCTAAACAAATTTCAACTAATTTAAGCAAAACGATTATTCTAGGTGAAGTGTCTTTGGATGGAACTCTATTGCCCGTTCCCGGTGTACTGCCGATCCTCTTGGAAGCCAAACAACAAGGTTTCACCGATGCGATCGTACCTTCGCAAAACGAAGCGGAAGCTAATCTAGTCGATCTTAATGTAATCTCGGCAAGCAGTTTGCAAGAAGTAGCAAGCAAATGGCAAGACGGTAATAAACCTCAGGATAACACCAACCCGGATAACCAGATGGAGTTAAGGAAGCATTCTGTCGACACAAAAATTCCTTCAATACAGGTAAAAGTGCCTGAGATTGTTTCTAGGCATGACGACGTACAACCTTCGCATGATTTTGCCGATGTATGCGGTCAACAACTCGTCAAACGAGGCTTGGAAGTGGCGGCGGCTGGCTTTCACAACGTCTTCAAGATATGGGACATAAGCACGCTAAGCAGATACAAAACAAAGGGCATTATCTTCGGATAGTGCTTTTTGTTTTGGATATTTGCTCCCTACGTTTGATTAAATAGTCACAGTATTATTAATCATTTTATGGTAAAATCTGTTGAAAAGGAAAAACAGGAAAGAGAGATATCCTTATGCCAAAAATATTAGATTTCTGGTGGTTACTAATACCTCTTCTCTTATTTGTTATATATAAACGATACTCTAATAGGTATTATTATAAATGCGTTGACTTAGCTGAAAAATACAAGAAGGGAATAAGTGAGAATTCAGATAGGTTCGAATGGGAAAGAAATTATTTTATTCTAAAAGGACAAGTGGGAAAATTTAAGCATTGTGATGAAATTCGACCTTATTATATAGGATATATGAAAAAACACTATCCTAATTATAGACATCTAGACCAATATTTTGATGATCCAGATGAGCAAAAACTATTTGAAGAAACAATTAGTAAGAGGAAGAAAAGAGGACAAACAGATTAAACAGTAGATACCAAAACTTTCGTTGAAGTTTTTATCGTCCCAATTCTATAGTTTACACTCCTTGAAAAAGGAGTGATTTTTATGACTGAACTCGAAATAAAACGACATCGGAAAAGATACCTTGAAGCTGATTACATCCTTATTACAGATACTCTTAGCAGGGTAGTCTTATCAAAGAAAACATCTGGAACATATCACATTGTTGAACTGGATGTAAAGAATGATTCAGTAAAGGCTGCATTTATGACTGAAGAGCAGTTTAGGGAGTTTATCGGATAATTTAAAGCAAAGTCTAATTTCATTGGAAGGAATGATCGAACGATGTCTGGTAAAATCATTGACGATGTTGAGGAACTTTTGGAACTTACTGACGATGAATTATCTGAATTGCTTCAGCAGAATAAATACAATAAGTCTAACCTTAGAGAATTGGTAAGAAGAACACTTAAAGAAGTTCGTGAGTATAAAGGTGCGTTCTACTATGAATAACAGCAACACGAGAAGTACAGGAAGTCGGTTGAAGATGTGTTAAACCGAATAAATAACTATTTTCGTGGGGGTTATAATGATGAATTATATTACTTGTATTTTCGTACATAGTGCGCGTGGCACATGGTCTGGACGTTTAGTTTGGGATTCAATTCAAGAAAACGATGAACGAAAAAGTCTTGGATATACTCATGGAGATGTTAATGGTGAAATTAAGACACAGTATTTTGAAGACACGATCTCAAATGTTGTAGATATGCTTCTTTCACAGGCGCAATCTTTTGGAATACAGTTTCATCCTACAATGACTCCTAAAATTTATTACGAGACTAATATTGAAATACTAAAGAGTTTTCCTTTAGATAAACATCTTCAATTTTTCGTGGAAGCAGAAAACACAATACGAAGCTGGTAGTTGAAAATACGGGAGATTTGATTAGGAGGCAGCAAGAATGAAAACATTAATTTTCGGGGCTTTAAAGTATGTCTCTCTGTTTTTTGGATTGATGTTATTGATCGGAACCATAGTAACGGTTGATACATCAGAAAAAGCAAATGATTATACGTTTATCACTATAGTGGGCATTGGTTGCATTTTACTGGCAATCTTCTTTCAAGGAGAACAAAATAGAACATTCAAATAAGAAAGATTTAAACAGCTAGCATACGTTTTATTTGAATAAAATGAAGATTAGGTCAGGAAGAATATTTGCAGAATGCTCTCTTATCAGATAAAAAAGACGAGATTGAATAAATGGTAGAGTTATACACTATCGAGAAGGTGCTATAGAATGAATTTCCTGTATCAACTTTTATCTGAAGATAATGTGATTAAAATGATTACTACAATAATCCCATCTTTAATTATTGCAATTATTTCACCATTTATTGTAATTAAAATTGCACTCAAGCAGTTCTATACACAAAAATGGTGGGAAGCAAAGGCAAGTGCATATTCTAAAATTGTTGAAAGTTTATCTGGTATGATCTATGTAAAAGAACAAAGATTTGATCACGATGTTGTTAATCTGCTTAATTTAAGTGAGGAAACGTTAAAGAGATACCAAGAAATTGAATCAAAAGCATATGAAGAACTTCGAAAAGCAAAAGCAATAGGGTCATATATAATTTCAAACGATGCTATTGAGACACTCAATCTTTTAGAAAAAGGATTGAATCTAAGAGATGCAAATGGAGATTGGGTAAAGGATATTGATGAGCATTTAGGTGCTTTGTACAAATGTATGGAACAAATAAGAAAAATAGCGAGTAGAGATTTACAAAAAGGTAAATAGAACATAGGTTTTAAAGGGAGTAACGATATGTGGGATAAAATTGAAGCGATTAATGTTTTTGATGAAACAAAGAACCATAGATATTATTTGTACAGAAAGTGGCAAGATAACAAGCCCAAAGCAACAATTGTAATGAATAATCCTGCTAGATTAAACCCGAATCCATTCAGATTAGGATCAACTCTAACCAAGATATTTGAGTTTATCGAAGAAGATTATGGCATCATGGAAGTAGTTAATTTGTATCCGATGGTTAGTGCAAAAAAGAATGAGATAAAAAAAGAACGGTATTTTGATAAGAAGAATTTTACTTTTATCAAGGATGCTGTCACAAATGCAGATACAGTAATTTTGTTTTGGGGAAAAGATAGTGTTACAAGTAAGAATAAAGATTTTATAAGCTTGTTAAGCGAGAACAGTGATAAGTTAAAATGTTTTCGATTAACAAAGTCTGGTCAACCTGACTACATATTGTCTCTTACGAAAGAAGTCCATAGATTGCAAAAGTGTTTTATTAACAATAGAGGGAAATTTGAAATTAATGAATGAAAGATTAAATTGAATGAAATTGAGGACTACTGAATGATTGGGAAAATCAAAGAATATGGAATTACATTTCGTAAAGTGATTCAAACAATGGGAATAGATGAGTTTCCACAATCTTCATTCTTTGAAAATTTTCCTAGAGGATGTTGTGGAGACACAAGTGATTTATTTGCCAAATTTCTTTCTTCACACGGAATTAGCACATATTATGTATGGGGTTTAAAAAGTGAACAAAGTCATGCTTGGTTAGAATATGAAGACATTATTATTGATTTAACTGCAGATCAATTTGATGAAATTCAAGATGAAGTAATTGTTACAACCGAAAGAAGTTGGCATAATCAATTTGTGGTTCAGAATAAGCGTTTATGTGATTTTGATGAATATAACAATTATAATGCTAATAGGCTAAGAACAATCTATAACAACATACTTAATAGAATAGAATGAATTTTAGATAATCTAACAAAAATACCACTATTTACCTATTGATTGAACAATTGGCTACATGTCAATAATGTTCATATTAAGAGGTTTTTTTATTTGGAGGATTCCTGTTAAAGAGGTGATTTCTATTCAAAAGGTAATGTACGATGGTGTTGAATGTGATTTAATTGAAGAGGAACACTACACAGTACTGAAAGTTCCTCCACGACAAGGAAGGCTAAAGGCAACCTTGAGATTTACAAAAGATCTAGATGAAAGTAACTCTACATTAGAAGAACTAAAGAAAATATATTTAATGTATTAACTTATAATGTAGATTTGAATTAGAGACTACTGCAAAAGTCGTGATTTTGAATATATCAAAGATTTTTTATGGCAAGTAAGAAATTTAGCAAATGGGTGATCAATATTTGAGAGTACTTAATGAGGAATTTGGCGAAAAACATATCTCCGAGTGGTTAATTGAACAACTTAAAAAATATCACAAAGAGAAATATGGTGAAGAAGGCGAAGTAGTATATCTAAATGACAGCGAGGATGAACAACATGACAATGGAAAAGAAGCCACACGAAGAGAATACTAGCATAAGGTATACAAAAATAAATCAAGTTATGTTTAATGACGAACTTTACGACTATACAGAGCATCCAGATGGCTCTAAAACTTTATATAAAGAAAAAGACGAAAATGGATTTAAAATCACTATCCATGTATCTGGCGATCTAGAAGATCACGAACAAGGAAAACAAGCAGTAGAGGATTTTTTTGTAAAAGGTATATTGTAACCTGAATATCAAAAAATTCATTTTAACTTTGTGTATCTCCTTTTTCTATGCGTTTATCAATAACCGATAAACTTTTCTCAAGAAACTGACTTTTAAGTTCCTTTTCTCTCTCTGGAGTAGTAAGCCATAATTCTCCATATTGCTTTGCAAAGGCCTTAAAAAGGATTTCTTCATTATCAGTTTCCTCAATTCCTAATATCTCAGACATTAGTTTAGGGTCTTCTATTATCAATCTAATTTCGCCATAAAGCTTGTTTATTCTGTCGGATGCAAGTTTCCCGGCGGTTTTATAAGTGTATGGCAAACTTGGAACGATTGAGAGAACCTTCATCCTCTGTTTTTTCTTCCCTTTACCAGTAAATATGGGTTCAGAAGTATCTTCAATGATTTCAATCTTTACTAAGTTTTCAGATTCCAAATTATCTCCCTGAATGGTTGATGAAGTAACTTCTATTCCGTTGTTAGCGAGTAGGTTATCCAGTTTTTTTAATATTAAACTCAGCACTTCAGATACTGTATTTTCCCATGAACCGTCATTTATCTTACTTGTAAGGATGTTAAATTGTTTAAACCTTTTATCGAATAATACATCGACGTGAAAAGTAACTCTAAACTTATAGACATCCCCTTCTTTAAAAAAATCTCTATTATTTAGTATGATCTTATGAAGTTTTGTTTCTATTTCCTCGTCAAAGATATCAGTATTTTCCAAAATAAATTCCAAGAAAATCTCTCCTATCAAAAGTGTCTAAGTCATTTATCCCCAATTGAGAATTATTGTATACAATATTTGATTTAGTTTTTGATTAAATAATCTAAGATGTTAAAACAATAACCGCTCACAATTGGCGGTCTTTGTCTTTCTGATGTTCAATAACATCATCAATGCGACATTCAAAATAACTGCAAATCTTATCAATAACATCTAATGAAACAATTTCATCTTTACCTAGTTTAGCTAAGGTAGAAGGGCTAATGCCAATAACTTCTTTTAAATCTGTTCTTTTCATTCCCCGTTCAATTAGTAAATGCCATAGTGGCTTATATGTAAAACCCACAGAATCACCTCCATATTTGATTATATAAAAAAAGTATGCGAAGTCAAACTTTATGTTTGACAAAAAGTATTATCAATCGTATATTAAGTACATTAAATCGAACTTATTTGTAATCAAAAGGAGGAAAATACAATGAATTATCATTACAAAGAAGCATTCTGCTACAAGGACGATAATGATGAACCATTATTCTCAGAGGTTGAACTCGAAGGGAGAGAGTTGCTACCATTCTCAGACTTAGTGGATTGGACATGCGTTGGGGCAGAAGTAATGAAAGATACATATATTCATGTAGCCGAGGGCGTATGCATATGGGAAGAAGATTTTGAATACGATGATGACACTGAAGATTTTGTGGTTATTGAAGCAGGGTACGAATTATTACAGCAGGTAGCTGCTTAATGACTCAAACAAAAAGAACAGAAAGAGAACGCCAACAACGAGAAAGACCCAGATGCGTTGTCCTCCCAAGACAATAAACGCTAACTGAGTCCATCACAAATCATACATAGGGTAAGTTAATCAGTCGCTTACCCTTTCTTTTTAATATATCACATTATACTTGAAAAGGAAGCGGATTGCCCGCTTCTTTTTGTTTATACATACGTCTGTGGCTTTCTATAGGCCAAGTACAGATGTTTTTATCAAATAAATGTATAATTACTCCTACCAAAAATAAAAACGCCATAGAAGGCGTTAAAGACGGTCAGAAATTTAATAGACAAAATAGAAATAAACTGTTTACAGGAAACAGTTGGCATGATAATATCGGGAGTGAACTCTATTTAGTAATATGAACATAGTTTCAGCATTATATCAAAACTGGTTATAACTAAATTATAGCCAATTTTTGTTCAAAGTCAACTTTTAATTAAAAATTAGAGTTGGACAATCTATAAGGATTTGTCGAACGATTCACAAAAAAACGTGAATCCTAAAAAAGTGTAAATCGGGTTTATCATCAGAATTGAAATGAGGAATACAAATCCGCTTCAGCCTAACACGTGTTGAAATGTTTACCCAAAATTGCCGATCTATAAGAACTGTTAAACCGATCTTACAATTGAAAGTGTCAGGAAATAAAGAAATGATCCAAAATAGTTAATGAAAGGAGGTATTTACCTTATTAATAAGAGGCCATGTATTCGGCAATTAAAGACGAAGGGGCAAATGAAGAATGAAGAAGAAAATGAATTTAAACTTACCAAACAATACTAGGGGGAAATTGATTGAGTACGAGAAGCAAGAAGAAAATTTACGACAATAACATTATTGATCGAGCTGATGCATGGTATGATACAATCCAAACTTTCCTTAATTGGATCAATGTCTCAGGACATGACAAAATGCAGGTAATAACAAGTGTGCTTAACGAGAATAGTAATTGTAGAACAGAACTCATTAAAGAAGAAGGTTACAGCCCTCAATTCTTTGAATGGCTGAGAGAATATTTAAGCACACCGTACTATATTAATGGTCAAAATAAGGGATCAAAAAGTAAATTGGCTGAAAATGACTATTTCTCAAGGTTATTAGAGATGTTCTCAAACTATTTACTTTTTAATGATAACTATAAGGGACTAGAACATCCGTATTACAACAAAAAAGAGTTCGAGTATCGTAGTCGAAAAAATTTAAGTGAGAGTCGGTTCCTTGAGAAAGAAGAAGTTGCAGATCAAATACCACATGAGGTAATTGATCAAGTATACTATGAAGCTGTAGTTGGAACTAAGAACAGAAAAAATAGACAATTTGTAAAATACGATAAAAGTGGTGTAAATAAGACAACCTCTAAAATTCGGTATAGCAAGGTAAAAGAGAAAATTACAGAAGTGGATAAGATGCAGTATCCACAACTTGGAGAGATATACAAACAAATCGGGTTACTTAATGAAGTATTGATAAAAGGTAAATATGAAGATGGTAGAGAGGTTGAACCAAAGATAGTCAATAGATATATCATCCAGCTCAAACGAGAAGCATTAAGCATATTAAAACATGTAAAGTATAAACAATTTCCTAAAAGTTCTATACAGGAAATCGACCTTTACGAAAACGGTAATATTGATTTTGGAAATTCAAAGCATATCAGAGCTATAATCGACAGCTATAAGAATTTGGAATCGAAAAGTAAATACAACACACAATCATATTTATTTCAATATCTTACTGATTTTAATGATCTGCTTAATAGAACAGAATTGTCTGAAGCACATAACACCATGATTCGCTTAAAAATGGATTTTGACCATTCTGATAAATACATTACTAAGAAATTAAATGATGACGGATATAAATATACTCGACAAGCGATAACTCATGCTTTAAATACTTACATACCAAAAAAGATTGCCGATCAATTTATATATGAGCAAAGGATTTTCCAAGCAAAACAGATAAAAGATGTGAATTGGACTAATTGTAATGGAGAATGTGGTAAGAACTTACCTATGACACAGTTCTTTTTCAGAAAAGGGAGAAGTAAATGTAAAAAGTGTGAGTCAAGTGAGAAGTTAAAAAATAAATTGACTAAAATTATATAAATGTGGTATCTTTGAAATTTGCGAATATACGTATCTTATTAAGTTTTTCTATCTAATAGAAGTAGGAGTAAATTTAATTTTTTATCTTGAATTAAAATATTCCAGTAATATCCAAGCCTGCTACTCATATGAGTGGTGGGCTTTTTACATAGATAACAATTCGAAAGGAGGTGAATATCACATGGAAATTAATCAGCGTGAACTATACACGATCAAGCGGAGAAAAAAGAAATTCAAACTCTCAGACATTGCATCTCATCTAAGATGTTCTGTTAGCCTGATCTCGGAATGGGAGCGGGGTAATTGCAATATGAGTAATGACAAGGTAAGGAAGTATAAAGAGTACATTGATGAAAACTAAAACTATAAAACGGAGGAATAAGACATATGAGCCTAGCATTATCAATCTCAACCAAAAAACAACACGTGATTGCAATTGATAAGGCAATAAGTGTAAAACGTGATGGTCAGTCTTATCGAGTCATAAATAAAACATGCACAAAATTTCAAATCGTTGGGAACACACTATACTTCTTTTGCGGTGATATGCTCATTGGTGAAATGTTTAAGCAAGAAATCGCAAAAGTGAAAGACCGAAGCTTGAACGGAGTTATCAATCTAGCAAAGAGTTTATGGGAAAAGTTTAATCAAGAGGATCGTATATACATTGGAGTCTACGGATTCAACGAAACAGGCGAAACAGAATTAAGTTTCTTCAGTTCTCAAGCTGATTTTGTTCCAATAACTGCAAATGGTGATGATCGAACACTTAGAGTCTCATACGGCTTCAAACAAGATGAAGCATCAAAATTACTGTCTAATTTACCTTTAAATGATGTAAAAACCGAACTCATTAATGTCATGAAAAAATTATCTTGCGAAGGGATTGGAAATGGTGTTGACTTCATCGTATTGAAAAATGACGGAATCGAACATATTTCTTCAAATGATTTAGATGAAGAGAAAAGTGAC